>NZ_JBEXYB010000103.1:0-1065 GCF_040630715.1 Streptomyces sp. NPDC005752 | reverse complement strand
CTGCCCTGTGAGGTTGGGGACGCGGCTGGCGGGTGGTTGGCCCTTGAGTGCGGTGTGTCCGCGGTGGTGATTGTAGGTGTGGAGCCAGGCGGGGTAGGCGTCGCGTCGTTCCTGTTCTGACCGGTAGGGCTTTGCGTAGGCCCATTCGTCGAGCAGGGTGCGGTTGAGGCGTTCGACTTTGCCGTTGGTCTGGGGCCGGTAGGGCCGGGTTCGCTTGTGGGTGATCCCGGCCGCTGCCAGGGTGTCGCGCCAGAGGTAGGACTTGTAGCAGGCGCCGTTGTCGGTCAGGACGCGTTCCACGGTGATCCCGCAGGAGAGGAAGAATTCCTGGGCCCGGGTCCAGAACCCGGTAGCGGTCTCCTTCTTCTCGTTGGTGAGGATCTCGCTGTAGGCGAGGCGGGAGTGGTCGTCGACGGCGGTGTGGATGTAGCTGTAGCCGACACCTGAGCGGGTCTTGCGGCCCGCTGGGCGGCCGAGCTTCTTGTGGCCGCCGCCGTCGGGGATGTTGCCGAGCTTCTTGATGTCGACGTGCACCAGTTCGCCCGGGCGCTCACGTTCGTAGCGGCGGATGACGCGGCCCGTGGCCCGGTCCAGGTGGGTCAGGCGGGCCAGGCCGTAGCGGGTCAGAACTCGGTGGACGGTCGAGGGCACCAGCCCGAGCAGGTGGGCGATTCGGGCCGGTCCCCACCGGCGAATGACGCGGACCTTGATGATCCGGCGTTCGGTGCGGGTCGGTGTCCGCCCGGGGCTGAGGTGGGGGCGGCTGGAGCGGTCGCTCATGCCGGCCTCGCCCATGGCCCGGTATCGGCCTGCCCACCGCTGGGCCGTCGTCGGGGAGACCTGGAAACGTTCCGCGGCCCTGCGAAGCGGCCAGCCGTCCTCGACCACACAGCGGGCCAGCCGCAGACGCCCGGTCTCGGTCAAAGGTGCATTACGGTGAGGCACGAGGGCCTTTCTGGTCGGTGTAGACGTCGCAATCCACACCGAACCCGGAAGGCCCTCACCCGTTCAAGATCCCTCAGCCGAGACCTGCATCACCCGTCCACAACCTCCCCGGACAGAACA
>NZ_JBEXYB010000102.1:0-1212 GCF_040630715.1 Streptomyces sp. NPDC005752 | reverse complement strand
ATGGGGAAGAAGAAGCCTCGCCGCCCTCGTCGTTCGTTCACGCCGGAGTTCAAGGCCGAGATCGTCGGGCTGTGCCGACGAGGTGACCGCTCGGTCGGGCAGATCGCCAAGGACTTCGAACTGACCGAGGCCGCGGTGCGGGACTGGGTGAAGCAGGCCGAGGTCGACGGGGGCGAGCGCAACGGGCTGACCAGCAGTGAGCGCGAGGAACTGGCTGCGCTGCGGCGGGAGAACCGCCGGCTGCGCGAGGACGTCGACGTCCTCAAGCGGGCCACAGCTTTCTTCGCGAAGGAGACCCGGTGACGGTGCACCCGTTCATCGAGGCGGAGAAGCGCGCAGGTCACAGCGTCAAACGGGCGTGTGAGCTGATGAAGGTCTCCCGGACCGCCTTCTATGCCCGTCGCTCCGGCCCGCCGGGCCCTCGTGCGGTGCGGGATGCTGAGCTGACCGAGCAGATCCTTGAGGTCCATGCGCGATCGCGCGGGACCTACGGGGCCCCGCGCGTGCATGCCGTGCTCAAGCGCGAGGGTGCCGGGTGCGGCCGGCGTCGTGTCGCACGGCTGATGCAGGCCGCTGGTCTGCAGGGCCGGCACCGCCGCCGACGGCAGGTGACCACTGTCCCCGATTCCAGGGCTGCGTTTCGTCCCGACCTGATCGTCCGGGACTTTCAGCCCGGCCGCAGTGGGCTCGATGCCCGCTGGTGCGGCGACATCACATATGTTCCGACCGAGGAGGGCTGGCTCTATCTGGCCACGGTCATCGACATCGCCTCCCGCCGCGTGGTCGGCTGGGCAACCGCCGATCACCTGCGGACCGAGCTGGTGGCCGACGCACTGACAGCAGCCTGCCGGCAGCGGCGTCCCACCCGTCCCGTGATCTTTCACTCGGATCGCGGCTGTCAATACTCCAGCCAGCAATTCAGCTCTCTGGCAGCCCAGTTCGGGGTTCGACTGTCGGTCGGCCGCACCGGTCAATGCTGGGACAACGCGCTCGCCGAGTCGTTCTTCTCGACCATCAAACGCGAACTGCTCGGCACCTCCGCCTGGCCCAGCCGAGCCGCCGCCCACACCGCGATCTTCGACTTCATCGAGGGCTGGTACAACTTGCACCGACTGCACAGCAGCCTCGGCTACCTCAGCCCCGCCGAGTACGAGACCGCAATCGCAGCCTGACCACCACACCAATGGTGTCCGTCAAAGCGGAGCAAGCTCA
>NZ_JBEXYB010000101.1:0-1300 GCF_040630715.1 Streptomyces sp. NPDC005752 | reverse complement strand
TGAGCTGAACCGGGTTTCGTAGCGGCCCTGAAGCCGGGCATGATTGATCCGGCAGATGGGAAGCACAGGTCTGATGCCTGCACCCCGGAAGTATCCCGACGAGCTCCGCGAGCGAGCCGTCCGTGAAGTACAGAACTCGGGCCGTCCGGTCGCCCACGTGGCCCGGGATCTCGGGATCCATAAGGAAGCCTTGCGACTGTGGGTCCGCCAGGCCGAGGCCGACCACGGCAGCCGTCCCGATCTGCTCACCTCCGCCGAGCGGGCAGAGCTCGTACAACTCCGCAAAGAAGCCGCTGAGTTGCGACGGGCGAACGAGATCCTGAAGGCCGCCAGCGTGTTTTTCGCAAAGGAGCTCGACCAGCCCCGCACGAGGCCGACGCGGTGATCAACCACCTCCGCGACGACTTCGGGGTCGAGCCCGTCTGCCGGGAATTGGACCTGTCGGTCTCCGCCTACAACGCCCGCCGCCGACGTCCGAAGTCCGCACGCCGGCAGCGCGACGACCACCTCGTCGCGGAGATCCGCCGCATCCACACCGACTCCGGCGAGACCTACGGAGCCCGGCGCATCCACCGACAACTGCGACGCGAAGGCGTCACGGCAGCCCGCTGCACCATCGAGCGGCTGATGCGCGAGGACGGCCTGGAAGGCGTCATCCGCGGGCAACGCCGCCGCACGACGACCCCCGAACCCTCCGCCCCAAGGCCACCCGACCTGGTCAACCGGCACTTCCGTGCCCACCGCCCGAATCAGCTGTGGGTCGCGGACCTGACCTACATCCGCACCTGGTCGGGATGGGTCTACGTCGCCTTCGTCCTGGACGTGTACTCCCGGATGATCGTTGGATGGCAACTCGCCACTCACATGCGCACCGATCTCCCGCTCGACGCACTGGAGATGGCTTTGTGGCGGCGGGGGATCAAGAAGGGCTCGGGGCTCATTCATCACAGCGACCGCGGAGCGCAATACGTGTCCATTCGCTACGGCGAGCGCCTGATCGGGGCCGGCGCGACCGCGTCCGTCGGCTCCGTCGCCGACAGTTACGACAACGCGATGGCCGAGGCCCTCAACGGCTCCTTCAAAGCCGAACTGATCGAGCACCACGGCCCCTGGCGAGACGCCGACCAGGTCGAACGAGCCGTCGTCCAGTGGGTCGGCTGGTACAACACCGAACGCCTGCACTCCGCCCTCGACTACCTCCCACCCGAAGAATTCGAGGCCCAGCACCATCGCTCCCAGGCGACCACGAACACCGCCTGAAACCAAAGACATCGGCCGCTACGAAACCCAGGGCAGCTCA
>NZ_JBEXYB010000100.1:0-1333 GCF_040630715.1 Streptomyces sp. NPDC005752 | reverse complement strand
GTGACGAGCTGTCCGGCTGCGGTGAACAGGCGGAGCCGTAGTCGGCGGGGTTCCCAGAGGCGGGCCTGGCCGGTCAGGGCGAGCATCGGCATCCAGGCCAGCAGGTCGAGGGCGATCTGCACGATCTCCAGCCAGATCCGGTTCTGAGCGGTGCGGTGCAGGGGAAGGTTGCGCAGGCCGGTGGCGCGGGCGTTTCGGATGCGGTCCTCGGCCCGGGCCCGTAGTCGGTGACGGAGCTCGAGTTCGGCGATCGGCCGGCCCGAGGTGTTGGTGGCGAAGCACGTCAGCCGCATGCCGTCCGCATCGGTAAGCCGCAACTGGGCTCCGGGGTGTGGTCGTTCTTTTCTGACGATCAGCCGCATGCCCTTGGGCCATCCGTCCAGGACGTCGCCGGTGAGTTCAGCGACCCAGGCGCCGTCGCGGACCTCGCCGTCCATCTCGACGGCCGGAGTCCAGGCCGATGCCGGAACCTTCAGCACGTGCTGGTGGATTGCCTCGGTGATCACCATGCCGACCGAGTAGGACAGCCACCGTCCTCGCTGAGCGAGCCAGACGACGAAGTCGTGGGTGCCGCCCGCGGAGTCGGTGCGGATCAGGGTTCGGCGCCCGCGCCGGTACTTCTTCGGCAGCTGGGCCAGGGCCAGTTGGGTGGCGGTGGTGTGGTCGGCCGCCGTGTTCGATCCCGCGTTGCCCGGTCTGAGCAGGGCCGCGACCGGTTCACCGGTGCCGCCCGGTCCGTGGTCAACAAACCCCATCAGCGGGTGGTGACCGTAGGTCCGCTTCCACGTGGGTGCGGCGTCCTCCTTGTCCGAGTGCGCGATCACCAGCACCCCGTCGAGGTCCACGGTCACCGTCCCGCCCGCATCAGGCGCTTCCCGGTCGGCCAACCGCCAGACCTGCTGGCGAACGTCGGCCCGCGCGGCACGGATGGCCCGCAGGGCTGTCTCCCCGGAGGCCGCGAGGGTGTCGATGAGGCGGGAGACCGTGGGGTCGGATGCCACCGGCCCGAACACGGCCGGCTCGGCCCGCAGCACCCCGACATCCGCGAGGCAGTCCCCGCCCAGCGCGACCGCCAGAGCCACGTCCAGCAGGATCTTGCCCGGATCATGCACCGCCCGAGCCTTCCGCCACGGCGCCAGCGCCGCTGATATCGCGGTGTCCAAGCGGCCTTACGGACCGTCTCGACCAGCAGCACGCTCCCGGCCTGCGAGACCACCGCCCGACCACCGCCCTCAATGCGGACACGCGGGTACGACCCGATACTCTTCTTCACCTGAGAAGTGCCTCCGGCTGGAGCAGGAACAAGGACCTCGACAATCCTCATTCTTGCTGG
>NZ_JBEXYB010000099.1:0-1388 GCF_040630715.1 Streptomyces sp. NPDC005752 | reverse complement strand
ACGTCACGGTGGATCTGGACTCACGCCCCGCACAGGCCATCGAGGGCATCGCCTACTTCACCGTCTCCGAACTCCTCCAGAACGTCAGCAAGCACAGCCGTGCAGGCACGGCGTCGGTCGACGTGTGGCGGTCCGGCGACCGGCTGATGATCCGGGTCCGGGACGACGGGAAGGGCGGTGCGCGGCTCGACGGCGGTACGGGCATGTCGGGACTGGCGGAGCGGCTGGGGGCGGTCGACGGGCTGTTCGTCCTGGACTCCCCCGAGGGCGGCCCCACCACGGTCACCGCCGAGCTGCCCTGGCGCGACCGCGCGGACCTCGCGGACGTCGCGGCCAAGCCGGTCGGAGCGGTGTGACCCGGCCGGCCGCCGGGCGGTGCACGCCCGGGGCCGGGTTTCTCCCTTGGTGGGGAAAACCCCCTGCCGGACACGGAGACCGTCCCCATGGTGGCGCGGCCCCCGGCACAGGAGTCTTGAGGTATCGGCCGCGAATCGGCCTGCGGGGAGTTCCCGCTCCCGAAGACCCCGCGGGAAGCCCCCGCTCGGAAGAAACGGACGGACGCCACTGATGGCCACGGCTTACGGACCGGACACGCGGAACCACCACAGCCCCGGGACGGACGGCCGCCCCCCGGTGAAGCACCTCCTCCCCGCGGCCCTGCGTGCGCCCTTCGAGGCACGCACGTGGCGCGAACTGGCCTACGTGCTCCTGAGCCTGCCGATCGGCGTGGTGCTGTTCTGCTTCGCGGTCACCATGGTGTCGCTGGGGCTGGGCATGCTGATCACCTTCCTCGGCATTCCGATACTCGCGGCCGGCCTGGCGATGTGCCGCGGTTTCGGCGCCCTGGAGCGGGGCCGGGCGCGCGCCCTGCTGAATCTGGATGTCGCGGATCCCGCACCGGTGCGCGGAGAGGGCGGCGTGATGTCCTGGGTCGGCGCCGTGCTGAAGAGCGGGGTGTCCTGGCGCCACCTCCTCTACGCCGTACTGCACATGCCGTGGGCGACGGTGTCGTTCGCCGTCGCGGTGAACTTCTGGGCGTACGGCTGGGCCGCGTTCAGCTATCCCCTGTGGCGCTGGGTGTTCCCGGCCTACGCGGGCATCGACGGCATCCAGCTGTACGGCGACAGCACGCACCAGGTCTATCTCGACTCGCCCTTCGAGGTGGCGTTCACCTGCGCGTTCGGTCTGGCTCTCGTGCTGATCACGCCGTGGATCATCCGCGGTCTGGTGTCCGTGGACCGGTTGATGGTCCTGGGGCTGCTCGGCCCCTCCCGGCTGGCCACCAGGGTCTCGGAGCTGGAGTCGGACCGGGGTGTGGTCGTGGACACCGCCGCCGCGGACCTGCGCCGCATCGAACGCGACCTCCACGACGGCGCACAGGCCCGGCT
>NZ_JBEXYB010000098.1:0-1391 GCF_040630715.1 Streptomyces sp. NPDC005752 | reverse complement strand
CGCCGCGCCGGCATCAGCGCCTTCGGCTTCGGCGGCACCAACGCACACCTCATCCTCGAGGAAGCCCCCCAACCCCAACCAACCACCACCAGCCCCCACCCCACCGAAACACTCATCCTCTCCGCCCGCACACCCCAAGCCCTCGAACAAGCCACCGACCAACTCGCCACCCACCTACGCCACGAACAACCCAACCTCGCCGACGCCGCCCACACCCTCGCCACCGGCCGCCGCACCTTCCCCCACCGCCGCACCGTCACCGGCAACACCCCCACCGCCATCGCCACCGCACTCGAAACCCGCGACCCCGCCCACGTCCTCACCGCCCACACCACAACCCACACACCACCACTCGTATACATCTTCAGCGGCCAAGGCACCCAACACACCGGCATGGCCCACGACCTCTACCAACAAGAACCCACCTTCCGCACCACCGTCGACCAATGCGCCGAACTCCTCACACCACACCTCGGCCACGACATCCGCGACATCATCTTCACCCCCGACACCCGACTCGACCAGACCCAATGGGCCCAACCCGCCCTCTTCACCATCGAATACGCCCTCACCCAACTCTGGCACTCCTGGGGCATCACACCCACCGCCATGATCGGCCACAGCCTCGGCGAATGGGTCGCCGCCTGCCTCGCCGGCGTCTTCACCCTCCCCGACGCACTCCACCTCGTCGCCCTACGCGGCCGCCTCATGCAAAACCAACCCCCCGGCGCCATGCTCAACATCATGGCCGACCGCACCACCGTCGAAGCCGCCCTCACCCACGACCTCTCCCTCGCCACCCACAACGGCCCCCGCGACTGCGTCATCTCCGGCACCCACGAAGCCATCAACACCTTCACCCACACCGCCGAAGAACACGGCTGGCCCACCCAACCCGTCACCACCTCCCACGCCTTCCACTCCAACCTCATGAAACCCATGGTCGACGAATTCACCACCGCCGTCGCCACCACCCAACGCAACACCCCCCACACACCCTTCATCTCCAACACCACCGGCACCTGGATCACCGACGACCAAGCCACCGACCCCCACTACTGGGGCAACCACATCCTCACCACCGTCGAATACGTCACCGGCATCCAAACCGCCACCACCCAACCAAACACCACCCTCCTCGAAATCGGCCCCGGCCAAACCTTCAGCAGCCTCGCCCGCCGCATCCTCACCCACACCAACACCCACACCACCACCCTCTCCTCACTCCCCCACAAACGCGACCGCCGCACCGCCCCCGAAACCATCCAACGCACCCTCGCCACCCTCTGGCTCACCGGCACCACACCCCACTGGACCAACTACTACAACCAACAACAACGCCGCCGCATCCCCCTCCCCACCTACCCCTTCCAACACAAACGCTACTGGCT
>NZ_JBEXYB010000097.1:0-1688 GCF_040630715.1 Streptomyces sp. NPDC005752 | reverse complement strand
GCCAACACCATCAGTCTGTACCCGCGACGACGGGCCAGGAAGGACCTGTCTTCCTGGGTGCCACACACCCATGTTCCACTCGGATCCGTGGGTGGGCCGGCCCACCCACGGTGTCCCCTACAGGTCCTTGATCTGCGAGTCGCCGACGGCGAGAGCCAGTTCGGGGCCGTAGGCGGAGGAAGGCGACTGGAAGCCGGGCGTGAAGGAGCCGGTCAGCACGCGGCGGGCGATCTCCACGGAGGACAGCTGGGTGAACCGGTAGCCGGTCGGTGTGTCGATCAGGGAACGGACCACGCTGCCGTCCCGGCCGGTGACCTCGGCCACGACCTTGCTGCGTCCCACCTCCCGCTCCTGGGCGGTAGGGCCGTCGGGCAGCGTCGAGAGGTCCAGGTCGATGGGGAGCGGCTGCCCGACCTGCACGTACACCTCGATCGAGGGGACGCCCGTGGCGTAGTGGCTGGTGATCAGGTCGCCCATGGACACGGATACGCACTCTTCCGGACCGTCGTCACCGAAGTCGAACGAGGCGGCCTTGGGCTCCGGCAGCGCGACGATGTCCCCGTCCTTGCGGACCAGCACGCCCAGGTCACCGATGCCCTCGGTGGCGCTGACGATGGACCCGCGGGAGAAGAGATTCAAGCCCTCCGACTCCTCGGGGGTCGCGCTGAGGAGCTTGAGCGCCAGGCGCAGACCGATGGGCTCGTCGACGCGTGCCGCAGCATGGGCGGCCACGCAGTCGCTGGGCACGACGTCCCAGCCGGCGCCGGACATGACCATCACGCCGGCTGCCGCGGCCTCGGCGTGCCGGGAACGCGCGGTGGCGAACACGTCGTATTCGGCGGTGGTGTCGAGGTAGTGCACACCCTTGTCGATGCAGGCGTCCATCAGCGGGCCCGCGGTGCGCTGGAAGGGGCCGGCAACGTTCAGGACCACGGTGATGCCGTCGAGCGCGTCTCGCAGGAGTGCGGGGTCATCGACCGTGAATGCCCGGCTGTCGACACCGAGTTCCTCACCGAGTGCCTTGACGCGCTCCTGGTTGCGGCCGGCCACGACGACGTCGAGGCCCGACTCCTTGGCGTGCTCGGCGACGAGCTTCCCGGTGTAACCGGTGGCTCCGTAAACCAGCAGGCGGGGGGTGGCTGACATGATGCGCTCCCATGAACAGGTAATGAGGTGGGACTGCGGGAAAGGCCCGTCCCGAGCGGTGACTCGCTCGGCGCTGTGTGCCTCGCATCCAGGCTAGGAGCAGATCCGGACACATACGGTCCTGGTCTCTCACCGGTCACCGCGTGACCCGCCCGGTCGTCACGAGCGGCTCGTCACGGCTGCTCGTCGGCTCCCTGCCGACCCGCTTCGTTCCCTCGGTACAGAGCGTCGAGCCGGGCGAGCAGCGCCTCGCGAACGGAGTCGGGGGACAGCACCTCCAGCGGCGTGCGCAGGCTCAGGAGGTAGCCGGCGAGCTGGTCGGGGTCGGACCCGCCGATGCTGATGACCGTCGTGTTCGGCCCGTCGGGTTCATGGGTGGCGACGATGGGTGCCACCAGGCGCCGGGCGTCGTCGTAGGACAGCGGAAGACGGACGCGGGCGAAGAAAGGATATCCGGTGCGGGTGATGGTGTCGGAGACCAACTGCGCGGCGTCCGGGGCATCCGGCACCTCGACCACCTCCCCGGTGGACTCGACCTCCAC
>NZ_JBEXYB010000096.1:0-1770 GCF_040630715.1 Streptomyces sp. NPDC005752 | reverse complement strand
GTCCCACTCACACCGAACGACGACACACCCGCCCGACGCACCCGACCCGTCTCCGGCCACACCCTCCGCTCCGTCACCAACTCCACCGCACCAGCCGACCAGTCCACATACGGAGACGGCTCATCCACATGCAACGTCGCAGGCACCACACCATGCCGCATCGCCATCACCATCTTGATGACCCCAGCAACACCCGCAGCGGCAGAGGTATGGCCGATGTTCGACTTCAACGACCCCAGAAGCAGCGGACTGTCCTCGGACCGACCCTGACCGTACGTGGCAAGAAGGGCCTGCGCCTCGATCGGGTCGCCGAGCGTCGTCCCGGTGCCGTGCGCCTCCACCACATCGACCTCGGTTGCCGACACATCGGCATTCGCCAGAGCTTGGCGGATGACTCGCTGCTGCGCGGGGCCGTTCGGCGCGGTCAGCCCGTTCGACGCACCGTCCTGATTCACCGCCGAACCCCGCACCACAGCCAACACCTGATGCCCGTTACGCACCGCATCCGACAACCGCTCGAGCAGCACCATGCCGACGCCCTCGCCCCACGCCGTGCCGTCGGCCGCCGCGGCGAACGGCTTGCACCGCCCGTCTCGCGCCAAACCCTGCTGTCGGCTGAACTCGGTGAAAACCCCAGGAGTGGACATCACTGTCACACCGCCGGCCATGGCCATCTCACACTCGCCCTGGCGCAGGGACTGCACGGCCAGGTGCAGCGCCACGAGCGACGACGAGCACGCCGTGTCCACCGTGATCGCCGGACCCGTCAGACCGAACGTGTACGCGATACGACCCGACGCCACACTGCCCGCCGCACCCGTGAACAGATAGCCTTCGGCTTCCTGGCCGTCGGCGGATCCGCTGCCGTAGCCGTGGGGGACGGCGCCGACGAAGACACCCGTACGACTGCCCCTCAGCGACAGCGGATCCATGCCCGCTCGCTCCAGGGCTTCCCAGGACGTCTCCAGCAGGAGCCGCTGCTGCGGGTCCATCGCCAACGCCTCGCGGGGGGAGATACCGAAGAAGCCGGCGTCGAACTCTGCGGCGTCGTGGAGAAACGCACCCTGATGCGGGTAGCTGGTGCCCGGCCGTGTGGTGTCGGGATGGTACAGGTCGGCGAGATTCCAGCCGCGGTCGTCCGGGAATCCGGATACCGCATCGGTATCCGACAGGAGCAGCTCCCAGAGGCCTTCCGGCGAACGGACGTCGCCGGGGAAGCGGCAACTGGTCGACACAATCGCGATCGGTTCGTGGGACAGACGCGGTGAGTCCGCCCCACTGGAGGGCTCCTCGACCGCCACGTCGATACCGAGGGCCCTGTCACGGACATGCTCGGCAAGCGCGAGCGGTGTCGGATGGTCGAACACAACCGTGGGTGAGAGGCTGATGCCGGTGGCGCCGGACAGCCGGTTCCTGAGCTCCACAGCGGTCAGCGAGTCGAAGCCTGACTCCCGGAAGGCTTTCCGGACTTCGACCTCCGCCGGTGACGACCATCGCAGCACTGCCGCTGCGTGGGCGCGCACCTCGTCCAGCGCCACCCTCATCCGTTGGATATCTGTAGAAGCGGCGGCCATCCGGCGCCTGAAGCCGTCCAGCGCCTCCGCCGGCGGGGCGGAGGGCAGGTCGATCTGGACAGGCGAACCGGAGTTGGAAGGTGCGAGCCAGTATCGGTCTCGCTGGAAGGCATACGTCGGCAGGTCTACGTGGCAGCCGCCGTCGGAGATGCCAGTGCTGTCGAGGACTGTCCTCCAGTCGAGTTCGACGCCTCGC
>NZ_JBEXYB010000095.1:0-1896 GCF_040630715.1 Streptomyces sp. NPDC005752 | reverse complement strand
GCAGCCTCGGCTACCTCAGCCCCGCCGAGTACGAGACCGCAATCGCAGCCTGACCACCACACCAATGGTGTCCGTCAAAGCGGAGCAAGCTCACGTTGTTCTGGTATGGGGAGACCGGAGGGGATCGAGGATGTCCAGGCTGCGAAGTTCCAGTTGTTGTTGCCGCATCTCGATGAACGTCAGCGTCGGCTGGCCATAGGGGCGGAAGCGCTGTCACTGGGGCACGGTGGGATCAGGCTGGTCGCCGCAGCGGCCGGGGTTCGGGAGGGTACGGTCTCTCGCGGAGCGGCCGAACTGGACTCTGGCCACGTGCCGTCGGGGCGGATTCGTCGACCTGGTGGTGGCCGGAAGAGGGCCGCGGACCTCAATCCGGGGTTACGGCCGGCTCTGCTTGGGCTGGTCGAGCCCGACGAGCGGGGTGACCCGATGTCGCCGCTGCGCTGGACGACGAAGTCGACCCGGAAGCTGGCAGCGGAGCTCACCCGCCAGGGCCATCGAGTCTCCGCCGACACGGTCGCCTGCCTGCTGCGAGAAGAAGGCTTCAGCCTGCAGGCCAACGCCAAGACCATCGAAGGTGCCCAGCACCCCGACAGGGACGCCCAGTTCCGCTACCTCAACGAGCGGGCACGAGACCACAGGGACGCCGGGGACCCGGTGATCAGCGTGGACAGCAAGAAGAAGGAACTGATCGGCGACTACAAGAACGCCGGGCACGAATGGCAGCCTGCAGGGCAGCCCGTGAGGGTGAAGACACACAACTTCCCCGGCCAGGCCGAGAAGGCCATTCCGTACGGAATCTACGACATGACGGCGAACACCGGCTGGGTCAGCATCGGCACCGATCACGACACGGCGGCGTTCGCCGTCGCCTCGATCCGCCGCTGGTGGCAGGCGGTCGGCCGGCACGACTACCCCCGCGCCCGCCGACTGCTGATCACCGCCGACGGTGGCGGCTCCAACGGCTACCGCACCCGCGGCTGGAAGACCCAACTCGCCGACCTCGCCGCTGAGACCGGCCTTGAGGTCACGGTGTGTCACCTTCCGCCCGGCACCTCAAAGTGGAACAAGATTGAGCACCGGCTGTTCTCCCACATCACCATGAACTGGCGAGGCAGGCCCCTGACCAGCCACGAAGTCATGCTCCAGACCATCGCCGCGACCACCAGCCGCACCGGCCTCACCGTCCAGGCCGAACTCGACAACGGCGAGTACCCCACCGGCATCCGCGTCAGCGACGACGAGATCGCTGCCCTGCCCATCACCCGCCACCGCTTCCACGGCGACTGGAACTACACCCTCCACCCCCAGCGCCCGACGGACACCGCGACCACCACCAGCACACAGGACGAGGCCCTGGCGGACAGACCGGCCCGCCTCACGTGGCATTCGCTACAGGACCCAGAACTGACCGGGATGACCCGCCGGCAGCTCAACGAACTCATCGACGTGCTGACTCCAGCGATGGAAATTCAACGCGAGCAAGTGCTCCGCACCCGCAGAGGTCACGAACGCCTAGTGGCCCCTGGCACAGGAGCCAAACCCAAGCTCACCTCAGCTGACCGGATCCTGGCCACCGTGCTCCACCTGCGAAAACTTGCGACCATGGACCTCCTGGGCCAACTTTTCAACACCACCGCCATGACCATCAGCCGCGCAGCGAAAGACGTCCGCCCGCTCCTGGACGCCCACGGCATTCACATCCCTGCCTCGACCGCCCGCTTCCGCACACCGACTGACGTCGCGAGATTCCTCAACCTCGACAAAAACAAGATCAAACCGACGTGTTGATTCCCGGCAAGCCCTTAGCCTCGAAGTTTCATGACGGTCCGCCGACGGCGTCGGTGGACCGTTTTCGTGCCGTGGGCTGAAGCTGTGCAGGCCGAGGGCCCGAGTGTC
>NZ_JBEXYB010000094.1:0-2409 GCF_040630715.1 Streptomyces sp. NPDC005752 | reverse complement strand
GGCGAGGCTTCTTCTTCCCCATACTCTCCATGATGGACATCCTCCCGGGGCTGAACCCCAGATCTCGAATGTCCGTCAAAGCGGATCAAGCCCACACAACCGCCCGCTCCGCAGGCCATGCACTGACCTCCCGCTGCCGGGTAGCGAGTAGTCCACTCAAACGCTGCAGGTGTGGGATCGGCCGGGGGCGGGTAAGCAAGCGGGTGATCTTGGGCGAGAACGCGTCCGTCGGGAGCGCCGAACTAATAGCAGAAGAAACGAGGTTCGTCAGGCGCAACGCTACGCACCAGACCACCATCCGCGCGTGGAAAGGAACGAGGACCCGTGACTGCCCATCTCCAGCTTCCGCCAGTAGCCCCCGGCGGGCTACCGCTCCTCGGACACTCTCTATCCCTTGTGGGTGGAAGCTCCCGGCTAGAGTTCCTGCAACGGCTGCGCTCCATCGGACCCATGGTGCAAATAACCGTGGGACCGAAGCCCTTGATGGTGGTCAACGACCCTGACCTCATTCACGAGTTGCTCACCGGGCGCCTGACGAAGCACCTTGACAAGGGCCTCCTTTTCGCCAAGCTGAAACTCTTCGGTAAAGACGCTCTGCCTGTGGCAGAAGGCGCAAGACATCTGCAGCGGCGGCGTCTTGTACAACCCTCGTTGCATCACAAGCAGGTCACCGGCTACATCGACTCGATGGTCAAGACCATCGAGCAAACCATCTCGCCTTGGCGCGATGGCGCGACACTGGATCTTAAAACAGAGATGCAGCTGATCACACAGTCGGTGATCATGGAAACACTATTTTCATCGCACCCGCCTCGAGACGCGGCAGGCAAGATCCTCAGAAGCGTCGACACGGTCTTCATGGCCGCCCTCCAGCGCGCTCTCCTTCCTCTGCGAGTGCTGGAACGCCTGCCGACACCCGGCAACCGACGGCTCAAGGCGGCTGGGGACGTTCTGCGCCGGACGGTAGAAGACATCATCAGTGCACACAGGAACCAGCCTGACGCCTTCGACGACGTCGTGTCACTGCTCCTGAACCTCACTGATGAAAAGGGAGCGCCCTTGGAGGACGACGACGTCCTGTCCGAGATCACTGGGTTGCTGGCTGCGGGATCGGAGACAACCGCTGTCGTCATGGCCTGGCTGTTCTACGAACTGGCCCGCAACCCGGACCTCGAGAATCGGATGCACAGCGAGATCGACTCTGTGCTCAACGGTGCCCCGATTGCAGCGGAGCACATACCCCGGCTCGCCTTCACAGGGCGACTCGTCACGGAGACCCTGCGTCTGTACTCCCCCGCCTGGCTCGTCACCCGACGGACTACCTCGGATGTGCAGCTGGGCGGCTTCGAGCTGCCCGCAGGAACGGACTTGATGTTCAGCCCCTACACGCTGCACCGGGATCCTGACCTGTACTCCGACCCTCAGCGCTTCGACCCCGACCGATGGCTGCCGGAACGGATCCAACCGCCACAAAACGCGTTCATCCCCTTTGGTGCTGGCAAACGGATGTGCATGGGTGACAGATTCGCGGTGACCGAGGCCGTCTCCATTGCCGCCCTTGTCGCGTCACGTTGGCGGCTTCGCCCGGCACAAGGGCCCGTTGTACGACCAATTGGCGCGATCACCACTCATCCCTCGTGGCTACGTATGGTCACCGAGGCCAGGGAACCGACCATTGCGGACGTACCGAATCTCTGAGTCGTTCTGGCCTCAGGCTGCTTGGTGTTCGACGATGATCTGGCGCGAAGGCTCGCCCATGCTGGCCGAGCGAGCGCGAGCCAGACCCGACGCCTTCCGATGGCTCAATCACGACAACATGCGGAGCCGATCCTCCACCTGAGCAAGAAATCGCCAAGGGCGCCCTCCACCGCACATGAGGAGTCCTCAGCACGGAGCATCGGAGCTCGTTGGTAGCGGCAGCTGTCACAGAATGTCCCTTCCCGCAGGAGCTCCGTTACCGCTTCACAATGTCCTGTCGATCCCATTGATGGCCATCACCCTCGGGTCACCGTACGGTGGGCCTGCTCGCGCCGGGGGCATTTGGGTGAGCTTGACAGCCGTCGTGCCTCCTGAGCTCGTCGAGGTGGGGCGGTCAGCCGTTCAGGCGCGGCCCTGAACGTGTTGCCGCCGATGCTCTGAGGTTGGGCGGGTGTTGGTGCTGGGGGCGTTTTGAGGGGTGAGGCGCTCTCCCCTCGCCAGTGGCAGCATGCTGGCAGCGCAGCGGCCCTGGAGAAGAGGCGTCCTCGGCCGCTGACTCGTTCGATATTGGTGGCGGCCCGGGTCGGGTGACCACATTGGCGCTACCGGCGGTGCACTGAGCTTGCTCCGCTTTGACGGACACCATTGGTGTGGTGGTCAGGCTGCGATTGCGGTCTCGTACTCGGCGGGGCTGAGGTAGCCGAGGCTGCT
>NZ_JBEXYB010000093.1:0-2762 GCF_040630715.1 Streptomyces sp. NPDC005752 | reverse complement strand
ATGCGGAAGCTGGCGCAGTCGTACGCGTTGTCGGCCTCGCAGCTGGACGGCCTGGAGAAGCCGGCGTTCCCGCCGCCGCCGGGGGCGATCGTGCCGCCTGAGGAGGGCACGAGGTACGGGAGCGCCGGGCGTGAGTTCGGGGCCCCGCCCGTGGGCGGCGGCGCGCCGCCGCACTCGCCGGGAACCGGGCCGGGCGGCGGCTATCCGACGGAGGTTGCAGCGACACCTCCAGGACATAGCGTTTCCGCGCCCATTCATCCGGGGAGCGCTCCTGTGCCAAGGTCTGTCGAAATGGAGATCGCCGGAGCTACTGCGTTGCCAGATGCTCCGTCGAACCCCTCAACGATTCCTCCCGGTACGAACGGGGGCAAGAGCGAAATCAGTCTGCCGTCGACAGCGCACGTCGTTGCGCCCGGCCTAGGCGGAAGCCGCCCCGCCCTCTCACCGGTGACAGGTGGTGGTAGGCCAGCTGGAAGTGTGCGTCCCCCCGTTCCGGCCTCCAACTGGGGAAATCCTGGCGCCGGCGGGATCAACAGGCCTCCCCGTGAAAGCGGAATCGTAGGCGGCCGCCCTGCTGTGCAGGCCCCGGTCCGTGACGGTCTTCCTCGTGGCACCGTGGTCGGTGGGGAAGGGGCGCAGGCCGGTCGTGCGCCGATGGGGCAGGGCGCGGGAACTGGAGGTGCCGGAGGTGCCCGCGGTGGCAACGTCGGGGGCCGCCGCCTCGCAGGCGAGTCCGGTGGGGTGGTGGGCGGCCGTCCCCAGCAGACAGGGCGCACATCCGGTCGTTCCTTCACCCCGGGAGGCACCGGCTTGGTCCGCGGCGCGGCAGCGGCTGAAGGTGTTCGGGCCGGCCAGGCAGGACGCGGGGGAGCCACTACTCCCCAGAGGCCGGGGAAGCCGAGTCGCGGTGAGGGCGAACGGCCGGACTATCTCGTCGAGGATGAGGAAACGTGGCTTGGGGGCGGCCGACGGGTCGTTCCTCCAGTCATCGACTGATCGATTGAGCTGATGGAAACGGCAAAGGAATCGGATGCGCACCAGCAGTAGTGATACGGGAGTCACCCGACGAATCATGGTCCCGGCGGTGATGGGGCTATTGCTGATTGGAAGCATGGCGACGCCCGCGTATTCAGATTCGGCCCGTTCCGAGCAGTGGCACCTCGATGCGATGCAGGCCGAGAAGATGTGGGCTACGAGTACCGGTGCAGGTGTCACTGTAGCCGTCATTGACACAGGCGTGGACGCAACGAATCCTGACCTTGACGGAAGAGTGCTCAGGGGGCTGAATCTGGAGCACGGTGTGCCTGGAAACGAGCTTGAGGATTACAGCGGTCACGGAACGGGGATCGCCGGCATCATCGCTGGAACAGGTAAGGCAGAAGGGGGATATGGGGCTTTCGGGTTGGCGCCCGAGGCGAAGATTCTCCCCATCCGCATGCCTGACGCCACCAAGGCTGCGAACCAGGATTCCGCCCATGAGCGTTTCCACGCGAACATCCCAAAAGCTATTCGATATGCCGTTGACCACGACGCCAAGGTTGTCAATATCTCCCTGGGGGTAACGACAGGCTCGCGACAGTTGGAAGAAGCTGTGCGATATGCCTTGGATGAGGGTGCGCTCGTTTTTGCGGCTGTTGGAAATAGCGGTGATGCTGCAAACCTGGCGGAATACCCGGCTAGTACACCTGGCGTAGTGGGTGTAGGTGCCATTGGGCGGGATCTTCAGAAGACGGATGAATCACAGTTCGGTTCGCAGGTCGATTTGTCTGCGCCGGGCGAAGAGTTGGTTCATGCCTGTGGCGGCGAGACCGGGTTCTGTGAGTCACACGGGACCAGTGACGCTTCAGCTTTGGCCTCCGCATCCGCCGCGCTCATCTGGTCCAAGCACCCGGACTGGACCAACAACCAGGTCCTTCGGGTTCTGCTGAACACCGCAGGTGCACCCACAAGCGGGGCCGAGCGTAACGACTATGTCGGCTACGGCGTCGTCCGCCCCCGGATCGCCCTGAAGACCCCCGGCGACCCCGGCCCCGCCGACGAATACCCGCTCCCCGACCTTGCGGCGGCCGAGTCCCCGATGCCCTCCGCGAAGCCGTCCAAGGCCGCGGGCGGTTCTGAGGAGAGCGACAAGCCGGCCGTCGCGGCGCCGACCTCCGACGGCAGCGGCAACATGACGCTCTGGATCGGTCTGGGCGTCGGTGCGGCGGCCCTCATCGGCGCTGCAGTGGCAGTCATGGTCATCCGCTCCCGCCGCCGAAGCGCTACCCGTGCTGTCTCGCACCCGTACCAGCCGCCGCACGGCTATCAGCAGCAACCGCAGCCCCCATACCCGTCATACCCGTCGTACGGGCCCCCTCCCGGTGCTTCCGGATCCGGTGCACCGTACAGCGGCCCTCCAGGTCAAGGTCCCACCGTCTGAATCCGCAAGGGCGACTGCCCGTCAGGCTCCGTACCCGGGACACTTCGGGCCGCGACGGTCGGCGACGCGGAGGGCGTCGGTCAGGCACTGCACGGGGGACGGACGGGGGCTGAGGATGGATCACAGGGAAAGCAGGACAGGGCACACCGTTCGACAGCATGACGCACGAGGCCATGCTGGCCTGGCTGGACATGGCCAACAGTGGGGCGATCCAGGGTGCGTCGGACCGGTTGATCAGTGCGGCGAAAGAGATCCGCGAGATCGCGGAGGAGCTGAAGGTCCGTCCGCAGACGGTCGAGTGGAAGGGCGAGGGCGCCACAGCCTTCCGCACCTGGAGCGAAGA
>NZ_JBEXYB010000092.1:0-2868 GCF_040630715.1 Streptomyces sp. NPDC005752 | reverse complement strand
GGCACCACACCCCACTGGACCAACTACTACAACCAACAACAACGCCGCCGCATCCCCCTCCCCACCTACCCCTTCCAACACAAACGCTACTGGCTTGACCGGCAGACCACAGCGCCGTCCGTCGTCAGCGGCAGCACGGCGCGCCGCGACGACATCACGGACTGGTTCTACGCCCCGTCATGGCAGCGAGCCGCTCTCCCTGCCGGGGGGCAGCCGGACTGCGGCCGGCACTGGCTGGTCTTCGCCGACGGCCTGGGCGTGGGTGAGGCGATCGCCGAACGGCTGCGGTCCGGTGGCGCCACGGTCACCGTGGCGGCGGCGGCCGACGGTTGGTCCGAGCCAGGAGGCGGCCGGTACGGCATCGACCCGGCCGGCGGCGCCGACCACGACCGGCTGATCAACGCGCTGCGGGAGGGCCCCGCCGGCGTACCCACCCGCATCGTCCACGCCTGGAGTGTCACCGCGCCGGGTGAGGAGGGAAGCCTCCAGCACGGCTTCGAGAGCCTGATCCGTCTCGCCCAGGCGCTCGTCCGCCACCCGGACGGAGAGCCGCGCCGGATCTGGGTGCTCAGCAACGGACTGCACAACGTCACCGGCGCCGAGCGGCTGTCGCCACTGAAGGCCGCCCTGCTGGGCCCCTGCCGCGTGCTGCCCCGCGAACTGCCCGGCACCACCTGCCGGAGCGTCGACCTCGACTGCCTGACTTCTCCCACCAAGGTTCAACTGGACAGGCTGATGGCCGAGTTGACTTCCGAGCCGGAGCCCGGCACGGAGACGGTGGCCCACCGGGGCGGCCACCGGTGGTCCCAGCACTACCTGCCGCAGCCCCTGCCCGCAGGTGACCGGCCGCCGGTGGTGCGCAGGGGCGGTGTCTACCTCGTCACGGGCGGCACCGGCGGCCTGGGCCTCGCGCTGGCCGAGCACCTCGCGGCCGCGGGAGCCCGGATCGCGCTCACCGCGCGCACCCGGCTGCCGGACGCCGAGGAGTGGGACTCGTGGCTCGTCCGCAACCCGGGTGCGGGCCGGCTCGCCGAAACCGTGCGGACGTTGGTCCGCCTGCGGGACGCGGGCGCGGAACTCCTGGTGCTCCGGGCCGATGTGAGCGACCGGGCGGCGATGCGCGAGGCCGTCCGGCAGACCACCCTGCGCTGGGGAGCCATCGACGGCGCCTTCCACACGGCGGGCGTGGCCGGTGGCGGTCTGATCCAGCTCAAGGACCTCCAGGCGGCCGCCGAGGTGCTCCTGCCGAAGGTACGCGGCACCCTGGTGCTGGAGGAGGTCCTTGCGGACCAGGAGCTGGACTTCCTGGTGCTGTTCGGTTCGAACGGTGCGAACATCGGCAGTGTCGGGCAGGTCGACTACTGCGCCGCGAACTGCTTCCTCGACGCCTTCGCCCAGGACCGCGGCCGTGGACAGCGGGTGATCTCGATCGACTGGGGCCCGTGGCGGGAGATCGGCATGGCGGTGACCACCGCGACGCCGCCCGGCATCGAGCAGGTGGAAGAGCGCGCCATGTCGGCCGCCGAGGGGCTGCGGGCTCTCGACACGATCCTGGCCGGCGCCTCGGAGTCGCAGATCATCGTGTCGCCCGCCGAGCTCTCGGCCCTCTTCGCGAGCGCCTTCTCGCTGGACCGGAACGCCACCGTTGAACCCCCCACCACCGCACACGAACGCCCGGACATCCTGACCGAGTTCGTGGCCTCCCGCAGCGACACCGAGCGCGCGGTATGCGAGGTGTGGCAGGACCTGCTGGGCATCGAGAAGGTCGGCATCCAGGACAGCTTCTTCGATCTGGGCGGCAACTCCCTGATCGCGATCCAGCTGGTGAGCACCGTCAACACCAGGCTGGGTACGAAGTTCACGCTCGGCGATCTGTACGAGGGACTGACGGTCGCCCACCTGGCGGGGCTGACCGAGAAGCCGGTGGAGCAGGCACCGAGTGACAACCTCAAGGCACTTGAGGACCGCAGAGCGAAGATGCAGCAGCGGCGTCAGCACCAGCAGAGGCGTCGAACGGCAAGGGGCGAATGATGACCACTGACTTCACGGATCTCCCGGCACGGGACGGTGTCGCGATCATCGGGATGGCGGGGCGTTTCCCCGGTGCCGGGGACCTGACCGAGTTCTGGTCGAACCTGCGCGACGGTGTCGAGTCGATCGTCGCCCTGACGGACGAGGAGCTGGCGGCGGCCGGAGTGCCGCCCGAGGTCTTCGGACGGCCGGACTACGTCAAGGCCGCACCCAAGTTCGAGGGCATCAGCCTGTTCGACGCGGAGTTCTTCGGGTACACCGCCCGCGAGGCCAAGATCATGGACCCGCAGCACCGGCTCTTCCTGGAGACGGCGTGGGCGGCACTGGAGCACTCGGGTTACGACACCGCCCAGTACGACGGCAGCATCGGTGTCTTCGGCGGCGCCAGTACCACCGCCTACCTCGGGAACATCCTCAGCAACCTGGAGCAGGGCGAGGCGATCAAGGGTGAGAACGTCGGCCTGGGCTTCGAACTCGCCTTTCTGACCAGCCGGGTGTCGTACAAACTCGACCTGCGGGGACCGAGCTTCCCCGTCCAGACCGCCTGCTCGAGTTCCCTGGTCGCGCTGCACGCAGCCTGCCAGAGCCTGCTCAACTACGAGTGCGACATGGCCCTTTCGGGGGCGGTGTCGTACAAGGTGCCCGAGAACACCGGCTACCTCTACCAGGAGGGAGCGTTCCTCGCTCCGGACGGGCACATCCGCCCGTTCGACGCGGACGCCCGTGGCACGGTCTTCGGCAACGGTGTCGGCGTGGTGGCACTGAAGCGGCTGGAGGACGCGCTGAACGACGGCGACACCATCCACGCCGTGATCAGAGGATCGGCCGTCAACAACG
>NZ_JBEXYB010000091.1:0-3172 GCF_040630715.1 Streptomyces sp. NPDC005752 | reverse complement strand
CGACAGCGCAGGCCCGCACCGACGCCCGGATACACGACCTGCTCGACGAGGCCACCGCCGAGCACCCGGACGCGGCGGCGGTCGCCGACGGCACCACCGTCACCGTCCAGGTCCACGGCCACCTGGTAGGTCTGCGCATGGCCCACGAGGCGCCGGAGCGACCGGCCCGCCCCTGAGGGCAGCAAATTCCGGTCACACCCCTGTCCCCATGGCCGGATTGGGTGCATCGTTGGTTCTGCGGGCCCCCCGTCCGCACACCGGTCCGGCCCTGCCTCACGCTGCGAGGGCAGGGCCCTCCGCCCCTCCCGGCCCTCCCCACGGGAGGGGAAAACCGCTGCGGACATCCACCACCTCGGGCGCACTTCTACGGATGCTCCAGACTCGCCAAGACCACATCCGCCCACGCAGTGATGCCGGCCTTCAGCTCTTCCACCTTCTGCTGAATTGACGCGTGGTGCTGGGCGTAGTCGTAGTCCTCGAAGACCGCCTCCTGGAGCCGAGGAAAAAATGTCAGCCGCTGCGCGTGCGCGGTCCTGATCCGGTCTTCCGCTCCGTCCACGATCTGGGCATCGGTGTACAGGCGCAGCGCTGAGTGCCGGAACCAGAGGGCATCGACGCTGTCCTCCAGCCGGGCAAGAGTGGAAGTCCAGTCCGGAGTAGGACCCGGGGGCATGTGAGTCCTCATGTGACTTTCATGCGCTTCGGCGGCTTGTCTGCTGACGTCGAGCGCCCGGTCGAGAGCCATGCTCGGCGGTTGCTGACCAGGTTCAAAGCGGGGCCGAGATTGCTGATGCCCGCTCGCTCCGCGATGGTGTCGCGGTAGGGACGTCGACGCCTCATCAATTTCCTCTTTCCCCGCGAAGGAGACTCGGGTTGAGCGCAGGAGCTGCCAACTGGCCGGCGACGATAGTGACCGGCTGGCCCAGTGTCTCGCCGGTCTGAGGGGGAACCGGCTCGGTGGGCGGATTCTCCCGCGCCTTTCCCCAGGGCAGGAAGCAGGCCAGGCTGGCAACCACATCGCCCAGCCCAGCCAGGACTGCGGGGAGGTCTTCCGGACGTGCCTTGTCGACCACGCGCCGCGTAATCAGGAGCACTACTACCGCCAGGAGCACAAGCGCCGTGATCACGACACAGGCCGCGCTCACGAACCACCACGGGTCGAACACGAAGGGACCTCCGGAAACGAAAAAGCCCCGGCGGATGCCGAGGCTCACTCAAGGATGCGGACACGAAAAAAGCCCTCGCTTCCAGTGGAGAAGACGAGAGCTTCGTTAGCTGCGGACAGACTCATGTCGCATTGAGACCACTATCTCGGTCCAGGGCATCCCCTGTCAAGCACGAGGAAAAAACCGACCAGTTGGGCCTGGAGATCCCTACGATAACAAGTAGGTGTTTCGTAACATGAACGGGGAGAAGGCTTAGCTTGATCTTTAACCTGTGCGGCGTGGACGCGGGGTCGTTGATCTCTTCGTGCGTCGCTTTGCGGAGCCTGGTCTGCCAACTGTGTGCACGTCATAGCGGGCAGTGGGCTGGTCGTTCTTGCGGCCGGGTGGGCGTCCTGGGCCGGGCTGGGCGGTTTTCGGTGCTTCGGCTGGGCAGGCGGCCTTTGTGCGGAGGTGCCGAAAGTCGCGGCGGACTCGTGCGGGGGTGAGCCTCTCGGGCGGGGCCGGCTTCTCCCACGGCCGTCGGAGGTCTGCCGCCAATGGGCGTGCGAGCCGGAGCTGGGTGAAGGCGGCGAGGATCAGCCAGGTCCAGCGATCGGCGGCTTCGGGGCTGCGGATCTTCGGGCAGGTCCAGCCCAGGGTCTGTTTGAAGAGCCGGAAGGTGTGTTCGATGTCGAAGCGTCGCAGGAATGCCTGCCAGAGCAGGTCGACGGTGGTTTCGGTGGCGTCGGTGCCCGACCACCACAGCCAGACCGTCTTCGGTGTCGCGCCGCTGGGCAGGTGCTCGACCTGCAGACGGATCACGGTGCCCTCGATGACCGGCAGGGCACCCAGCTCGGCGGTCCAGGCCGAGCGATGGGTCAGTCTCGGGTGGAGCCGGTCCCAGGCCCGTGCGTTGGCACTGCCGTAAAGGCGGGTCGCGGTCACCGTCTGAATGTCGGGTGTGTTCCAGGTGGCCGGGTCACCGAAGACGAACTCGCCGCCGTGGCGGGGCGGGCGGCCCCGAACTCCAAGCTCGCGGGGTGGGACCGCGCGTCGCAGGACGCGGTCCGAGCGCATCCGGCCCAGCACCTGCACCGGCAGGTCCTTCAGAAGGAAGGCCAGACGTGGCACGTCGTATCCGGCGTCCACCACGATCAGGATCTCCGGGTCGGCGTCTTTCCACTGGCCGGCTGTGATGAGCCGTTCGACGAGCTCGCGCATCTGCCTGGCGGTGACGGTGGCGGCGTCGTCGCCCGGTGCCAGACGTAGTGCGTCCAGCGGTGCGGTCCAGGAACTTCGGCCGGTCTCCAGCGCGCAGATCACCGAGTACGGCCAGCCGGGAACTGGGATGTGCTGGTCCTTGCCCCGTCCGTAGGTGTGGCACAGGATCCGCTGCGGTGAGGTGTGGGCGTTGGGCCGCAGCCAGCAGGTGAGGTCGGCGGCCAGGACCAGCCGGCCGTCCGACGCGCGCGGTAGCGGCACCGTGGCCAGGGCCCGTCTCAGCCTGGCGACGTCGACCCGGCCCGCGGCCAGAGCGTCGTAGAGCCCGCCGTGTCCCCGCCGGTGTTCGCCGACCAGTGACAGTTCCACCAGGGACCGGACCGGCCCGTCGGCGCACAACACCGCGTCCACGAGTTCGAACAGTCCATCCGCACGCCGGGTCAGGCAGGAGTAGAACTCACCCCGGAAGCGTGACAGTCCCGCAATCGGATCCTGCCGGACGACGTGATGCGACAGACTCATCCCCACGGCCTTCGTGCTGAGCGTTGTGTGTTCCTTGGTCGGATCACATGCTCAGCCGAAGGCCGCCTGCATGTAACGCAGTTACCAGTCCGAGTGATCAAGTACGACGAGCCGTTCGGACCTCGAGGTTAAAGATCAAGCTTAGGGCTTGCCGGGAAACAAGTCGTGGCTTCCGGCTGCGGAGCTCGTTGGGCTTGATCCGCTTTGACGGACATTCGAGATCTGGGGTTCAGCCCCGGGAGGATGTCCATCATGGAGAGCATGGGGAAGAAGAAGCCTCGCCG
>NZ_JBEXYB010000090.1:0-3185 GCF_040630715.1 Streptomyces sp. NPDC005752 | reverse complement strand
GCAGCCTCGGCTACCTCAGCCCCGCCGAGTACGAGACCGCAATCGCAGCCTGACCACCACACCAATGGTGTCCGTCAAAGCGGAGCAAGCTCAGAAGGACGAACCATCCGGCTGTCATGCCGTGTGGTGAACTGCCCGACGTTTGTCTCCGCGCCCAGCCGTCGTCAAACAACCGCACTATGCCTCGATCACCACAGAAAGCAGATCGTGAACGTCCCCGCTCGCGCTGAAATCCTCACTCTCCTCGCTTATATCGCGACCATCCCGGCCGCCAACCTCGCCGTCAGCCACTTCGGCGTCGTCCCAGTAGGCTTCGGCTACACCGCCCCCGCCGGGGTGTACATGGTCGGCCTCGCCCTCGTACTGCGCGACCTCGCACGAGAAGCCGCAGGACGCAGAGCCGTCCTCACCGCCATAGCCATCGGCACCCTCCTGTCCTACCTCCTGGCCGACCCAAACCTCGCTACGGCCTCCGCGATCGCCTTCGCCGTAGCAGAAATCATGGACTTCGCCGTCTACGAGCCGCTGCGGCAACGCGGACTGCTCCTCGCAATGCTTGCCTCGAACGCTGTCGGCCTGCTCGCCGACAGCCTCCTGTTCCTCCAACTCGCCTTCGGCTCCCTCGACTACCTCCCAGGACAGATCCTCGGCAAAACCTGGATGACCCTCGCCGCCGTCACCACTCTCACTCTGCTACGCCGAACCAAACGCACCCCTGCATAACCCACCTCACGCCTTCACAGTCGCCGGGCAAGCCAACGAGCCGTCAGGAACACGGCGGGTCCAGGCCGAACGAGGCCTCAGTCGGCTGCCACGGTGCGGGCATCTACGGCAGTTCGTCGAACTTCGGAAGCGAGAGCCGCTCGCTGCGACCACGGCCTGCCTGACCCAGACCAGCGCCCGCGGGACGAGCCGGATCGTACACGGTCTCACCGGCACGACCCGGTGCCGTCTGCGTCAGCCGTGGTATCCGCCGAGCCGCTCTCAGACGGACCCGGACTACTGGAAGGCCGTGCCGAGCGCGCGCAGTTGAGCACGGTGGGCCTGCATGAGTTCCTCCGGTCGGCGCAGGGCGGTGCCGGAGCCATACCCCGCGGCGGAACAGTTGGAAGCCGATGCTCTCCCACAGTGCGGCGATCTTCTCCTTCGCCTGGAGCCGATAGGCCTCGGTGACCTGCTCACGGTCTTCGGGGTACTCACCCATGCCGGGAAACACCGCTACCGCGCAAGCCCCCAGACAGGCGACGGATCGCCTCGACGGCCAAGGCCACGCGCTAGTGTGATGCACCAGAAATCCTGGCAATATATTTCGCTAACGAGTTGAGGATTTCGTCGGCGCTCTTGGTCCATGTGAACGGTTTGGGGTCCTCGTTCCAGGTCTGGATCCAGGTGCGGATGTCCGCCTCAAGGGCTTGAACCGATCGGTGGGTCCCGCGGCGGATGAGCTTGTCGGTGAGGTGCCCGAACCACCGCTCGACCTGGTTGATCCAGCTGGAACCAGTCGGTGTGAAGTGGACGTGGAATCGGGGGTGCCGTCCGAGCCAGGCTTTGATCGCGGGCGTCTTGTGAGTGGCGTAGTTGTCACAGATCAGGTGGACGTCGAGTTCAGCCGGCACCGCCTTGTCTATCTTGACCAGGAATTTCTTGAACTCCACGGCCCGATGACGGCGGTGAAGAGAGCTGATGACGCTTCCGTCTTCGATGTCGAACGCGGCGAACAGGCTGGTCACGCCGTGCCGTTGGTAGTCATGGGTGCGCCTCTCCGGCATGCCGGGCATCATCGGCAGGACCGGCTGCGTGCGGTCCAGGGCCTGGACCTGTGATTTCTCGTCCACGCACAGCACCACGGCCTTCTCCGGCGGGTGGTGGTAGAGGCCGACGACATCGACGACCTTCTCCACGAACTGCGGATCCGTGGACAGCTTGAACGTGTCCTGGACGTGCGGCTTCAGGTCGAACTGCCGCCAGGTCCGTCCGATCGTCAACTTCGACAGGCCGGTCCGCTCGGCCATCGACGCCCGCGACCAGTGCGTGGCATCACGCGGCGACGTTTCCAGCGTGGCGGCGACAACCTCCTCGACCCGGTCCAGGAGGATCGACGGCGGCCGGCCCGGACGCAGTTCGTCGGCCAGACCTTCCAGTCGCAGTTCAACGAACCGGCGTCGCCACCGGGCCACCGTGGACACCGAGGTTCCCAGCCGGCTGGCGACCCGCTTGTTCGACGTGTCCTCGGCGCATGCCAGCACGATCCTCGACCGCAATGCCCAGATCAGCGGCGACCGACCTGATCGTCGCTTCGGGCCGCGACTCGTACAGCGCGACCGCGTCCGCCTTGAACTCCGGCGGGTAGTTCTTCATGACCACGAGATGTCCGTTCTCAGATCCTCAGGATCCAGTGTCTCGTGTGTCCAACATCAGGGGTCAAGGCCCGAGGTCGCCAACCCCTGATCCCTGCCGCCAGTACGCCTTATTCTGGGGCCCGAAACGGGCCACCACCACCAACTGCTGCCGTGCCCCGAGACCACCTCGACCGTGGGGCCGGAGCCGACGACCGGCCCCCGGGCGGGCGAAGCACGTCGGGTGCTGGCGGGGCATAGCGGACGAGGCGTCGCGTTGGCTGGTGCGGACTGGAGGTGGGCCATGGAGGCGGTCTCGCACTACACGGTGTGATCGCAGCGGCGGCCACTTGATGCTCCGTCAAGTGGCCGTCAGCGGGGAATCTCAGCGGGCCACTACTGAGGTTGAACTCGTGGTGTCGTGTTGCTGCTCAGGCAGGTCTGATAGTGAGGCCGGTCTCGGCGAGGCAGCCGTCTATAAGGTCGCTGTGGCAATGGATGTGCCGTAGGCCGCGTCGGATGCGCTGAACGAGGTGTTCGGGGGTGCTGAAGACGACGTTGGAGAGCCAGCCGCGCCGCAGGAGGGACCAGATTCCTTCGACGGGGTTGAGGTCGGGTGCGTAGGGCGGCAGGTAGTAGATGGTCAGCCAGTCCCGGGCTTCGGCGAACTCCCGCAGGCCGACGGCCTTGTGGACGTTCAGGTTGTCCCAGATGAGTACGATCGGTCCGCCGAGCTGCTGGTGGGCGGCGATCAGGAGCAATAGTCAAGAGTTGTGGGTGAGGCCGTCCGACTCGGCTGCGGTGATCTCGGCTGCTGCGAGCCGGGCTTCTTCACGCACCGCTGGGTCG
>NZ_JBEXYB010000089.1:0-3452 GCF_040630715.1 Streptomyces sp. NPDC005752 | reverse complement strand
CTGGACGAGGGTGATGCGGTGTTCGTGGAGGTCAGTCCGCATCCGGTGCTCTTGGGTGCGCTCCAGGAGATCAGCGACGACGTTCTGGCGGTGGGCACGCTCCGTCGGGGTGAGGGTGGTCCGCAGCGTTTCATGACTTCGATGGCGGAACTCTGGGTGCGAGGCGTCGAACTCGACTGGAGGACAGTCCTCGACAGCACTGGCATCTCCGACGGCGGCTGCCACGTAGACCTGCCGACGTATGCCTTCCAGCCCGAACGGTACTGGCTCGACGCCTCCGCCCCCCGCCCCACTGCGGCAGAGGCTCCCCATGACGGCTTTTGGGACGTCGTGGAACGGGAGGACCTGGAGGGCCTCGCACAGACCCTGGGGCTCGATGACGCTCGCTCGGAGCTGAAGAGAGTGCTGCCGGCGCTGTCTGCGTGGCATCGGCGACAGAGCGCCACCGCCTCGATGCAGTCATTGCGGTACCGCGCCGACTGGAAGCCGCTGTCCGACTACAACTCGGTTCACCTGTCCGGAACCTGGCTCGTAGTCGTTGCGCCGGATCAGGTGGACGGCGAGCTGAGCGCGGCGGTCGCCGGGGCGCTTCAAGCGCACGGAGCCAAGGTGGTGCCGATTGTGGCACCCGACGACGCGCAGGAGTGGGCCGGTCTGCTGGCCGCACACTCCGATGCGGCCGGCGTGCTGTCGTTGCTCGCCGAGGACGAGAGGCCCCTCCCCGACGTGCCCTCGGTTCCGGCGGGTTTCGGCCGGACGTTGTTGCTGGTCCAGGAGATGGAAGCCTTAGGGGTGACTGCACCGCTGTGGTGTGTCACCCGGGGCGCCGTCTCCACCGGAGAGGCGGACCCGCTCACCAGCCCTGCGCAGGCGATGGTCTGGGGCCTGGGCCGAGTTGTGGCGCAGGAACTCCCCGAACGGTGGGGAGGGCTGGTGGACCTGCCATTGGCGCCCGACGTCGATTCCCTCAGCCGGCTCTGCGGGGTGATGGCAGCCGACGCTCACGAAGACCAGGTTGTGGTCCGGCCCCTCGGGATCCTCGGGCGTCGGATCGTCCGGACGCCCATCGGTGATGAGCTGGGTGGTGGCTGGAATCCGGGAAGCGGGACGGTGCTGATCACCGGGGGCACGGGCGCCCTCGGCGGGCAGGTCGCCCGTCGGTTGGCGTCCCAGGGCGCCGAGCACCTCCTCCTCGTCAGCCGCCGGGGCGCCACAGCGCCGGGAGCTGCAGAGCTGGAAGCCGAACTGACGGAAGCGGGAGCCCGAGTAACCGTGACGGCGTGTGACATCACGGATGCCGACGCGCTCCGCGAGCTCGTGGCCGCGGTTCCGGACGAGTACCCGTTGACAGCCGTGATCCACACTGCTGCGGTCCTGGACGACGGGGCAGTCACCACCCTGACCCTCAATCAAGTCGACAGGGTGCTGCGGGCGAAGGCCGAGACAGCGTGGCGCCTACACGAACTGACGAGGGAACTGGAGCTCACAGCCTTCGTCCTCTTCTCCTCGCTGGCCGGCACAGTCGGCATGGCGGGCCAGGGCAACTACGCCCCCGCCAACGCCTATCTTGACGCCCTCGCCCAGTACCGCCGTTCGCAAGGGCTGAAGGCCACCTCCGTGGCCTGGGGTTCCTGGGCACAGGGCGGCATGGCCGAGCTGGCCGGCGTGAATGAGGTCCGCCTCCGGCACGGTGTACCGCTCCTGTCCCCGGAGTCGGCGGTCTCTGCTCTGGAAGCCGCGCTGGAACACGACGACACCACCGTGGTGATAGCCGACATCGACTGGGACCGGTTCACCCACGCCTACACGGCGACGCGGTCGAGTCATTTGCTGGACGAGATCCCCGAGGCCCGAAGCGTGCTGGAAGCGGCCGGCACCGCCGACCCGGCCACCCCTCTGCGTGACGTACTGTCCCGCCTGGCGCCTCAGGAACGCGACCGGCAGCTCATGGGCACCGTACGAACCCACGTGGCAGCCGTGCTCGGGCATGAATCCGCCGACGCGGTGGGGCTACGACGCCAGTTCCTGGAACTCGGTCTCGACTCCGTCACCGCAGTCGAACTGCGCAACCGGCTGAATACCGCGACCGGCCTTCGACTGCCCACCGCCGTGGTGTTCGACCACCCGACGGTGGCCGATCTCGTGCGCCATCTCGGAGCCGAACTGTTCGAGGAAACCGAGGGGTCGGTAACACCCGGTGCTGCGGAACTCGACAGCCTGGAAAACCTCGTTGCAGAGATGTCGGACGGCGACCCCTCCAGAGCCCAGATCGGCGGTCGGCTGCGCAGCCTCCTTCGCGCGCTCGCCGGCACCGCACAGCAGCAGGAGGCGGCGGCTGTCGAGTCCGAAGAGCTCGAGGCTGCCAGCAACGACGAGATCTTCGAATTCATTGAGAAGGAATTCGGAATTTCCTGACCACATGGTTTCGCGGATCTGTTTTCCCACGGTTCCGACCTTCACGGTTCTGACTCACACGGTTCTGACTCACTACATGGGGCAAGCACATGGAAGATGTCAAGAAGCTTCGCCATTATCTGACCCGAGTCACGGCGGAACTCCAGGAAACGCGGGCTCAGTTACGAGTAGCGGAGTCGGCCGGTAGTGAGCCCGTGGCGATCGTCGGCATGAGTTGCCGCTTCCCTGGCGGCGTCTCGTCGCCGGAGGACCTGTGGGAGATGGTGTCCGCAGGTGCTGACGGAATCTCCGGGTTCCCTGACGATCGCGGTTGGGACCTGGCCGCCCTGGTCGACGTGGAAGGTGAGAGGCCGGGTACGTCATATGTGACCGAGGGTGGATTCCTCCACGACGCCGGCGAATTCGATGCGGGGTTCTTCGGTATCTCGCCGCGTGAGGCGTTGGCGATGGATCCGCAGCAGCGGCTGCTCCTGGAGACGTCCTGGGAGCTCTTCGAGCGTGCCGGTATCGATCCGTCGTCGGTCCGCGGAAGCCACACGGGCGTTTTCATCGGATCCAGCTTCCGTGACTACGGCAGCAGGTTGCCCGCGATCCCCGAAGAGGTCGAAGGCCATGCCATGACGGGTACGGCGGGCAGTGTTGCGTCGGGTCGTATCGCGTACACGTTCGGTCTGACGGGTCCGGCGATCACTGTGGACACGGCGTGTTCGTCGTCGCTGGTGGCATTGCATCTGGCCGTGCAGTCCCTGCGCCAGGGCGAGTGCACGCTGGCGCTGGCCGGTGGTGTCGCTGTGATGTCCACTCCTGATCTGTTCACCGAGTTCAGCCGACAGCAGGGTCTCTCCCGCGACGGCCGATCCAAGGCGTTCGCCGCCGCAGCCGATGGGATGGGCGCGGCGGAGGGCGTTGGGGTGCTGTTGGTGGAGCGGTTGTCGGATGCGCTGCGTAACGGGCATCAGGTGTTGGCTGTGGTGCGGGGTTCGGCGGTGAATCAGGACGGTGCGTCGAACGGGCTGACCGCGCCGAACGGCCCCGCG
>NZ_JBEXYB010000088.1:0-3677 GCF_040630715.1 Streptomyces sp. NPDC005752 | reverse complement strand
GTCGCTGCGTGTGACGTGAGTGATCGTCATGCTCTGGCTGGGCTGGTGGCCGAGGTTGAGGCTGCCGGCGGTCCGGTGCGTTCCGTGTTCCACGCCGCGGGCATCAACCGCATGGCGCCGCTCACCGACACACGGTCGGACGACTTCGACGAGGTGCTGCGGGCCAAGGTGGCGGGTGCGGACAATCTGGATGCGGTCTTCGGTGACCGGCCGCTCGACGCGTTCGTGTTGTTCTCCTCGATCAGTGCCGTCTGGGGCAGTAGAGGTCAAGCCGCTTATGCGGCGGCCAACGCGCACCTGGATGGTCTGGCCGAGAGCCGACGGGCCCGTGGGCTGACCGCCACCTCCATCGCCTGGGGCCCCTGGGCGGAGGGTGGAATGGCCGGTGGTGAAGCTGCGGAGCACCTTCGTCGCCGTGGCCTGACCGCGATGGCGCCGACCACGGCGATAGCCGGACTCGAGCAGGCGCTCGACGAGGGTGATGCCGTGATCACGGTCGCCGATGTGGACTGGCAAATCTTCACGCCGACGTTCACCGCCGTGCGTGAGAGCCCTCTGCTGAGCGAGCTCACCGAGTTCGGCACATCCGTCCCTGCCGACACCCGGCCCTCCTCGCTCCCGGCAGGGTTCGAAGCGCTTGCGGACACCGAGAGAGCTGCTGCGCTGCTCGACCTCGTACGCCGGCAGGTCGCGTTCGTTCTGGGGCACCGGGACACGGTCAGGATTCCTGCGGACCGGGCTTTCCAGCAACTGGGATTCGACTCTCTGACAGCTGTCGAGCTGCGGAACCGACTGCAGAAGGAAACCGGGCTGGGTCTGCCCACCACTCTTGTCTTCGACTGCCCGAACCCTGCTGTTCTGGCGGAATACCTCCGTGCGCGGCTCTTCGGCGCGGGAGCGGATTCGGATGCTTCCGGGACAGCCACGTCAGTCACGAGCGACGACCCGATCGTCATCGTGGGCATGAGCTGCCGCCTCCCCGGGGACGTTCGCTCTCCGGAGGACCTGTGGACGTTGCTCATTGAAGGAGCCGACGGAATCACCGGCTTCCCGATCGACCGGGGATGGTCCGTCGACCCGCGTTCCTCGTACGCACGCGAGGGCGGTTTCCTGCACGACGCCGCTGACTTCGATGCCGAGTTCTTCGGGATCTCGCCGCGTGAGGCGCTGGCGATGGACCCCCAGCAGCGGCTGCTGCTGGAGACGTCGTGGGAGGCGTTCGAGCGGGCCGGCATCGACCCGCTCTCCCTGCGCGGCAGCGCTACCGCTGTCTTTGCCGGAGCTGCGAGCCAGGGATACGCGTCGGGAGCCAACGCCGGTGAGGTGGAGGGCGTCGGGGGGCATCTGCTCACAGGAAACGCGACGAGCGTCCTGTCCGGTCGCATCTCGTACGCCTTCGGGCTCGAAGGGCCGGCCGTCACGCTGGATACGGCGTGTTCGTCGTCTCTGGTGGCTCTGCACCTTGCCGCTCAGGCCCTGCGGTCGGGCGAGTGCTCGTTGGCTCTGGTCGGTGGCGTGACGGTGATGGGCACCGCGGTGACGTTCTCCGAGTTCTCCCGGCAGGGCGGCCTCGCGGGGGACGGCCGATGCAAGTCCTTCGCCGAGGCGGCGGACGGTACGGGCTGGTCCGAGGGCGTGGGCGTGCTCCTGGTCGAGCGGCTTTCGGACGCGCGGCAGAACGGCCACGAGGTGCTCGCTGTCCTGCGGGGTTCGGCGGTGAACCAGGACGGTGCGTCGAACGGTCTGACGGCGCCCAACGGCCCGTCGCAGCAGCGGGTGATCCGGCAGGCACTGCTGAACGCAGGCCTGTCGTCTTCCCAGGTGGACGCCGTGGAAGCACACGGAACCGGTACGGCTCTGGGCGACCCGATCGAGGCGCAGGCGGTACTCGCGACCTACGGGCAGGAGCGTGCCGAGGACGTTCCGCTGCACCTGGGGTCACTGAAGTCGAACATCGGGCACACGCAGGCTGCTGCGGGTGTGGCCGGGGTGATCAAGATGGTGATGGCGATGCGGCACGGTGTGCTGCCGCAGACGTTGCATGTGGATGAGCCGTCGTCGCAGGTGGACTGGTCGGCGGGTGCGGTGGAGCTGCTGACGGAGTCGGTGGCGTGGCCGGAGACGGGTGATGCGCGGCGTGCCGCGGTGTCGTCGTTCGGGATCAGTGGCACGAACGCACACGTGATCCTGGAGCAGGCACCGGTGATCGAGACGGCGGAAGACGTCACCGGTGCCGTGTTGCCGGTGGTGCCGTGGGTGGTGTCGGCGAAGTCGGAGGCGGGTCTTTCGGCGCAGGTGGAGCGGTTGTCGGCGTTCGCCGTGGGCCGGGATTCGGTGGATGTCGGGTTCTCGCTGGCGACGACGCGTGCGGCGTTGGAGCACCGTGCGGTGCTGGTCGGTGACCGGACCGTGCGGGGTGAGGTGGTCGAGGGACGGTCGGCGGTGTTGTTCTCGGGTCAGGGTGCGCAGCGGTCGGGTATGGGCCGTGAGTTGTACCAGGCGTATCCGGTGTTCGCGGATGCGTTCGACGCGGTGTGTGCGGAGCTGGACCGGCATCTGGACCGGACGGTGCGGGATGTGGTGTTCGAGGGTGGTGAGCTGCTGGATCAGACGCAGTTCACCCAAGCCGGGCTGTTCGCTCTTGAAGTCGCCCTGTTCCGTTTGGTGTCGGCGTGGGGTGTGAAGCCGGACTATCTGCTGGGGCACTCGATCGGTGAGCTGTCGGCCGCGCATGTGGCGGGGGTGCTGTCGCTGGAGGATGCGGCGAAGCTGGTGGCGGCGCGTGGTCGTCTGATGCAGGCGTTGCCGGCGGGTGGGGCGATGGTGTCGCTCCAGGCATCGGAGGACGAAGTCCTGCCGCTGCTGACCGACGGTGTATCTATCGCCGCGCTCAACGGGCCTTCCGCGACCGTGATTTCCGGTGACGAGGACGCTGTCCTCGCGATCGCCGGCCACTTCGCAGCGCAGGACCGCAAGACGAAGCGTCTGCGCGTCAGCCACGCGTTCCACTCGCCCCGCATGGACGCCATGCTCGACGAATTCCGCACGGTCGCGGAGGGCCTCACCTTCCACCCGCCCGGCATCGGGATCGTCTCGAACGTCTCCGGTGTGGTCGTGTCGGGCGAGGAGATCTGCTCGGCGGACTACTGGGTGCGTCACGTTCGTGAGGCGGTCCGCTTCGTCGACGGGATGCGCACTCTCCAGGACCAAGGCACCACCATCTACCTGGAGTTGGGACCCGACGGGGTGCTGTCCGCGATGGGCCAGGACTGTGTCCAGGACTCGGCGTTCGTCCCGGTACTGCGCAAGGACCGCGACGAGGCTACGACCCTCGTCACCGCGCTGGCCGAACTCCACGTACGCGGATCGGCCGTCGACTGGGCGGCGTACTTCGCCGGCACCGGCGCCCGCCGCATCGACCTGCCCACCTACGCCTTCCAGCACGAGCACTACTGGTTCGAGGAGCCGACTGCCGTACGTACCGGAGACGACAGCTCTTGGCGTTATCGGGTGGTGTGGAAGTCGGTCGGGGGTGTGGTGTCGGAGTCGCTTCCGGGTGGTTGGTTGGTGGTGTGTGCTGCAGGTGGGGTGGATGGTCCGGTGGTGGCGGGTCTGGTGGCTCGTGGTGCGGGGTTGTTGGTGGTGGATGGTGTGGTTGACGGTGGGGTGTTGGGGGA
>NZ_JBEXYB010000087.1:0-3890 GCF_040630715.1 Streptomyces sp. NPDC005752 | reverse complement strand
ATACTTCCGGGGTGCAGGCATCAGACCTGTGCTTCCCATCTGCCGGATCAATCATGCCCGGCTTCAGGGCCGCTACGAAACCCGGTTCAGCTCATGATCCCGACCTGCTCGAAGCGTGGTATACCGAACGGCTCGGCGAAATGGCCGACCGCGGCTATTTCGCTGCCCCTGAACCCCACGGCTGCAATCTCCACCTGGACCGCCTTCCACAGGCACATCGTTACCGGCTTTCCGTCCGCTGCGCCGGCCTTCCGCGCATCGGCCATAGCCCACTCGTCCAGCTTGTCGGTTCGGACCGCGACTTGGCGGAGCGTCTGCTCCGAGACAGCGCCGTTACTCCCGACGACCTCCTCGAAGCCCTCGTGGGACAGCGAAACGAGAGCCTGGAGAGCCTCGGCCCACTGCTCCTCGACCAAGGCATACCCCCCGCTCATATCGCGGCCAACGTCGCTTGGGTCGACTCCTGGTGGGGAGATGACTCCGCCAGACATCAGCACCTCATCGACTACTTCACTACCCTCTCAACTCAAGTGCCCGCGCTCGCCGCCGTCGCAGCAGCGGGACTGGCTCAGCAGGAGGCGTCACTGCGGGTGGCAGAGAACAGAGAGCGCGCTGCACGGGTGCGGGGAGTCTGAGAAAGTCTGGCCCTCCCTCATCTATCACGGCAGCCAGCCCAGCGTCTGGGCACTCAGGCATTGCCACGCCACCGCAGTTGCACTGGCCCCGGCCCGGCGGCTTCAGCCCGGACGAAGTAGCCGAGTAGTCGAACGAATGATCCACTTTTGGCGAAGCGCGGATCTAGGCCCTCGGTGTGCCTGATACTGCATCAAATTAATGCGCCTACTGGGCCGGTACGGCAGGGCCTGGAGGTGGGAGCAGCTCGGGAGAACCAGTGCAGCTGACCTGTGCCAAAGTGACGAACTTTCGCGCGTTGCAGGATGTAGAGGTGAAGATCGACAACAAGGCCACGCTCGTAGTGGGCCGGAATAACAGCGGCAAGACGTCCTTTGCTAACCTCTTCGACAAGTTCTTCGGCAGCGACGACAGCAAGTTCATCCTGGAGGACCTGTCCGTCAGCAGGATCAAGGGGATCAAGTCGGCCGTGGAGGCCTACCGTACGGCCCAGGCCGTGCCGGAGGACAGCAGCGAGAGCCGCGAAGGGCAGTTGAAGGCAGCGGAAGAGCTCCTCCCTGTCATCAGTGTGCAGGTCGTCATCGCCTACACCGTGGAGGACGACCTCGCCTTGCTGTCCGGGATCATCCTGGACCTGGACGAGGATTGCCTGGAGGCTCGGCTCGAAGCGGTCCTGAGTGTGAAGCGGCCGCGCGATTTTCTGGAGCAAGTGGACGCTGCCCTGACCCGACAAGGCCCGGACTTCGACTGGGGCAAGTTCCTCCGCAAGAACTTTTCTACCTTCTACGTCACCTCCTACTGGGCGGTCTCGGCCCTGGATCCAAACGTCCGTCGAGAGATCACGCCGGCTACGGCGCGCAGGGCGCTGTCGGTAAAGTCCATCCACGCCCAGCCTCGTATCGACGATGTTCCCGCGGACCGGGCCCGCACACTGTCCAAGACCTTCGAGACCTTCTATAAGGCGAACAGTGCCGACGAGGAACGCAATCGGAACATCGAGGGCATTGAGCAGGCGCTGGCCGTCGCTTCGAAGAGCATCGACATCAACTACGGCCTATTGTTCCGACCCATCCTCGATGAACTGCGGACCTTCGGCGTGGGCACTATCACTCCGCTGCAAACGCCGGAGATCATCTCTTTGATCGAGTCCGGAGATATTCTCCGCGGCAGTACCCGCATTCAGTACGCCTCGTCTGGGAGCGACCATCCGCTGCCTGAGGGGCACAATGGCCTTGGCTACAGCAAGCTCATCAGCACCGTGGTTCAGGTCATCGGCTTCTATCACGCCTACCTACGCTTGAAGCCCCGACCGGCCCTGCAACTGCTTTTCATCGAGGAGCCCGAAGCGCACCTGCACCCCCAGATGCAGGAAGTTTTCATTAGCAACATCAACCGCCTCTTGGAGAAAGAAGAGTGGGCCGTCCAGGCGGTCCTGACCACCCATTCCTCGCACATCGTCGCGAGTAGCGGGTTTGGTGCCGTGCGCTATTTCGACAGCAACGGCCTCACCCTCAAGGTCAAGGACCTCTCCGACTTCGAGCACACCATCAAGCAGCAGAACAATGGGAAGACGACCCTTCAGTTCCTCGCCCAGTACATGCACACGCACCGTTGTGACATGTTCTTCGCCGACCGCATCATCTTGATCGAGGGAACCGCTGAACGGCTCCTTCTCCGCGCCATGATCAGCAAGTGTGCGCCTGAACTGGCAAACCAGTACATCTCGATTATCGAGGTCGGCGACGCGTACGCCGGCCGGTTCAAGACTCTCCTGGAGTTCCTCGGTGTCCCTGCGCTGGTGATCACCGACCTCGACTCGGTAGACCCCGCCACTAAAAAACGCTGCGCACCCGACACCGGCGGCGCCCTCACCTCCAATGCCACCCTCAAGGAGTGGGTGCCGAAGCTCAGTGAGGTCAAGACGCTCCTGCAGGCGCCGGCAGAGGCGAAGGTCTGCGGGAACGTACGCGTCGCCTACGAGGTGCCGGAAGCGGACGGGGGGCCGTGCGGGCGTAGCTTCGAGGATGCCATGATCATTGCCAACGCCGACATGTTCGCCCGAAACTTGGGCACGCTGGCCCTCAAGAATGCCTTCACCAGCGAGGTCGGCATCATGCCGAGGCCAGAGGCCATCGCTGCCGCCGCCTTCCCCATCGCCGAGCGACTGAGTCGCAAGAAGACCGACTTCGCGTTCGACATGGTTCTCACGGAGGGCTGGACGGTCCCTCGCTATATCCAGGAGGGCCTGCAGTGGCTGATGAGGTAGAAGTACGCGAAGGTATCCGCGCCGCCCTCGACGCCCGGAGCAACTTCCTCGTGGAAGCAGGGGCCGGCGCCGGCAAGACCACGGCCCTGGTGGAAGCCCTTCTCTACCTCCTCGATACCCGGCGATCCGCCCTGGAACAGGCCGGTAAGCAGATCGCCTGCATCACCTACACCAATGTGGCCAAGCATCAGATCAAGCAGCGCATCGCTGAGGATCCCCTGGTGTACGTCGGCACAATTCACGAGTTCCTGTGGAGTCTCATCCAAGACCATCAGCGCGAGCTGCTGGACGCCCTCATCGAGTACAACCAAGGATTGCCGCGCCCCCAGGACATGGCAGAAATCGCTTCCGGCCTCCAGATTCAATACCAAGACCGAGGTCGGCGCTTTGCAGACGGGAAAATTTCCCACGACGAGGTCCTCGCGCTCGCCACCACACTGATTGGCTCGCAGTCCAAACTCGCGCGGATCATCGCCCACCGCTACCCGGTGGTTTTCGTCGACGAGTATCAGGACACCTTCCCCGCCACCGTCAGCCTGCTCTTGGACCACATCGCCACGGCGGCCGGACCCGCCTGCACCGTCGGTTTCTTCGGCGACTCCATGCAGAAGATCTACAACACCGGCGTCGGCGCCCTGGAGCGGGACGACCTGGTTACGTTCACCATGCATAGCAACCATCGCTGTGCGAAGCCGATCGTTGAGGTCCTGAATAGAATCCGACCTGACTTGATCCAGCAGCCGGACATGGACAAGACCGCAGGCGAGGTCCGCCTCATCCTTAAGCTGCCCGGCGCTGAGGACAAGAACCCGGTCCAGCAGGCTCGGGCAGTGCTCGAAACCTGCGGCTGGCCCGCGAAGGGCGTCAAGTACCTGAGCCTGACGCACCGCAGCATCGTGAGCTGCCCTGGGTTTCGTAGCGGCCGATGTCTTTGGTTTCAGGCGGTGTTCGTGGTCGCCTGGGAGCGATGGTGCTGGGCCTCGAATTCTTC
>NZ_JBEXYB010000086.1:0-4111 GCF_040630715.1 Streptomyces sp. NPDC005752 | reverse complement strand
CCACCGAACCCACCCCACCAACAACAGCCACCACCTCCTCCACCGACAACGACTCCTCCCACACCACCGAACCCACCCCACCCACCAAACCCACCACAGGCTCCCAAACATCCCACCGCACCCCGTACAACGGCCGCCCACCAGCCGACCCCACCGACACCGGCCGCAACACCAACTCATCCACGGCCATGACGGGAACACCCAGCTCGTCGGCCACCTGGACCCGCACGGCGTCATCGCCCACCGCCGACAGGCGGACCCTCACCGACCGGGCTCCGGCGGCCCACTGCCGGACGCCCGACCACGAGGCGGGGACCAACGGTCCGGCCGGAGCCACTCGCTGAAGCCAGGCGTGCCATACCGCTTCGAGCAGTGCGGACTCCGGGTCGGTGCCGTCCACAGCCTCGTCCGGGAGCAGCACTTCGGCGAACATCTCGTCGTCACGATGCCAGGCCGCCCGCAGCCCCTGGTAAGCAGGGCCGTAGGTGTGACCGCGTTCGAACAGCTCGTCGTAGAAGCCCTCGACGTCGACCGCCTCGGCGCCGGCCGGCGGCCATACACCGGCCAGTTCCGTGAACGCCTCCTCGTCCGGCCGGCCCTCTGCGGGGTCCAGCAGTCCCCGGGCCATGCGCGTCCATCCGGCTTCCGGGAGGTCCTCCGGCTGTGAGTGGACGGTCAGCTCCCGACGGGACTCCTCGTCCGGGGCACCGGCCATCACCTGCACCCGGACCGCGCCCGCGGCGTCCAGGGCGAGCGGTGTCTCCAACTCGAGGTGCGCGACCGCGCCGCAGCCGAGGTGCTGGGCCGCGTGGAGTGCCCAGCCGAGCGGAACTCCGCCGGGCAGCAGAGCTGTTCCCTGGACGGTGTTCTCGGCCGGCCGCAGTCCTTCGGCGGTCGCGAGTCGTCCTGTGAACAGGACCGTGTCGGTGCCGGCCGGGGTGACCGCGGCCGTCAGGAGGTGGTGCCCGGTGGGCTCGAGGCCGACGTCGCGCACGTCACCGGACAGCGGCGGTGCCTGCAGCCAGTACCGCTCCCGCTGGAACGCGTACGTCGGCAGGTCCACCGGATCGGTTGACCCGGGGGCCAGAGCTGACCAGTCCACTCTGAGGCCCCGGGTCCACAGGGTGGCCGCCGATCGCAGCAGCGCGGCGGGTTCGTCGTGCTCGCGCCGCAGTGAGCCCACGGCGACCACCTCTTCCGCACCGGCCGCCAGTGCGATGTCCTCGACGGCCGAGGTGACCACGGGATGGGGGCTCACCTCGATGAACGTGTCCACGCCCTGTTCCACCAGCCTGGCCACCACGTCGGCGAAGCGGACCGGCTCCCGAAGATTCCGGTACCAGTACGCGGCGTCGGCCTCCGGGCCCGACACAGGCTCTCCGGTCACCGTGGAGTGCCAGACGGTCCGGGCACGGTCTGCGGTGACCTCGCCCAGCTCCTCGACCAGCCGGTCCCGCAGGAGTGCGACCTGCGGGGAGTGCGACGGATAGTTCACCGGGATCAGGCGCGCGCGGGCTCCTTCCGTGGCGCAGCCTTCGAGCACCTTGCGCAGCGGCTCCTCATCACCGGCGAGGATGACCGCGGACGGTCCGTTGACCGCCGCCACCGACACCGTGCCGGGCTTGCCCGCGTACCGTTCGATCAGTTCCTCGGCCCGTTCGGCGGACACGGCGAGCGACGCCATGCCTCCGCGGCCGGGCAGGCCGTCGGCGATCACCCCGCTGCGGGTCACCACGATCCGGGCCGACTCCGCCAGCGAGAGCACACCCGCCACATGGGCAGCGGCGATCTCGCCCTGCGAGTGGCCCACCACCACCGCGGGGGTGATGCCCGCCGCGCGCCATACCTCGGCCAGTGACACCATCACGGCCCACAGCACGGGCTGCACCACGTCGACTCGCCGCAACGCCTCCTCGTCCCGCAGCACCTCGAACAGGTCCCACTCGACGAAGGCGGAGAGCTCCGTGCCGCAGCGGGCCATGGACTGCGCGAACACCGCCGAGGAGTCCAGCAGTCCGAGTGCCATGCCCGTCCACTGAGCACCCTGTCCGGGGAAGACGAACGCCACCTTGGCACCGGGGCGGGCCGTCCCGGACACCACGTCCGGCGGGTAGGCCTCCTGCCTGGCCAGGTGGTCGAGCTTGTCGGCGAATCCGGCGGGGTCGGCGGCGAGCACCACCGCACGGTGGTCGAACACCGCCCGGGTGCGCGTCAACGCCGCCGCGGTGGCCACCACGTCGTCGTGTCCCGCCGCGAAGTCGCGCAGCCGTGCTGCCTGGCCGCACAGGGCGTCGGCCGTCTTGGCGGAGAGCACCCAGGGCAGGACCCCGCCGGTCACCGCCTCTTCGGTGGGTGCCGCTTCCTCCGGGGCCTGTTCCAGGATGACGTGGGCGTTGGTGCCGCTGATCCCGAAGGACGAAACCGCCGCGCGGCGCGGCCTGTCCGTCTCCGGCCAGGGCAGCGCCTCGGTCGCCAGCTCGACGGCGCCCGAAGACCAGTCGATATGCGGACTGGGCTCGTCCACGTGCAGCGTCGCGGGCACCGTGCCGTGCCGCATCGCCATGACCATCTTGATCACACCTGCTACGCCCGCCGCCGCCTGGGTGTGCCCGATGTTGGACTTCACCGACCCCAGCAGCACCGGGCGTCCGTCCGTACGTTCCTGCCCGTACGTCGCGAGAAGCGCCTGCGCCTCGATCGGATCGCCCAGCGACGTCCCCGTACCGTGCGCCTCCACCACGTCCACGTCACTCGACGCGACCCCCGCGTTGGCCAGCGCCTGGCGGATCACCCGTTGCTGCGAGGGGCCGTTCGGCGCGGTCAGTCCGTTCGACGCACCGTCCTGGTTGACCGCCGAACCCCGTACGACAGCGAGCACCCGGTGACCGTTGCGGCGCGCGTCGGACAATCGTTCCACCATCACCACGCCCGCGCCCTCGGACACGCCCATGCCGTCCGCCGCCGTCGAGAACGCCTTGCAGCGGCCGTCTGCCGCGAGTCCACGCTGTCGGGTGAACTCGGCGAAGATGGTGGGTGTCGCCATGACGGTCACCCCACCCGCGAGGGCGAGATCGCACTCGCCGCGCTGCAGTGCGCTGACAGCCATGTCCAGGGCCACCAGGGAGGACGAGCACGCCGTGTCGACCGTGACCGCGGGCCCCTCGAACCCGAGGGAATAGGCGACCCGGCCGGTCGCGACACTTCCCGCGTTTCCGCTGCTGAGGAACCCGGCGATGCCCTCCGGCACGGAGGTCAGCCGGGCCGCGTAGTCGTGGTACATCAGGCCTGAGAAGACTCCTGTCCGGCTCCCCCGCAGACCCGTCGCGTCGATGCCGGCCCGCTCGATCGCCTCCCACGAGAGTTCCAGCAGGAGCCGGTGCTGCGGGTCCATGGCCACCGCCTCACGCGGCGCCACGCCGAAGAACCCGGCGTCGAAGTCGGCGATGCCGTCCAGGAAACCGCCCTTGTCCACCAGTGAGCTCCCAGGCCGCTCTCCGGTCGGGTCGAACAACCCGTCCAGGGCCCAGCCCCGGTCGGTGGGGAACTCGCCCAGCCCCTCGCCTCCGCTGTCGAGCATCGTCCACAGCTCCTCCGGAGAGGACACACCGCCGGGGAACCGGCAACTCATCCCGACGATCGCGATCGGCTCGTCGGACGTCGTGACCGGGCGCACCGTCCGGTCCGGGGCGGCCGCCGAGCCCTCCAGGACCGTGCTGAGGTGAGCGCCCAGCAAGACCGGCGTCGGGTAGTCGAACACCAAGGTGACGGGCAGCCGGACGCCGGTGATCTCGTCCAGCCGGTTACGCAGTTCCACGGCGGTCAGTGAGTCGAAGCCGAGGTCCTTGAAAGCCCGGTCGGCGGCGACCGCGCCGTCTCCCGTGTGACCGAGCACCAGGGCGGCCTGAGCCCGGACGACGTCGACGGCCATCGCGTCCCGGTCCGCTGCGGCAGCCGCCCGGAACTGCTCGCGCCAGCCCTGCGCTCCTGCCTGCCCACCGGCTGTTCGGCGTGGGGGTTTGCGTACCAGCCCCCGCAACAACGCGGGCACAGCCCCACCCTCCCGCAGACTCACGAGATCCAACCCCACAGGAACACTATGAGCCTCACCGGA
>NZ_JBEXYB010000085.1:0-4172 GCF_040630715.1 Streptomyces sp. NPDC005752 | reverse complement strand
GTTCGTTCCGGGCAGGATGAGGTCTCGACGCTGACGCGGGCGCTGGCTCATCTGTACACCCGGGGCACGGCTGTGGTCTGGCCCACGCTGACGCCCACCGCCTTGGTGGACCTGCCCACATACGCCTTCGACCGCCGGCGTTACTGGCTGGACGCCGCGCAGGACCTGGAGCAGGCGCCGGGCTCGGCGGTGGACGACGCGTTCTGGTCCGCCGTCGAAGGCGAGGACGTGGAGGGTCTGGCTCACACGCTCGGTGTCGACGCGGACGACCGGCGGGCCCCGCTGCGGGAGTTGATGCCGATGCTGTCGGACTGGCGCCGGCGGTCCCGGGAGCGTTCGGTCCTGGACGACCTGCGCTACGGGGTCACGTGGCAGTCGGTCACCGAGCCCGTAGCCCTGCCGACCGGTACCTGGCTGGTGGTCACGGCGGGCGGCCCCGCCGCCGACGCCTGTGCCGATGCCCTGGCGCGACAGGGTGTGGACGTCGTGAGGGCGGACGTCACCCCCGGGAAGCCGGTCGTCGATCCTCTGCGCGATGCCCTCCCGGACAAACCCCTGCGGGGCGTTCTGTCGCTGCTGTCGCTGACCGACGCACCGGATACGTCCCTGATTCTGGCCTCGTCCTTCGCCCTGGTGCGGGCACTGGGTGACCTCGACGTCAAGGCGCCCCTGTGGTGCGCCACCCAGGGCGCGGTCGCCGTCGGGGCCGATCGGGAGATCCGTCCCGATCAGGCGCGGATCTGGGGCTTCGGCAGGGTCGTCGCCCTGGAGCACTCCGACCGGTGGGGAGGGCTGGTCGACCTGCCGGCCGACCTCGATCACCTTGCCCTCACCCGGCTGTGCGCAGTTCTGGCAGGCGCCACGGGGGAGGATCAGGTGGCGGTCCGGACCAGGGGCCTGCTGGCCCGCCGGCTGACCCGGGTGCCACAGCCCGCAGGGTCGGTCGATACCCGGTGGACGCCGAGGGGCGCGGTCCTCGTCACCGGCGGCACCGGCGCACTGGGCGCGCACGTTGCTCGCTGGCTGGCGGGGGCCGGGGCCGAGCACCTGGTGCTGACCAGCCGCCGGGGCTCGACAGCTCCGGAAGCCGCCGCGCTGGAGGCCGAACTCACCCGCCTCGGAGCCGAGGTGACGATCGCCGCCTGCGACGTCGCGGACCGGGACGCACTGGTCGCCCTCGTCGACGGACTCGCCGCCACCGGTGTCGAGATCCGCGCAGTGGTGCACACGGCGGGTATCTCGCAGTCCAGCCCGATCAGCGAGACCGGCCCCGAGCAACTGGCCGCGATCAGCGGCGGAAAGTCCGATGGCGCCCGGAACCTCGACGAGGTCTTCGCCGACGTCGACCTCGACGCCTTCATCCTGTTCTCCTCGACCGCGGGTGTCTGGGGCGGCGCCGGCCAGAGCGTCTACGGCGCGGCCAACGCCTACCTGGACGCGCTGGCCGTGCGACGCCGGTTGCAGGGCCGGACGGCGACCTCGGTCGCGTGGGGACCGTGGGGCGGTGGCGGCATGGCCGCACGGGACGACGCCGAGGCACAGCTCCGCCGGCGCGGAGTACGCTCTCTCGCCCCGGAGTCCGCACTCGCCCTGCTCCAGCAGGCACTCGACCACGACGAGTCCTTCCTCACCGTGGCGGACATCGACTGGGAACGCTTCACGCTGTCGTTCACCTCGGGGCGGCCGAGCACCCTGCTCGACCAGATCCCGGAGGTCCGGCAGTCGCAGGCGGCCGTCAAGTCCGACACGGAAACGGTGTCGCGGCTGGACGATCAGCTCGCCGGGCTCTCCGGGGCCGAGCGGCAGCACGCACTGGTCGAGGTGGTCCGTACCCATGCGGCGGTCGTGCTCGGGCACCCCGACGCGGACGGGATAGCTGCGGACAAACCCTTCCGTGACCTGGGCTTCGACTCGCTGGCCGCCGTCGAGTTCCGCAACCGGCTCAACGGGGCCACCGGACTGCTGCTGCCCGCGACGTCGATCTTCGACTATCCGACGCCACGCGAACTCGCCGCACACCTGAGGGCTGCCTGGGACGTGGACGAGGTCACCGAAAACTCGGTCCTCGCCGAGATCGACAGGCTGGAGAGCCGGCTCGTGGCGGTCGCGGCCGGTGTGGGTGACACCGCGCACCCGGGCATCGCGGCCCGGCTGGACGCCCTGGTCGCCCGATGGGGCACCGGAACCGGTGAGGCTGCCGGCGCCGCCGGGACGGCCGAACACATTCAGTCCGCGACGCGGGATGAGGTCTTCGACTTCATCGACAACGAGCTCGGAATCTGAATCGCCCGCAGGGCGCTCCGCGCCCGCGGGTGCGAGCGGTGAAAGAGCAGACGATGGCGATAGACGCGGATGGGATCGATCATGGGTGACGAAGACAAGACTCTCGACTACCTCAAGCGGGTCACCGCTGACCTGCACAAAGTCCGCGGGCGGCTGCGCGAGGTCGAGGACGCCGAACGGGAGCCCATCGCCATCGTGGGGATGAGCTGCCGCTTCCCCGGAGGCGCTGCCTCTCCTGAGGACCTGTGGCGGATGCTGGCCGCCGGAGCCGATACCGCCTCCTCGTTCCCCACCGACAGGGGATGGGACCTGGCCACGCTGTTCGACTCCGATCCTGACGGGTCGGGTACGTCGGCCACCCGGTCGGGATCCTTCCTCTACGACGCCGACGAGTTCGACCCGGAGTTCTTCGGTATCTCGCCGCGCGAGGCCTTAGCGATGGACCCCCAGCAGCGGCTCCTGCTGGAGACCTCCTGGGAGGTCTTCGAGCGGGCCGGTATCGACCCGCTCTCGATCCGCGGCAGCCGGACAGGCGTGTTCGTCGGCACCAACGGTCAGGACTACGCCAACCTGCTGCTCGGCCAGCCGCAGCAGCAGGTGGAGGGCTACGTAGGGATAGGCAACGCCGCGAGTGTCGCGTCCGGCCGGATCGCCTACACCCTCGGGCTGGAGGGGCCGGCGATCACGGTGGACACGGCGTGCTCGTCCTCGCTGGTCGCCCTGCACCTGGCTGCGCAGGCGCTCCGGAAGGGGGAGTGCACCATGGCGCTCGCCGGCGGTGTGACGGTCATGGCGACACCCAGCATGTTCACCGAGTTCAGCAAGCAACAGGGGCTCGCGCTCGACGGCCGGTGCAAGGCCTTCGCAGCCGGTGCGGACGGCACCGCCTGGGGCGAGGGCGTGGGAGTGCTGTTGGTGGAGCGGTTGTCGGATGCGGTGCGCAAGGGGCACCGGGTGCTGGCTGTGGTGCGGGGTTCGGCGGTGAATCAGGATGGTGCGTCGAACGGTCTGACGGCGCCGAACGGTCCGTCGCAGCAGCGGGTGATCCGCCAGGCGCTGGCCAATGCGGGCGTTGCGTCGTCCGAGGTGGACGTCGTGGAGGCGCACGGCACGGGCACCTCCCTCGGCGACCCGATCGAGGCGCAGGCCCTGCTGGCCACCTACGGGCAGGACCGCCCCGAAGGCCGGTCTCTCCTCCTGGGGTCGGTGAAGTCCAACGTCGGCCACACGGCGGCTGCGGCAGGTGTCGCGGGGATCATCAAGATGGTGATGGCGATGCGGAACGGTGTGGTGCCGTCGACGTTGCATGTGGATGAGCCGACTCCGCATGTGGACTGGTCCAAGGGTGCTGTGGAGCTGGTGACGGAGGCCCGCCCGTGGCCGGAGACCGGCCGGCCCCGCCGGGCGGGAGTGTCGGCCTTCGGCGTGAGTGGCACGAACGCTCATGTGGTGATCGAAGAGGCGCCGGTTGTGGTGGAGGAGCCGGTGGTGGGGGTGTCGGCTGTGCCGGTGGTGGGTGGTGTGGTGCCGTGGGTGGTGTCGGGTCGGTCGGGTGCGGGTTTGCGTGGGCAGGCTGGGCGGTTGCGTGAGTTGGTGGCTGGTTCGGATGTGTCCGCGGGTGTGGTGGGCTGGTCGTTGGTGTCGTCGCGGGCGGCGTTGGAGCATCGTGCGGTGGTGGTGGCTGGGGAGCGGGAGGAGTTTTTGCGGGGTCTGGCGGGTGTGGTGTCGGGTGAGGGGGCGGTGAATACGGTGTCGGGGGTGGTGACGCCGGGTCGTTCGGTGGCTTTCCTGTTTTCGGGTCAGGGGTCGCAGCGGTTGGGTATGGGGCGTGGGTTGATGGTGTTGCCTGGGTTTGGTGAGGTGTTTGATGAGGTGTGTGGTGCGTTTGA
>NZ_JBEXYB010000084.1:0-4347 GCF_040630715.1 Streptomyces sp. NPDC005752 | reverse complement strand
CATGAGGCCCGCGAACACACCCGTCCGGCTGCCCCGCAGCGACTCGGGGTCGATACCCGCCCGCTCGACGGCCTCCCACGACGCTTCCAGCAGCAAGCGCTGCTGCGGGTCCATCGCCAGCGCCTCACGCGGCGAGATCCCGAAGAAGCCGGGGTCGAACTGACCCGCGTCGTAGAGGAAGCCGCCCTCGATGGTCCTGGACTTGCCCTCCCGGCCGGCGTCGGATTCGTACATGCCGTCCAGGCTCCAGCCACGGTCGGTGGGGAATCCGGAGATCCCCTCCCCCGCCATGGAGACGAGGCGCCACAGGTCCTCCGGAGCGGCGACACCGCCCGGGTAGCGGCAGCTCATGCCGACGATCGCGATGGGCTCGTCGTCCGCGAAGGCCACCGCGCCCGCTGCCGCCTCTCCCTCGGGATCGGCCCCCCGCGCCTCGTCCAGCAGGAATTCGGCAAGCACGGCAGGGGTGGGGTAGTCGAAGACCAGCGTCGCGGGCAACCGCAGCCCGGTCGCCGCGTTGAGCCGGTTACGCAGCTCGACTGCGGTCAGCGAGTCGAAGCCCAACTCCTTGAAGGCGTGCCTGGGCTTGATCGCCTCACTCGACGCGTACCCGAGGACCGCAGCGACCTGGGTGCGCACCAAGCCGTCGACCAAGCGAGTCCGCTCGTCCTTCGTGAGTGCCTTCAGTCGTGCGGCGAAGCCCGACTCGGACTCACCGGACTTCGCGGTGCGGCGGCCGGGAACGCGTACAAGTGCCCGGAAGAGCTGCGGCACGCCCTCGGCCGCAGCGCGCTTGCGCCATACCGCGAGGTCGAGCCGTACCGGCACCACGGCGGCGCGGTCGAGACCCGCGGCGGCGTCGAACAGTGCCAGGCCCTCGTCCACCGACAGGGGCGGCACACCGGATCGCGCCATGCGCTGGGCGTCGGCGTCGTCGAGGCGTCCGAGCATCCCGCTCTCCGCCCAGGGTCCCCAGGCCAGCGACAGTCCCGCGAGCCCTTCCGCCCGCCGCACCTCCGCCAGCGCGTCCAGGAACGCGTTCGCCGCGGCGTAGTTCGCCTGACCCGCACCACCGAACACACCCGCCGCCGACGAGAACAACGTGAACATCGACAGATCCATGCCACGCGTCAACTCGTGCAGATTCCACGCCGCATCGACCTTCGGCCGCAACACCGCAGCAAGCCGCTCCCGCGTCAACGACGACACCACACCGTCGTCCAGCACACCCGCCGTATGCACCACACCCATCAACGGATGTTCGGGAGCGACACCATCCAGCACCACGGCCAACGCAGCACGATCCGCCACATCACACGCGACGAAACCAGCCCGCGCACCGAGCTCCTCCAGCTCCGCGACAAGACCAGCCGCCCCCGGGGCATCCCCACCCCTGCGGCTCACCAGCAACAGATGCCGAACCCCACGCTCCACCACCAGATGACGCGCCACCAAACCACCCAGAGCACCGCTGGCACCCGTCACCAACACCGTGCCCGACCCGTCCAGCCCGGCAATCTCACCCGAACCGATCGCCGCACGCACCAGCCTCGGCACGGACACCGCGCCACCGCGCACCGCCACCTGCGGCTCGCCCGAAGCCACCGCAGCCGGCAGAACCGCCCACGACGCCTCGGCCCCGTCAACGTCCGCCAGCACCAACCGGCCCGGATTCTCCGACTGCGCCGTCCGTACCAGACCCCACACAGCGGCCTGCACAGGATCCGGCGCGGCATTCCCGTCGCAGGACACCGCACCTGACGTCACCAGCACCAGACGCGCATCGGCGAACCGCTCGTCCGCCAACCACCCCTGCACCAACTCCAACGCCCGGACCGTCACCTCATGCGCACGGGACACAACGCCCTCGGACCCCGAACCGGACTCCGCGAACGACACCGCCACCACACCCGGCACCGACTCACCTGAGTCCGCAGCAGCGGTGAACGCGGTCAGGTCGGCGTACCGCAATCCGGGTACGCCGATCGCGTCGCCCAGCGCGGCCCAGCGGGCTTCGACCCTCTCCTGCGCCACCTCGTGGCCGACCCAGTCCACCTGGAACAGCGCATCGCGCGTTCCGGTGTCGGCGGCAGCCGAGAGCTGGTCGGGCGAGATCGCGCGCAGGGCCAGCGAGTCGACGAAGGCAACCGGCGCGCCTGTGCTGTCGGCGAGAGTCAGAGAAACACCCGAACCGACGGTTGTGATGCGTACCCGCAAGACCGTCGCCCCCACTGCGGAGACCGACACCCCGCTCCACGCGAACGGCAGCCGCGCTTCTCCGGCCGTATCCTCGCCGGCCGCCAGACCCATCGTGTGGAGGGCGGAATCGAGCAGGGCGGGGTGGACGCCGAACCCTGCGGCATCCGTTCCTTCCGGCAGGGCGACCTCGGCGAACACCTCGTCGCCACGCCGCCACGCGGCCCGCAGCCCTCGGAACGTAGGCCCGTAGGCGAAGCCGATCTCAGCCAGGTTCTCGTACAGACCGGCGGCGTCGAGGGCGACCGCCGCGCGCGGAGGCCACTCCTCCAGCGACTCGCCGGCCGGTACGCCGCCTGCGGACAGTGTGCCGGCCGCGTGCCGTGTCCACTTCGCGTCCGCGTCCTCAGCGGGTCGCCCGTGAACGGCGATCGCCCGGCTGCCGTCGTCCTCGGCAGCGCCCAGGGTCAGCTGGACGGCCACCGCCCCGTGCTCGGGGAGGACGAAGGGCGCCTCCAGCGTGAGGTCACTCAGGAGGCCGCAGCCGACCTGCTCACCCACGTGCAGCGCCAGGTCGACGAAGGCCGTGCCCGGGAGCAGGACCGAACCCATGACCATGTGGTCGCCGAGCCACGGATGCGACTCGACCGACAGTCGGCCGGTGAACAGGTACTCATCGGCCTGAGCCACCATGACCTTGGCTCCCAGCAGCGGATGCTCACCCGCACTCTGGCCGAGGGCCCTCGCATCCGTAGCCCCGCTGAAGGACGAGGCGAGCCAGAAGTGTTCGTGCTGGAAGGCGTACGTCGGCAGGTCGATGCGTCGGGCGCCGGTGCCGGCGAAGTACGCCGCCCAGTCCACGGCCGACCCACGCACGTGGAGTTCCGCGAGCGCGGTGACCAGGGTCGTAGCCTCGCCGCGGTCCTTGCGCAGAACCGGTACGAACGCCGAGTCCGCGACACAGTCCTGCCCCATCGCGGACAGCACCCCGTCGGGTCCCAACTCCAGGTAGGTGGTGGCGCCTTGGTCCTGGAGAGTGCGCATCCCGTCGACGAAGCGGACGGCCTCGCGGACGTGGCGCACCCAGTAGTCCGCCGAGCAGATCTCCTCGCCCGACACGACCACACCGGAGACGTTCGAGACGATCCCGATGCCGGGCGGGTGGAAGGTGAGGCCCTCCGCGACCGTGCGGAATTCGTCGAGCATGGCGTCCATGCGGGGCGAGTGGAACGCGTGGCTGACGCGCAGACGCTTGGTCTTGCGGTCCTGCGCTGCGAAGTGGCCGGCGATCGCGAGGACAGCGTCCTCGTCACCGGAAATCACGGTCGCGGAGGGCCCGTTGAGGGCGGCGATGGATACGTCGTCGGTGAGCAACGGCAGGACTTCGTCCTCCGTCGCCTGGAGGGACATCATCGCCCCACCCGCCGGCAACGCCTGCATCAGACGGCCACGAGCCGCGACCAGCTTCGCCGCATCCTCCAGCGACAGCACACCGGCCACATGCGCGGCCGACAGCTCACCGATCGAGTGCCCCAGCAGATAGTCCGGCTTCACACCCCACGCCGACACCAGACGGAACAACGCCACCTCGAGCGCGAACAGACCCGCCTGCGTGAACTGCGTCTGATCCAGCAGCTCACCACCCTCGAACACCACATCCCGGATCGGCTGCTCCAGATGCCGGTCCAGCTCCGCACACACCGCGTCGAACGCATCCGCGAACACGGGATACGCCTCGTACAACTCACGGCCCATACCCGAGCGCTGCGCGCCCTGGCCCGAGAACAGCACACCGGTCCGGCCCGGCGTCACCGCACCCGTGACCGTCCGGTCGCCGATGACCACGGCACGGTGCTCCAGCACCGCACGCGTCGTGGCCAGCGAGAACCCGACGTCCACCGGATTCCGGTCCGCGGCGAACTCCGACACCCGCTCCACCTGAGCGGCGAGCGCCTCGGTCGTCTTCGCCGACACCACCCACGGCACCACCGGCAGGCGCGGCACCGAGGGATCGGCCGCATCCGCCGGCGCCGTCTCGGAGGACTGCTCCAGGATCACGTGCGCGTTGGTGCCGCTGACGCCGAACGACGACACGCCCACGCGCCGCGGTTCACCCGTCTCGGGCCACTCCCGCTGCTCCGTCAACAGCTC
>NZ_JBEXYB010000083.1:0-4354 GCF_040630715.1 Streptomyces sp. NPDC005752 | reverse complement strand
AACCCGTCAAACGCACCACACACCTCATCAAACACCTCACCAAACCCAGGCAACACCATCAACCCACGCCCCATACCCAACCGCTGCGACCCCTGCCCCGAGAACAGGAAAGCCACCGAACGACCGGGCGTCACCACCCCCGACACCGTATTCACCGCCCCCTCACCCGACACCACACCCGCCAGACCCCGCAAGAACTCCTCCCGCTCCCCAGCCACCACCACCGCACGATGCTCCAACGCCGCCCGCGACGACACCAACGACCAACCCACCACACCCGCTGACACATCCGAACCAGCCACCAACTCACGCAACCGCCCAGCCTGCCCACGCAAACCCGCACCCGACCGACCCGACACCACCCACGGCACCACACCACCCACCACCGACACAGCCGGCACCCCCACCACCGGCTCCTCCACCACAACCGGCGCCTGCTCGATGACCACGTGCGCATTGGTGCCGCTGATCCCGAACGACGACACGCCTGCCCGGCGGGGCCGAGCGGTCTCCGGCCACGGCCGGGCCTCCGTCACCAGCTCCACAGCGCCCCTGGACCAGTCCACGTGCGGAGTCGGCTCATCCACGTGCAACGTCGACGGCACCACACCGTTCCGCATGGCCATCACCATCTTGATGATTCCCGCGACGCCTGCCGCGGCCTGGGTATGGCCGATGTTCGACTTCACCGACCCCAGCAGGAGTGGCTGGTTCTCTTCCCGGCCCTGTCCGTACGTCGCGATCAGCGCCTGCGCCTCGATCGGGTCGCCCAGGGTGGTGCCGGTGCCGTGCGCCTCCACGACGTCCACGTCCGGCGACGCGACACCGGCGTTGGCCAGTGCCTGGCGGATCACCCGCTGCTGCGACGGACCGTTCGGCGCCGTCAGACCGTTCGACGCACCATCCTGATTCACCGCCGAACCTCGCACCACAGCCAGCACCCGATGCCCCTTGCGCACCGCATCCGACAACCGCTCCACCAACAGCACGCCGACGCCCTCGGACCAGGTGGTTCCGTCGGCCCCTCCGGCGAAGGACTTGCACCGGCCGTCAGGGGCAAGCCCCTGCTGACGGCTGAACTCTATGAAGGACGCCGGCGTCGACATCACGGCGACCCCGCCTGCGAGCGCCATCGTGCACTCACCCTGCCGGAGCGCCTGCGCAGCCAGGTGCAGGGCGACCAGCGAGGACGAGCACGCCGTGTCCACCGTGACGGCGGGCCCCTCGAAGCCGAAGGTGTAGGCGATCCGGCCCGTGGCGACGCTCCCCGTGTTGCCGTTGCCCAGATAGCCGGCGACGTCTTCCGGAATGGTCCGCAACCGGGTCGCGTAGTCGTGGTACATCAGCCCGGCGAACACTCCGACCCTGTTGCCCCGCAGGCCGGTCGGATCGATGTTGGCGGTTTCGAACGCCTCCCATGAGGTCTCCAGCAGGAGCCGCTGCTGCGGATCCATCGCCGCCGCCTCACGCGGCGAGATACCGAAGAACTCCGGGTCGAAATCAGCCGCGTCGTAAAGGAATCCGGCCTCCCCCGAGTAGCTGGTTCCCGTGCGGCTGCCGTCCGGGTCGAGCAGTTCCGCGACGTCCCATCCCCGGTCCTCGGGGAACGGCGAGATCGCGTCCTCGCCGGACAGGACCATTCGCCACAGGTCCTCCGGGGAGCGCACGCCGCCGGGGAACCGGCAGCTCATCCCGACGATCGCGATCGGCTCGTCGGCGACCGCAACCTCCTGTGCGGGGACCGGCGCAGCCGCAGCGGCGTCCTCGGCCACGAGCTCGGAGCGCAGGTGACGGGCGAGCTCCAGGGGGGTCGGATAGTCGAACACCAGGGTCGCGGGGAGCCGCACCCCGGTGGCGGTGGCCAACCGGTTGCGGAGATCCACGGCGGTGAGCGAGTCGAACCCGAGCTCGGAGAACGCCCGGCCGGCGTCGAGGACGCTACCCGGTGCGTGTCCCAGCACGGCCGTGACCTGGCGCGACACCGTCTCCAGCAGCACCTTGTCCCGTTCGCCCCCCGTCATGGTGCGCAGGCGTTCCGCCAGTCCGCCCGTGATGGCGGAGTCCCGCGCCACTCGCCTCACCGGAGTGCGTATCAAGCCCCGCAGAACCGCAGGAACGCTCCCGCCGCCGGCGCGCGCGGTGGTGACATCGAGCGCCATCGGCACCAGGGTCGGCTGGTCTGCGGCCAACGCCGCATCGAACAGGGCTACCCCTTCGTCGGTGGCGAGCGCCGACATCCCTCCTCGCGACACCCGCGCCCGGTCCTGCTCCGTCATCGTCCGGGACATCCCGCCGTGCTGCTCCCACAGACCCCACGCCATCGATCGTGCGGGGAGGCCGTGGGCCCGGCGGTGACCGGCCAGTGCGTCGAGGAATCCGTTGGCGGCAGCGTAGTTCGCCTGTCCCACGGCGCCCAGTACGCCCGCCGCCGAGGAGAACAGCACGAAGGCGGTCAGGTCCGTTCCCTCGGTGAGTTCGTGCAGGTTCCAGGCCGCGTCCGCCTTGGGACGGAGCACGGTGTGCAGGCGCTCGGGCGTCAAGGAGGACACGACTCCGTCGTCGACGACACCCGCGGTGTGGACCACTCCGCGCAGCGGGCGGTCGGCGGGGATGCCCGCCAGCACGGCGGCCAGGCTGTCACGGTCGGCCACATCGCACGGGACCACCGTGGCCTCGCTGCCCAACGCCCTCAGCTCGGAGACCAGCTGGTCGGCACCGGGTGCCTGCGGGCCCTTCCTGCCCACCAGCAGCAGGTGTCGGACACCGTGGACCTCAGCCAGATGCCGGGCCACGATGCGTCCGAGGGCTCCCGTGCCACCGGTGATCAGTACGGTGCCGCCCGCATCCCACCGGTGCGCGTCCACCTCGACGGCCGCCCCTGCGCGGGAGAGCCTGCGGGCTCGCAGCACGCCGCCCCGGAGGACCAGTTCGGGCTCATCAGCCGCGCGGGCGGTGAGTACCGCGGCGACCAGCCCGGCCGCCGCTTCATCGGTGTCTGCGTCCGTGTCCAGGTCGACCTGGATGATCCGGTCAGGGTGCTCCGACTGGGCCGAGCGGACCAGGCCCTGAACGGCGGCGTTCGCGAGGTCGGGGGCGCTCCCGTCGACGGAGGTCGCGTTCCTGGTGATGAGTACCAGCCGTGCGCCGGAGAAGCGGTCGCCCTCGAGCCACTCGCGTATCAGTCGCAGTGCCCAGCCGGTTGCCGCCCTGGTCGCGTCCGGCACGTCGCCGGAGAACGCGGGGCACATGGCGGCCACCACCTCCGGTGCGGGGGGCGCCGTGGGCGGGGACGCACTCAGCGCGTTCATGTCTTCGTGGGCCTCCACGCTCTCGCCCGACGCGAGGATCACCTCGGCCGCCTCCGCGCCGATGGCGAACCACCGAAGCGCGGGTGTGTCGTCCGGCGCGGCGACGGGGCTCACCTCGGTCAGACCGATCTGGAACAGCGAGTCGCCGTGGCCGCGCGCGGCCTGAAGCTGATCCGTGGTGACCGGCCGCAGCGTCAGCGCGTCGACCGACGCCACCGGCAGACCGTCCTCGTCGGTCACGGCCACCGTGACTGCCCCTGCACCGGTCACCGCGAGGCGGACCCGCACCCTGGAGGCTCCTGCGGTGTGCAGGCGCACCCTCTCCCAGGAGAAGGGGAGACCCTGCGGTGCCGCATCGCCGTTGGGCGCGTTCAACCAGGTGACGCCGTGCAACACCGCGTCGAGCAGCGCCGGGTGCAGACCGAACGCGGCCGCCTCTGCGGTGTCCGATTCGGGAAGGCTGACCTCGGCCAGGACCTCGGCCCCGTAGCGCCACGCAGCCGTCAGTCCCTGGAACGCGGGGCCGTAGGCGAAGCCGTTCTCGGCCAGCCGGTCGTAGAAGCCGTCCACGGCAACCGGCACCGCACCGGAGGGCGGCCAGACGTCCTCGGGTTCGGCCTCGCTGCTGTGACTCGGATCGGCTGACAGTACGCCGGTGGCGTGGGTGGTCCACTGCGAGGTGTCCGCCCGCCGCGCGTAAACCGCCACGGGCCGCCTGCCCTCCTCGTCGGCGGCTGCCACGGTCACCTGGACCTGCACCGCCACGTCCTCCGGCAGCACCAGCGGCGCCTGGAGGGTCAGTTCCTCCACGACGTCGCAGTCCACCTCGTCGCCGGCGCGCAAGGCCAGCTCCACAAAGGCGGCGCCGGGAAAGAGGACGGTGTCCATGACGGTGTGGTCGGCGAGCCAGGGTTGTTCGGTGAGCGAGATCCTGCCGGTCAGCAGGAGCCGGTCCCCGTCCGCGTCCGCGAGCGCGACCCGGGCACCGAGCAGCGGATGACCCGTACTCTGCAGACCGACCGACCCCACAGCCGCCTCGACCCCGG
>NZ_JBEXYB010000082.1:0-5197 GCF_040630715.1 Streptomyces sp. NPDC005752 | reverse complement strand
ACGGGACCGAAGGAAGCGTCCGTTCCTTGAGAACTCAACAGCGTGCCAAAAGTCAACGCCAAATATGTTGATACCCCGGCCCACTTCGGTGGGTTGGTGGTTCCTTTGAAGTCCTACCGGCCCATGTGGTGGGTAGGCAACATCAGCGAGGACGCAGTGGATTGCCAACCCTATTCCGGTTGGTTGTCCCGCTCTTCTATGGTGCTCTCCCGATTACGGGAAAACATTCATGGAGAGTTTGATCCTGGCTCAGGACGAACGCTGGCGGCGTGCTTAACACATGCAAGTCGAACGATGAAGCCCTTCGGGGTGGATTAGTGGCGAACGGGTGAGTAACACGTGGGCAATCTGCCCTTCACTCTGGGACAAGCCCTGGAAACGGGGTCTAATACCGGATAACACTCTGTCCCTCATGGGGCGGGGTTAAAAGCTCCGGCGGTGAAGGATGAGCCCGCGGCCTATCAGCTTGTTGGTGGGGTAATGGCCTACCAAGGCGACGACGGGTAGCCGGCCTGAGAGGGCGACCGGCCACACTGGGACTGAGACACGGCCCAGACTCCTACGGGAGGCAGCAGTGGGGAATATTGCACAATGGGCGAAAGCCTGATGCAGCGACGCCGCGTGAGGGATGACGGCCTTCGGGTTGTAAACCTCTTTCAGCAGGGAAGAAGCGAAAGTGACGGTACCTGCAGAAGAAGCACCGGCTAACTACGTGCCAGCAGCCGCGGTAATACGTAGGGTGCGAGCGTTGTCCGGAATTATTGGGCGTAAAGAGCTCGTAGGCGGCTTGTCACGTCGGATGTGAAAGCTCGGGGCTTAACCCCGAGTCTGCATTCGATACGGGCTAGCTAGAGTGTGGTAGGGGAGATCGGAATTCCTGGTGTAGCGGTGAAATGCGCAGATATCAGGAGGAACACCGGTGGCGAAGGCGGATCTCTGGGCCATTACTGACGCTGAGGAGCGAAAGCGTGGGGAGCGAACAGGATTAGATACCCTGGTAGTCCACGCCGTAAACGTTGGGAACTAGGTGTTGGCGACATTCCACGTCGTCGGTGCCGCAGCTAACGCATTAAGTTCCCCGCCTGGGGAGTACGGCCGCAAGGCTAAAACTCAAAGGAATTGACGGGGGCCCGCACAAGCAGCGGAGCATGTGGCTTAATTCGACGCAACGCGAAGAACCTTACCAAGGCTTGACATATACCGGAAAGCATCAGAGATGGTGCCCCCCTTGTGGTCGGTATACAGGTGGTGCATGGCTGTCGTCAGCTCGTGTCGTGAGATGTTGGGTTAAGTCCCGCAACGAGCGCAACCCTTGTTCTGTGTTGCCAGCATGCCCTTCGGGGTGATGGGGACTCACAGGAGACTGCCGGGGTCAACTCGGAGGAAGGTGGGGACGACGTCAAGTCATCATGCCCCTTATGTCTTGGGCTGCACACGTGCTACAATGGCCGGTACAATGAGCTGCGATGCCGCGAGGCGGAGCGAATCTCAAAAAGCCGGTCTCAGTTCGGATTGGGGTCTGCAACTCGACCCCATGAAGTCGGAGTTGCTAGTAATCGCAGATCAGCATTGCTGCGGTGAATACGTTCCCGGGCCTTGTACACACCGCCCGTCACGTCACGAAAGTCGGTAACACCCGAAGCCGGTGGCCCAACCCCTTGTGGGAGGGAGCTGTCGAAGGTGGGACTGGCGATTGGGACGAAGTCGTAACAAGGTAGCCGTACCGGAAGGTGCGGCTGGATCACCTCCTTTCTAAGGAGCATCTTGGTTCTCTTCGGGGAATCCAGAGACCATTTCGTCGGCAAATGTTCGACGGTGGTTGCTCAAGGGTGGAACGTTGACTATTCGGCACGATGAGCAAGTTTTTGTGAGTACTGCTTCGGCGTGGAAAATGGAAACGGGTTGATCGGGTCGGGCACGCTGTTGGGTATCTGAAGGTATGGCCGTATGGCTGCCTTCGGTTGCCGGCCCCAGTGCACTCACCTGTAAGGGTGGGGTGATGGGTGGCTGGTCGTTGTTTGAGAACTGCACAGTGGACGCGAGCATCTGTGGCCAAGTTTTTAAGGGCGCACGGTGGATGCCTTGGCACCAGGAACCGATGAAGGACGTGGGAGGCCACGATAGTCCCCGGGGAGCTGTCAACCAAGCTTTGATCCGGGGGTTTCCGAATGGGGAAACCCGGCAGTCGTCATGGGCTGTCACCCGCTGCTGAACACATAGGCAGTGTGGAGGGAACGCGGGGAAGTGAAACATCTCAGTACCCGCAGGAAGAGAAAACAACCGTGATTCCGGGAGTAGTGGCGAGCGAAACTGGATGAGGCCAAACCGTATGCGTGTGATACCCGGCAGGGGTTGCGCATACGGGGTTGTGGGATCTCTCTTTCACAGTCTGCCGGCTGTGAGACGAGTCAGAAACCGTTGGTGTAGGCGAAGGACATGCGAAAGGTCCGGCGTAGAGGGTAAGACCCCCGTAGCTGAAACATCAACGGCTCGTTTGAGAGACACCCAAGTAGCACGGGGCCCGAGAAATCCCGTGTGAATCTGGCGGGACCACCCGCTAAGCCTAAATATTCCCTGGTGACCGATAGCGGATAGTACCGTGAGGGAATGGTGAAAAGTACCGCGGGAGCGGAGTGAAATAGTACCTGAAACCGTGTGCCTACAAGCCGTGGGAGCGTCGCTGTATGTGCTTGCACATGCAGTCGTGACTGCGTGCCTTTTGAAGAATGAGCCTGCGAGTTAGCGGTGTGTAGCGAGGTTAACCCGTGTGGGGAAGCCGTAGCGAAAGCGAGTCCGAATAGGGCGATTGAGTTGCACGCTCTAGACCCGAAGCGGAGTGATCTAGCCATGGGCAGGTTGAAGCGGAGGTAAGACTTCGTGGAGGACCGAACCCACCAGGGTTGAAAACCTGGGGGATGACCTGTGGTTAGGGGTGAAAGGCCAATCAAACTCCGTGATAGCTGGTTCTCCCCGAAATGCATTTAGGTGCAGCGTCGTGTGTTTCTTGCCGGAGGTAGAGCACTGGATAGGCGATGGGCCCTACCGGGTTACTGACCTTAGCCAAACTCCGAATGCCGGTAAGTGAGAGCACGGCAGTGAGACTGTGGGGGATAAGCTCCATGGTCGAGAGGGAAACAGCCCAGAGCATCGACTAAGGCCCCTAAGCGTACGCTAAGTGGGAAAGGATGTGGAGTCGCAGAGACAACCAGGAGGTTGGCTTAGAAGCAGCCACCCTTGAAAGAGTGCGTAATAGCTCACTGGTCAAGTGATTCCGCGCCGACAATGTAGCGGGGCTCAAGCGTACCGCCGAAGTCGTGTCATTCATACACATATCCCCAACGGGAGTATGGATGGGTAGGGGAGCGTCGTGTGCCGGGTGAAGCAGCCGCGGAAGCGAGTTGTGGACGGTTCACGAGTGAGAATGCAGGCATGAGTAGCGATACACACGTGAGAAACGTGTGCGCCGATTGACTAAGGGTTCCTGGGTCAAGCTGATCTGCCCAGGGTAAGTCGGGACCTAAGGCGAGGCCGACAGGCGTAGTCGATGGACAACCGGTTGATATTCCGGTACCCGCTTTGAAACGCCCAATACTGAATCAGGCGATGCTAAGTCCGTGAAGCCGGCCCGATCTCTTCGGAGTTGAGGGTAGTGGTGGAGCCGACGAACCAGACTTGTATTAGGTAAGCGATGGGGTGACGCAGGAAGGTAGTCCAGCCCGGGCGGTGGTAGTCCCGGGGTAAGGGTGTAGGCCGTGTGGTAGGTAAATCCGTCACACGTTAAGGCTGAGACCTGATGCCGAGCCGATTGTGGTGAAGTGGATGATCCTATGCTGTCGAGAAAAGCCTCTAGCGAGTTTCATGGCGGCCCGTACCCTAAACCGACTCAGGTAGTCAGGTAGAGAATACCGAGGCGTTCGGGTGAACTATGGTTAAGGAACTCGGCAAAATGCCCCCGTAACTTCGGGAGAAGGGGGGCCATCACTGGTGATCCGATTTACTCGGTGAGCTGGGGGTGGCCGCAGAGACCAGCGAGAAGCGACTGTTTACTAAAAACACAGGTCCGTGCGAAGCCGTAAGGCGATGTATACGGACTGACGCCTGCCCGGTGCTGGAACGTTAAGGGGACCGGTTAGTGCACTTTCGGGTGTGCGAAGCTGAGAACTTAAGCGCCAGTAAACGGCGGTGGTAACTATAACCATCCTAAGGTAGCGAAATTCCTTGTCGGGTAAGTTCCGACCTGCACGAATGGCGTAACGACTTCTCGACTGTCTCAACCATAGGCCCGGTGAAATTGCACTACGAGTAAAGATGCTCGTTTCGCGCAGCAGGACGGAAAGACCCCGGGACCTTTACTATAGTTTGATATTGGTGTTCGGTTCGGCTTGTGTAGGATAGGTGGGAGACTTTGAAGCAGCCACGCCAGTGGTTGTGGAGTCGCCGTTGAAATACCACTCTGGTCGTGCTGGATGTCTAACCTGGGTCCGTGATCCGGATCAGGGACAGTGTCTGATGGGTAGTTTAACTGGGGCGGTTGCCTCCTAAAGAGTAACGGAGGCGCCCAAAGGTTCCCTCAGCCTGGTTGGCAATCAGGTGTTGAGTGTAAGTGCACAAGGGAGCTTGACTGTGAGACCGACGGGTCGAGCAGGGACGAAAGTCGGGACTAGTGATCCGGCAGTGGCTTGTGGAAGCGCTGTCGCTCAACGGATAAAAGGTACCCCGGGGATAACAGGCTGATCTTCCCCAAGAGTCCATATCGACGGGATGGTTTGGCACCTCGATGTCGGCTCGTCGCATCCTGGGGCTGGAGTCGGTCCCAAGGGTTGGGCTGTTCGCCCATTAAAGCGGTACGCGAGCTGGGTTTAGAACGTCGTGAGACAGTTCGGTCCCTATCCGCTGTGCGCGTAGGAATATTGAGAAGGGCTGTCCCTAGTACGAGAGGACCGGGACGGACGAACCTCTGGTGTGCCAGTTGTCCTGCCAAGGGCATGGCTGGTTGGCTACGTTCGGAAAGGATAACCGCTGAAAGCATCTAAGCGGGAAGCCTGCTTCGAGATGAGTATTCCCACCACCTTGAGTGGTTAAGGCTCCCAGTAGACGACTGGGTTGATAGGCCAGATGTGGAAGCCCGGTAACGGGTGGAGCTGACTGGTACTAATAGGCCGAGGGCTTGTCCTCAGTTGCTCGCGTCCACTGTGTT
>NZ_JBEXYB010000081.1:0-5680 GCF_040630715.1 Streptomyces sp. NPDC005752 | reverse complement strand
AACCCGTCAAACGCACCACACACCTCATCAAACACCTCACCAAACCCAGGCAACACCATCAACCCACGCCCCATACCCAACCGCTGCGACCCCTGACCCGAGAAGAGCATTGCGACACGGCGTCCGGCGGTGACCACCCCGCTCACCACCTCCGGCGAGGCCTCACCAACGACGAAGTCGTCGAGCCCACCGAGCAGTCCCTCACGGTCCTCGGCCAGCACCACCGCACGGTGGTCCAACGCCGCCCGCGACGACACCAACGACCAACCCACCACACCCGCGGACACATCCGAACCAGCCGCGAACTCACGCAACCGCGCAGCCTGCCCACGCACACCCGCATGCGACCGACCCGACACCACCCACGGCACCACACCACCGCCCACCGGATCAGCCGGGACCGGCTCCTCCACCACCGGCGCCTGCTCGATGACTATGTGCGCGTTCGTGCCGCTGATCCCGAACGACGACACGCCTGCCCGGCGGGGCCGGCCCGTCTCCGGCCACGGCCGGGCCTCCGTCACCAGTTCCACGGCGCCCGCGGACCAGTCCACGTGCGGAGTCGGCTCATCCACATGCAATGTCGACGGCACCACACCGTTCCGCATGGCCATCACCATCTTCATGACCCCTGCGACGCCTGCCGCGGCCTGGGTGTGGCCGATGTTCGACTTCACCGACCCCAGCAGGAAGGACTGGTCCTCCGGGCGGTCCTGCCCGTAGGTGGCCAGCAGGGCCTGGGCCTCGATCGGGTCGCCCAAGGACGTGCCCGTGCCGTGCGCCTCCACCACGTCCACCTCGGACGAGGCCATACCGGCATTGGCCAGCGCCTGGCGGATCACCCGCTGCTGCGACGGACCGTTCGGCGCCGTCAGACCGTTCGACGCACCATCCTGATTCACCGCCGAACCCCGCACCACAGCCAGCACCCGATGCCCGTTACGCACCGCGTCCGACAACCGCTCCACCACCAGCATCCCGACACCCTCGGCGAATCCGGTGCCATCGGCAGCGGCGCCGAACGCCTTGCACCGGCCGTCAAGAGCCAGGCCGTGCTGGCGGCGGAACGACACGAGCAGCGACGGGCTCGGCATGACCGCGACTCCGCCGGCGACGGCCAGGGTGCATTCGCCCTGTCGGAGTGACTGGGCTGCCAGGTGCAGGGATACCAGGGATGACGAGCAGGCCGTGTCTACGGTGATCGCCGGGCCTTCGAGCCCCAGCGCATACGCCACCCGGCCCGATGTCACGCTGCTCGCGTTACCCGTCAGCAGGTGGCCCTCGTTGCCGTCGGAGTTCGTGAAGAGCTCCACCCCGTAGCCGGAGACAGCTCCACCCACGAAGACACCGGTGGGGGTTCCGTGGAGGGTGGTCGGGTCGATGCCCGCGCGCTCGAGGGCTTCCCAGGTGGTTTCCAGCAGGAGCCGTTGCTGAGGATCCATCGCGAGTGCTTCACGCGGTGAGATCCCGAAGAACTCCGCATCGAAGTCAGCGACATCGTGAAGGAACCCGCCGACCTGTTCGTACACCGTGTCCGGCGAGTCCGCAGCACCCAGACTCCCTATGTCCCACCCACGATCGGTGGGATACGGCGTCATCGCGTCCCGCTCCCGCACCAGCAGCTCCCACAAGTCCTCCGGCGAACGGACACCACCAGGGAACCGGCAACTCATACCGACAATCGCGATGAGATCATCACCGGATTCCGTGGACCGCGACGGCACGGGCGGAGCAACATGCTGCGTGACCCGGTCGTCCAGGCCCAGCATCGAGCCGAGCTCCGCCGCGAGCGCGGACGGGGTGGGATGGTCGAAGACCGCGGTCACCGCGAGCCGTACTCCCGTCGCCGTCCCCAGCCGGTTACGTAGCTCGACCGCGGTCAGCGAATCGAACCCCAGAGCCTTGAACGCCCGATCCGCGTCGACTGCGTCCGCGTTCCCGTGCCCGAGAACAATCGAGGCCTGCGTCCGCACCAGTTCCGTCAGTTCCCGGCCCCGGTCGGCCACCGACAACACCGCAAGACGCTCTGCCAGCCCCCCACCGGCGAGTCCGGTACTTCTGGCCACACGTTTCGTCCTCGAGCGCACCAGGCCCCGCAGCAACGGCGGCACCACGTCCTGACCGCGCAGAGCGGCCATGTCCAGCCGCACCGGCAGAACATGGGAACGCCAAGACGCGATCGCCGCATCGAACAGGCTCAGGCCTTGCTCCGCCGAGAACGCCTTCACTCCGCTCCGGCCCATCCGGGCCAGATCCGTGCCCTGCAGCGCACCCGTCATCTCACTGCGGTCGGCCCACAGGCCCCACGCCAGCGACTGAGCCGGCAACCCCGCCCTTCGACGGTGCTGCGCCAACGCGTCCAGGAACGAGTTCGCAGCCGCGTAGCTGCTCTGACCTGGAGCACCGAACACACCCGCCGCCGACGAGAACAACACGAACAGCGACAGATCATGTCCCTGGGTCAGCTCGTGCAGGTGCCAGGCAGCGTCCAGCTTGGGCCGCAGAACGGTGTCCAGCCGCTCCGGCGTCAGCGAGGACACCATTCCGTCGTCCAGAACACCCGCCGCATGCACCACACCCCGCAGACCGGGGATACCGGCCAGGAGTTGGGCGACCGCGTCGCGATCGCTGACATCACAGGCCACCACCCGCACGCTCGCGCCCAGATCCCGCAGTTCCTGGGCCTGTCCGGCGGCATGGGGGGCATCCGGGCCACGCCGGCCGACCAGGACCAGATCGGTGACACCATGCGTGGTGACGAGGTGCCGGGCGACGGCGGTAGCGATGATCCCCGTCCCGCCCGTGATCAGGACCGGGCCCTGGATCCCGGCCGTCGGGGTCGTCAGGACCACCTTCCCCGTGTGCCTGGCCTGGCTCAGATACCGGAAGGCCTCCGGTGCCTGACGGGTGTCCCACGCCGTCACCGGCAACGGCGAGAGAACACCCCGCTCGAACAGTTCCACCAGATCGGCAAGCATCTGCCCCGTCCGGTCAGCGCCCGCCTCACCCAGATCGAACGCCCGATACAGAACCCCGGGCCACCTTTCAGCGATGGCGTCGGCATCACGGATATCGGTCTTGCCCATCTCCAGGAACCGGCCGCCGGCCGACAGCAGACCGAGCGACGTGTCCACGAACTCCCGTGCCAGGCAGTTCAGTACGACATCCACACCATCGAACCGGTCACCGAACTCCAGCGTCCGCGAGGACGCGATCCGGTCCTCCGCAACACCCATCGCCTCGACGACCGGCCACTTGGGCTCACTCGCCGTCGCATACACCTCCACACCCAGATGCCCAGCCAGCTGCACCGCCGCCATACCCACACCACCGGCCGCCGCATGAACCAGGAGCGACTGCCCCGCACGGATTCCCGCGAGGTCCACCAACGCGTAGTACGCGGTCAGGAACACCGCGGGCACCGTCGCCGCCTGAGCAAAGGACCAGCCCTGCGGAATCCGCACGACCATCCGCTGGTCCGCGACCGCGACGGGCCCCGCATACGCACCCGACAGCAGGCCCATGACCCGGTCCCCGACCGACAGCGTGTCGACCCCGGAACCCACATCGAGGACCACACCCGCGCCCTCGCACCCGAACAGAGCCTCACCTGCGGGCACCACACCCAACGCGACCAGCACATCACGGAAGTTGACACCGGTCGCCCGCACACCGATCCGGACCTGCCCCGCCTCCAACGGCGCCTCGACGACCGGGCACGCCACCAGACCAAGATCCTCCAACGTCCCGTTCGTGTCCAGATCCACACTCCACGCCCCGGTCCCCTCGGGAAGCCTCAGCGCCCCACCCGTGACACGGCTCAGACGCGGCACCGACACCACACCACCACGGACCACGACCTCCGGCTCCCCCACACCCAGGACCCCCGACGGCACCGCTCCCGGACCGTGATCGACGTCGACCTGGGCGAACCGGTCCGGGTACTCCGAGCACGCCGACCGCATCAGGCCCCGGACCGCTGCCTGCACCACATCGACCTCGGCACCGGGGCCGACCGCAGCCCCGCCCCGCGTCACCACGACAAGGCGTGACTCCTCCAACTCCGGGCAGTCCAGCCATTCCCGCACCCAGCCCAACACCGTACCCAGCACCTGCCGGGCCTCAGCCACCGGACCCCACGGGCAGAACACCGCCACCGCCGTCGGCACCTGGGCACCCTCACGCACCCCCGCCACCACCGAGGCCACATCCGCAAAGACAGGTACTTCCACTTCCGGCGGAACGATGCCGCCTGCGGGAGCACCGACCCATTTCACCTCGAACAAGGAGTCCGACACCTCAGCAGCCGCTGTCGCGGCTGTCCCGGCCGGTGGACGGGAGACGAGCGCATCGATCGTGAGGACCTCCAGCCCAGCCATGTCTGTCAACCGCACCGAGATCGCGTCCGGCCCGGCAGGTGCCACTCGCACCCGCGCAGCCGTCGCTCCCGTGGCATGAATCCGCACACCCGAGAACGAGAACGGCATCACCCGCTCCCCATCCTCCTCGACCAGCACCGCCAGACGAGCCTGCAACGCCGCGTCCAGCAAGGCCGGATGCAGAGCGAACTCATCTGCATCGACCGGCAGTTCGACCTCGGCGAACACCTCATCACCAAGGCGCCAGACCGACCGCAATCCCTGGAACACCGGCCCATACACATACCCCGCCGCCGCAAACGACTCATACAAACCCTCAACAGCCACACCCACCGCACCCTCCGGCGGCCACACACCATCCGGCTCCGATTCGCGCACCTTCTGCACGCCCGGGGACAGCACACCACTCGCATGGCTCACCCAGTCGGAGTCCTCATGCGCGGCGGCAGCCGCCCGGGAATGGACACGGACGGCCCGCTGCCCCGACTCATCCTCATCACCCACACTGACCTGCACATCAACCGGCCCGTCATCCCCCGGCAACACCAACGGAGCATGCAGGACCAACTCCTCCAGCAGGTCACACCCCACATACTCACCCGCCCGCAACACCAACTCCAGCAATGCCGCGCCGGGCACCAGCACCCGGCCCGCCACCGCATGATCAGCCAGCCACGGATGCGACCTGATCGACAAGCGGCCCGTGAACACAAACCCGTCACCACCGGCCAGCATCACACCGGCCGACAACAACGGATGATCCACCACCGAGAGTCCCGCACCAGACACATCACCCGCACCTCCCACCCCCTCCAACCAGAAACGCTCCCGCTGGAACGCATAGGTCGGCAGATCCACACGCTCCGCACCCACACCCTCGAACACCGGTGCCCAGTCGAGTTCGACGCCTCGCACCCACAGCTCCGCCATCGAAGTCATGAAACGCTGCGGACCACCCTCACCCCGACGCAACGTCCCCACCGCCAGAACGTCGTCGCTGATCTCCTGGAGCGCACCCAAGAGCACCGGATGCGGACTGACCTCCACGAACACCGCATCACCCTCGTCCAGCAGACCCTGAACCGTCTCCTGGAAACGAACCGGCTCCCGCAGATTCCGATACCAGTACTCCGCATCCAACACCTCCCCCTCCACCAGGCCGGCCGTCACCGTCGAATACATCGCCACCTCACCCACCCCAGGCACCACCGACGACGCAAGCTCCAACAACTCCTCCCTAACCCCCTCCACATGCGGAGTATGCGACGCATAATCCACCGCGATCGCCCGCGCCCGCACAC
>NZ_JBEXYB010000080.1:0-5926 GCF_040630715.1 Streptomyces sp. NPDC005752 | reverse complement strand
CAGCAGCCTCGGCTACCTCAGCCCCGCCGAGTACGAGACCGCAATCGCAGCCTGACCACCACACCAATGGTGTCCGTCAAAGCGGAGCAAGCTCAGACGCCATGCCATCAGTCTCCCGATTCCGATGTTGATCTGTCCAGCACACCACACTAATCGAACATAGTTACGCACGTCAGATGCTGTCCTGCACGGGCTCGCAGCGGCAGCTGCTGGAGATTACCGGCCCTGTGGTCCGTGAAGTTTCGCTCTTGGGCGGGGTGGTTGGTAGCCGAGTTCGGTGAGTTCGGTGGAACCTGGCCCGTACGGGTTGTGCCGGTAGGGCCACCGGCCGCGGGGGTAGGGATGGCGGCCGGGTGTGTATCTCATGCGGATGTCGAACTGGTCCGGGTACAAGGCTGGGTCCTCGAGCCAGGGCCGGCCCAGGAGAGCGGCGACGGCGGTGTGGAGGGGATGGGTGCGTCCATGGCGTTCGCGGGCGAGGAGCGTGCGGGGGTGGCGGGCGAAGAATTGGGCGAGGGCGATGGTCTCGGGGTAGGTGATCGCTTCCCGGGCGAGGGCGTACCAGAGGCGAGTGCGCTTGTTGTTGCCGATGCGGCGAGCGCGTGCGGACCACATGCGTTCCTCTGTCGGTGCGACGCGCCGCCACGTCTCCGTGAGGTTCATGGCCAGTGCGAGGGCATGGTCGGCGGCTGCGCCCCAGCGCCGGAGGAAGCGGAGGTGCATGTGGTGGGCGGCGAGGATTTCGGGGGTGCGGGCGAGGTCGGCGTGCTCGACCAGCAGTGGGATGCCGGCGAGGGTGTGGCGGCCGAGCATCCAGGTGTGGTGGCGGCGGCAGATGAGGTGGGTGTCGGGGAGGTACTGGGAGACGGGGTGGGGATCGCTGGTGCGGGCGAGGGTACAGCGGGGGCAACCGGTGACGGCGTGAGCGGAGGCGAGTCGGAGCCGGGCACGAGCGGTCTGGGGGTCGGGCTTGTCGCGATAGCGGTTCCATTCGGGAAGCGCGTGGGCGAGGTGTTCGTCGGGGATGCCGGCGAAAGCGGCGATCAGGCAGCGGCTGGGGGCATTGAGGTACAGCTCGATGCTGGTGTAGGGGCCGTGCGGCTTGGTGCATTCGGCATTGGCTGTCGGCCAGGGGATACCGAGGGCGTGAAGCAGTTCTAGGGTGCTCAGGTGATGTCGGCGTGCCAGGCGCTGGACGTAGGAGGTAGTGGTCTCCCACTGCAAGGGCGCCACGCGCCAGATGCTGGGGCGCGGGAGAGTACGGTGCGCGCGGGTCATGTCAGGCCCGTGCCGGTGGACGCGTGGCCTGTTCGGCGAGTTCATCGAGATCGATGTCGTCGAGGAGCCGCTTGGTGATCTTCTCGCTGCCGTCGAGGATAGCGGCGATGGCGGCTTCCCGGACGAGCGCGGACAGGCTGCCGATCCTGCCGCCGGTGCGTTGGTGGAGGTAGGGGGCGTGCCGGGTGAGGGTGTCGGGGCGGTGTGCTTGGAGGCGCAGAGCTTGATCCATGCCGCAGACCAGGCCTTCCCAGGCGGTGCGCTGCGCGGTGCTCCCGTACGACAGGGGTGGATTGCGCACCATCTTGAACCGCCCGGCCAACTGCGCGCCGCGGCTTCCCGTCAGGAGCGGGGATGCCTCGATGGCGACGCCGGCATAGACGAAGGTGGCGGGGATGCGTTCGCTGAGGTGCTTCATTTGGTCGGAAGTTTCGGCACCAGTGCGGGTGCGAGTGTTGAGCAGATGGACGTCGTCGACCAGGACGAGTTGGGTCGCCAGATCGTGCAGGGCGGCGCAGACGATGTCGGTGATCCGCACTTGGTTCATCGCCTTGCCGATGGGCAGGTCGAGGAATCGGGCCAGTTCGGAGACGAGCATCTTCGGGGTCGCGGCGGGTGGCACGGACAGGAAGACCACCGGCAGTCGCTCGCCGAAGCCGTCGTGGCGGGCCCGGTCGGCAAGGTGGAAGGACCGGCCGAGCTGCTGCAGGGTGGTGGTCTTTCCCGTGGTCGGCGGCCCGGAGATCAGCAGTCCCCGGCGGGCGGTGCCGTTGTGCCGCCGGTTGAGAATCATCAGTCGGCGCAGGGTAAGGGAGATCCTGGCCATGGTGGGGGTGGACAGGATCACGAACCGGGAGTGGTAGTCCAGGCGTTGCTCGGCGCTCCAAGGGCCGGTCCCGGGCAGGCAGGGTGGTTCGGTGTCGACGAACTGCGTCCACTCGCGCCAGGTGGTGGGGGAGGCATACGGCTCGTCGTGTGTCTCGTGGCCGGGGGGCGTCACCACTGCTGCGCCTCCTGGTGTGCGTCGAAGACGCTCCAGGCCGCTGCCGACGTCACGGAGTCGGCGATGTCAGGGGTGGTGCCGGAGTCCTCGTCCATGTGCGGGACCTGCCGGGCGGGACTGCCCGGCAGAGGTGCCTGCGCGTTGCGTTGCTTTGTGCGATCTGTGTGCGTTTTGCGGCGTGAGCGTGCGGGCCAGCCGGTTGGGCTGGGCTCGCCGCTGGCAGCGTCTGCCGCGCCCGGGGCTCTCGGGGTGGTTTCGCCTGGGCGGGAGCCTGCGACGTGGCTGACGCCTGTGTCCGCGGTGTGTGCGCGGCGTAGGAGTTCGTCGAGGTGGCGGGCGAGTTGTTCCTCGTGTTCGGCCCTGCCTTCGCGCTGTTTGACCACGCTGCGAATGTGTCGCCAGGTGGTGTCGGTGAACGGCCTGGACACCAGCCCTTGATGGATCCAAGGGACAGACTCCCAGCCGTGGGGGAGTCTGACCCAGCACTGCCACGGCTCGTAGGGGTTGTGGTGGACCTCCCACTTGCCATCCGTCGCCGTGGAGCGGTGGCGGTGCGCGTTGAGTGCGGGCCCGTCGTAGGTGCGGTGCTCGAACCGGATGCCCTCGTCGCCGATCGCGCACCGCCTGGAGGGCAGCAGCTCGATCCAGTCGGCTGCGGTCAACGGGACGGGGACATGTCCGGCGATACCGACGAGCGCGGCCCACATCTCGTTGGGCGTGAGTGCCAGACGGGGCATGAGGGGGTGCCGCAGGCGCTCGTGGCGGCGTTCCTGCCACCCGCGCAGACGACCCATTCGTCGAGGAGGTCCTGTAGCTGGGGCAGCGTCCAGCACGCCTCGTCCTCCACGTTGCTGCCGCGCGTGGCGATGCTGTTGCCGGTGTATCCGGCGACGTACTGCGCGAACAGGGTTCCGATCGCTCCGAACCCCCGCTCTACCTGTCCTTTGGCGTGCCCGGACGCGGGCGGGCACGGCTGGACGGAAATCCCCAGGTGCTCGGCGGCGGCGAGGAAGCAGCGGGAGACGAACACCTTGCCCTGGTCGATGACCACGGTCGTCGGCCGGATCACCGGTCTGGCTGCCGCACCCTGCATGCGGGTGTCGATGGAGACGAGCCGGGTGTGGGGAATGACGGAGGCGGCCATGGACAGGTACTGGAGCCAGTGCGGTCGCATCGGCTGCGGCACGAGCGTCTGCGCGAGGAGCACGGCCGCGTCGACCGCCTTGGTTCCCTTGGGACGCAGGACGGCCGCGGTGATGCTGCGGGTGGCCACGTCCACCGCCATCGTCAGCTCCGGCCGGCGCGCCCGCCCGTCCTCGCACACGACCATCACGTCCAGCAGCGTGCTGTCCATCATCACCAGCTCACCGGGTGCCATTGCGTGCGTCGGTGTGAACACCGGCACGGGCCGAGAGGCCCTGCGCCGCTCGCCGACTGCGGTCAGTGCCAGCCCCTGCTGCTCGGCGACGGCCCGCGCCAGGCGGTTGAACGTGGCCACGGGGGGCACGGCCACGCCCTCGGGGCCGTGGATGTCCTGCAGCACCCAGGCCACCTGCCGCCGCAGCCGGCTCAGCGTCCCGGTAGACCGCCCTCGCTGCTCTGTCAGCGCCCCTGTGATCGCGGCGACCACCCGAGGGTCGGCCTGGCCGAACACCGACCGCTCCCGCTTCCTGCGGCCGTCGACGAGCCCCCACACCCCTTCCTTGCGGTAGCGGGCCCGCATCCTGCGCACCGTGGCCACACTGATGGCCTGGCCGGCCGCGGTCAGCTCGGCGGCCTTGGCCGCCTCCCGCTCGGCGAGCGAGTGCACGGCCGGGTCGTACCCGGGCCGGGGCGGCCAGTCCTGGCGAGGGCCGACGTGCCCGGTCTCGACTTCCAGGATGTGCCGCTCCCAGGCCAGGGCCTTCTCACGGACTTCGGGGCCGAGCCCGTCCAGCGGGCCGTGGACAGGTACTCGCCGGCGTGCGGAGGGGGGTTGGTCCAGGACATCGAAGTCCGGAGCTCCGAGGACCTGGGTGAGCAGCAGCACCCGCACGCTGGCGTCTCCCTCAGCGAGCAGCCTGCAGCGAGTCCCGTCGAGGCCGGCCAGGACATGGACCCGGTCCTCGAACCGGATTCGGTCACCGACCTTGACGACGTCCACCACCCGCTTCATCGTTCCCCTCCCCAGCATCGCCCGGTAGGGCTGGCAGTCACGAGGGTCTCCTCGTTCAGGGGACGGTCCCAGTCCATGGTCAGCAGGCTGTGCCACAGCTGGTGGTAGACGGCAGGGAGCGTCGCGATCGGATCCCCGAGCCGGAGCGCGCCCGTGCCCAGCGCGGTGGGCACGGGGAATGCCCGCCGCAGCCGGGCGGCCGAGATTCCGACGGAGCACCGGGGATGCCGGTAGCCCGACAGCCACCGTGCGTTGGCCGTGACCACCGGATCCGCAGCAACCGCGAACCGGTGCTCCCAGCCTGCTTCCCGAGCACACGCTTCAACTACCCGGGCCCGGCCTGCGAGTCGCCTGGAGGGGCCGCCGCGTCCGGGGCAATCCACAAGGTGCACCGTGCCGCCGGTCAGAGCCACGGCCAGGTCAGGGGCATGGGTGACAAGCCTTCCGTGCTCTTGCCACACGAACTCCACCGGCCGGCATGCGATGCCCACCACCTGCGGATCTCGGTCGAGCAGCATGACCGCGTCCCGCATCGCAGCGCTCCCGTATCCGATGAGACGGCCGGTGGTCGCGGACCACCACCATCCCGGAGCCAGCAGCCGTCCGCGCCGTACGGAGAACCCGCGTACGGCCGGGTACTCCATGGGCCGGAACTCCCCGGCCCTAGTCCGCCACGGCAGCTGGGCTATGCCCCCGTCGGGTCCCACGAATCGCACGCTCACGTGACGCGGATGCACCCCGCCCCCTCTGTCGATCCAAGGCGAGGCCGCAGGCAGGCCGCCTTCTCCTTCAGTGGAGGACGGCCGACCTATCTGAGCAATGCGCAGGCAGGACGAGCCACACGATGGGGTGAAGAACTGCCGGAGCATCCCGAAGTCTCCCTCAGGCTCTGCTAACTGAGGTGGCATCGCATGCTGTCGGGGGGGTGAGGGCGCCAGCGTCGCCGTCTGTAAAAACTGGGAGCAGGGGTGCACTGCGCAGGTTGGTTGAGTACTGCGCAGGTTCGCTGATTCACCACACATGCCGTACGTCTGAGCATTCGGCGGGGACCAACGAAATTAACGGTCTCTACCCAGGACTTTTAGTGATGCAGGGTGGTGTGCGATGAGTCCAGTTCTTAGCTACGATCGAGAATGAGGCACGCGATTTACCCTCCGATCACCCCGCCCTCTTGTTGGTGCGTAGTTGCCTGTGACGGTGTGTCGAGTAATGCCGCAGGTGCTTTCCGGACTCGGCCTGCCCGCACTGCGGAGCCGTGCGGGCAGGCACCCACAGGCTTTTGACCTCTTGTCACCACCGAGACCCGTAGCCGCCGAGCGCACCTGCACCACATTCCGGGACGTGCGAGAATTCCGGAGGAATTCCCCAAACCTATTCCGGAGGAATGGGTTTGAAGCCAGCCACTGCTCCATGGTGGCCCTCAGGTCGACCGCCCCGTGACCGCGGTGCGGCAGAGCACCCAGGCCCACATTCACTCGGCCGTCACCGAG
>NZ_JBEXYB010000079.1:0-6998 GCF_040630715.1 Streptomyces sp. NPDC005752 | reverse complement strand
CCGATGAACAGCGTCCAGAACGTCATCTTGCCGAGCCGCTCGTCCAGCATCTTGCCGGTGAACTTCGGCCACCAGAAGTGGAATCCGGCGAACATCGCGAAGACCACGGTGCCGAAGACGACGTAGTGGAAGTGCGCGACCACGAAGTACGAGTCGGAGATGTGGAAGTCCAGCGGCGGCGAGGCCAGGATCACGCCGGTCAGACCACCGAAGGCGAAGGTGATCAGGAAGCCGACGGACCAGAGCATCGGTGTCTCGAAGGACAACGACCCCTTCCACATCGTTCCGATCCAGTTGAAGAACTTCACCCCGGTGGGCACCGCGATGAGGAACGTCATGAAGGAGAAGAACGGCAGGAGCACGCCGCCGGTGACATACATGTGGTGGGCCCACACCGTCACCGAAAGACCGGCGATGGCGATCGTCGCGCTGATCAGACCGACATAACCGAACATCGGCTTGCGGCTGAATACCGGAATGATCTCGGAAATGATTCCGAAGAACGGTAGAGCGATGATGTACACCTCTGGATGGCCGAAGAACCAGAAGAGGTGTTGCCAGAGCAATGCGCCGCCGTTCGACGCATCGAAGATGTGTGCGCCGAATTTTCGGTCGACCTCCAGCGCGAAGAGCGCGGCGGCCAGTACCGGGAAGGCCAGCAGGACCAGGACACCGGTCAGCAGGACGTTCCAGGTGAAGATCGGCATGCGGAACATCGTCATGCCGGGGGCGCGCATGCAGATGATCGTGGTGATGAAGTTGACCGAACCGAGGATCGTGCCGAAGCCCGAGAAGGCCAGACCCATGATCCACATGTCGGCGCCGACGCCCGGCGAGCGGACCGCGTCCGACAGCGGGGAGTAGGCGAACCAGCCGAAGTCTGCCGCACCCTGCGGGGTGAGGAAGCCGGCGACGGCGATCAGCGAGCCGAAGAGGTACAGCCAGTACGCGAACATGTTCAGCCGCGGGAACGCCACGTCGGGCGCGCCGATCTGCAGCGGCATGATCCAGTTGGCGAAACCGGCGAACAGCGGCGTCGCGAACATCAGCAGCATGATCGTGCCGTGCATCGTGAACGCCTGGTTGAACTGCTCGTTCGACATGATCTGCGTACCCGGACGGGCCAGCTCGGCGCGCATGAAGAGCGCCAGGAGGCCACCGATGCAGAAGAACGCGAACGATGTGACCAGGTACATCGTGCCGATCGTCTTGTGGTCAGTGGTGGTCAGCCACTTGACGACGACACTCCCCGGCTGCTTGCGCCGCACCGGCAGCTCGTCCTCGAACGAGTCGTCTGCTGCCGCGGCACCCTGGGATTCATTGAGGATGCTCACAGTTTGTTCGTCTCCGCATTCCTGGCCGGGTCCGTCTGCTCGATGCCTGCCGGCACGTAGCCCGTCTGACCCTTGTCCGCCAGCTCCTTGAGGTGCTGCTGGTAACGCTCGGGAGAGACGATCTTGACGTTGAAGAGCATCCGGGAGTGGTCCACGCCGCAGAGTTCGGCGCACTTACCCATGTAGGTGCCCTCCTTCATCGGCGTGACCTCGAAGGAGTTGGTGTGGCCCGGAATGACGTCCTGCTTCATGAGGAACGGCACCACCCAGAAGGAGTGGATGACGTCACGCGAAGTCAGGATGAAACGGACCTTCTCGCCCTTCGGCAGCCACAGGGTCGGACCCGGGTTGCCGTTCTGCGGGTTACGCGTACCGGGGATGCCCACGTCGTAGACGCCGCCGGCGCCCTCGGGGAACTCATCGCGGTACTTGTTGGGGATGGCGTCGAGCTCCTTGGGGATCTCGCTGCCGGCGGAGGGCTGGCCCTCCACCTTCTCGATGTAGTTGAAGCCCCAGCTCCACTGGTAGCCGACCACGTTGATGGTGTGGGCGGGCTTCGGAGTGAGTTCGAGGAGCTTCGATTCATCGCGCGCGGTGAAGTAGAAGAACACCGAGACGATGATGAGGGGAACCACTGTGTACAACGCCTCGATAGGCATGTTGTACCTGGTCTGCTGCGGTACCTCCACCTTGGTCCTGCTTCGCCGGTGGAAGATGACGCTCCACAGGATCAGCCCCCAGACAAGGACACCCGTGGCGAGCGCTGCCGCCCACGAGCCCTGCCAGAGGGAGAGGATCCGAGGGGCCTCTTCCGTTACCGGGGTGGGCATACCGAGGCGGGGGAAATCCTCCCAGTTGTATGAACAACCGGAGGCCGTCGCCAGGACCAGGCCCGCAGTCAGCACCTGCGGCAGCTTCCGCCGCATCGGGCGCCGCGACGAGCGGTCGGAGCCGTTGGGACTCACGTAGCGCCTTCCCGAGAGTCTCGCCCGCACGGTCGGCGCGCCCGTCTCACTTGGTCGGTCGCCGGCCCTGACGCGGGCAGGGGTTTGGATGTTTATGCGGACCAAACCCTACTGGACGCCATTTGGGGCCGCGCGGGGAGGGTACCCAACGCGCCGCACGACACCCCGAAGGGATGGAATGCGAGCCTCCGGCCCGCATCTGACGCCCCCTCTCCCCCGCCACGACGGCGGCCGGTCCCCTGGTCACGCACCACGCGGGCTAGCGTGAAGGCGTGCCCTACTTCGACGCGGCCTCCTCCGCACCCCTGCATCCCGTCGCCCGCCAGGCGCTGCTTGCCTCACTGGACGAGGGCTGGGCCGATCCCGCCCGCCTCTACCGCGAGGGGCGGCGGGCGGCGGTGCTGCTGGACGCGGCCAGGGAGGCCGCGGCCGAGGCGGTCGGATGCCGTCCGGACGAACTCGCCTTCACCTCCTCCGGCACCCGGGCGGTGCACGCGGCGGTGACCGGAGCCCTTTCCGGGCGTCGGCGTGTCGGCCGCCATCTGGCGCTCTCCGCCGTCGAGCACTCCTCGGTACTCCATTCGGCCGCCGCCCTCGCGGCGGAGGGCGGATCGTTCACCGAGGTGCCGGTGGACCGTACCGGCGCGGTGGACCCGTCGGAGTACGGCCGGGCCCTTCGCCCGGACACCGCGCTGGCCTGTCTGCAGTCCGCCAACCATGAGGTGGGGACCGAGCAGCCGGTGGCGGAGACCGCCGAGATCTGCGCCGACGCGGGTGTGCCGCTCATGGTGGACGCCGCACAGTCCCTGGGCTGGGCCCCGGTACCGGGCCGCTGGTCGCTGCTGGCCGCAAGCGCCCACAAGTGGGGCGGCCCTGCCGGCGTCGGGCTGCTGGCCGTACGCAAGGGGGTCCGGTTCGCACCGCAAGGACCCGCCGACGAGAGGGAGTCGGGCCGGGCAGCCGGCTTCGAGAACATCCCGGCGATCGTGGCGGCGGCGGCCTCACTGCGGGCGGTACGCGCGGAGGCCGAGGCGGAGGCCGTACGGCTGCGCGCCCTGGTGGACCGCATCCGGGCGGCGGTGGGAGCCCTGGTGCCCGACGTGGAGGTGGTCGGCGATCCGGTGCGGCGGCTGCCGCACCTGGTCACCTTCTCCTGTCTCTATGTCGACGGAGAGACAGTGCTTCACGAGCTGGACCGGGCCGGTTTCTCCGTTTCATCCGGATCGTCCTGCACGAGCAGCACCCTGACACCGAGCCACGTCCTCAAGGCGATGGGGGTGCTCACGGAGGGGAACATCCGTGTTTCGCTCCCGGCCGGCACGACGGAGGAGGAGGTCGGCGCCTTCCTCGACGTACTGCCGGGAGTGGTGGCCGGGGTACGGGAGAAGCTCGGCGCACCCTCTTCCGCGGCGCCCTCCCCCACCCCGCGGGCCTCGCTCGTGGTCGACGCGCTGGGCAGGCGCTGCCCGATCCCGGTGATCGAACTCGCAAAGGTGATCGGAGAGGTACCGGTGGGCGGCACGGTGACGGTGCTCTCGGACGACGAGGCCGCCCGCCTCGACATTCCGGCCTGGTGCGCCATGCGTGAGCAGGAGTACGTGGGCGAGGAGCCGGCGGACCGTGGTTCGGCCTATGTGGTCCGCCGGCTCCTGTGACCCGTTCCGCTCGCGTCAGGAGAGGTGCTTGCGGACCTCGGACGCGGCCTCGTCGCCGTACGCCTTGGTGAAGCGGTCCATGAAGTGGGTGCGGCGCAGGGTGTACTCCTGGGTGCCGACCGTCTCGATGACCAGGGTCGCGAGCATGCAGCCGACCTGGGCGGCGCGCTCCAGGCCCACACCCCAGGTGAGCCCCGAGAGGAAACCGGCGCGGAACGCGTCGCCGACGCCGGTCGGATCGACCTTGCGCTCCTCCTCGGCGCAGCCGACCTCGATGGGGTCCTGTCCGGCCCGCTCGATGCGGACGCCCCGGGCGCCGAGGGTGGTGACACGGTGGCCGACCCTGGAAAGGATCTCCTCGTCGCTCCAGCCGGTCTTGGACTCGATGAGCCCCTTCTCGTACTCGTTGGAGAAGAGGTAGGTCGCGCCGTCGAGGAGGATACGGATCTCCTCGCCGTCCATCCGGGCGATCTGCTGCGAGAAGTCCGCGGCGAAGGGGATGTCCCGCGAGCGGCACTCCTCGGTGTGGCGGAGCATCGCCTCCGGGTCGTCGGCCCCGATCGAGACGAGGTCGAGACCGCCGACGCGGTCGGCGACGCTCTTGAGCTCGATCAGCCGGGCCTCGCTCATGGCGCCCGTGTAGAAGGATCCGATCTGGTTGTGGTCGGCGTCCGTCGTGCAGACGAAGCGCGCCGTGTGCAGGACCTCGGAGATCCGGATCGATCCCGTGTCCACGCCGTGCCGGTCGAGCCAGGCGCGGTAGTCGTCGAAGTCCGCCCCGGCGGCACCGACCAGGATCGGCTGCGTGCCGAGCACGCCCATGCCGAAGGCGATGTTGGCACCGACTCCGCCACGTCGCACGTCGAGGTTGTCGACCAGGAAGGAGAGCGAGACCGTGTGCAGCTGATCGGCGACCAGTTGGTCGGCGAATCGGCCGGGGAAGGTCATGAGGTGGTCTGTGGCGATGGAGCCGGTGACTGCGATGCGCACGGGAAGCTGCTCCTGCGGAAGGCGAAGGGAACGCGTGAGCGCGCCCTCCGGGACGGCGTGACAGTTCACGCTACCCGGTGTCGCCACGGTGACCGAGGGGGCAAAACTACCCGATAGTAGGTCTTTCTACCTGGGGGCTTCCCTGCGTACGGTGCGGATATGTCGAACAACATCGTTCCGCGCGAGTCCGAGATGAGCCTGGCCGAGCTGCGCGGTGACTGCGCGCGGATGGCGCCGCACTGGACCGTGCCCGCGAGGACCGTCACGAAGCCGGTGGAACACTCCCGCATCCACGGGGTCACGGTGCCGCCGTCCTCGGCCCGTCTCATCGACTCGATGTCCGACTACGGGGACTGAGGGGGGCCTTCCCAGCAGGCTTCCCGCGCACGGGGTGGAACCGCGCGCTCCTTCGGCCCGTCCCACCGGTGTCCCCGCCCCGGGGACGGATGATGCGCCAGTGACGGTCAGACAGCCGAAGGAGCGATCCGGTGAGCACCGAGCGACCCGAGAATGACGTGACCGGCCCCCGGAGGCGTTCGCCGCTCGTGGCGGCCTCGGTGGCGGCAGCCGTGCTGCTGGCCGGTGGCGGAGTGGCGTACTGGGCCTCGGCCGCGTCGGGAGACAGCGGCGCGGACGCGGGCCGGGAGACAGCCGGGGACGGTTCCCCTCCCCTCCTCTCGCTGGACCACGCGGACAGCACGTCGGCGCGGCCGCCGGGGATCGCACCCGGTGAACCCGACCCGCACGGCGGCGGAACCGTCTACCGGGCATCGGGTGCGCTGCCGGACGGCCCTGACAGCGCCGCCGTCCACCGCTCGACGGGCACGGTGACCGCGGCCGAGGTGACGCGTCTCGCGAAGGCCCTCGGCGTGCAGGGCACGCCCCGCGCCGAGGGCACGGCCTGGACGGTGGGCAGCGACGGGGACGGGTCCGGTCCCGTCCTGCGGGTGATCAAGCAGGCTCCGGGCACCTGGACCTTCTCCCGGTACGGCTCCGGCGGCCCGGATGCGTGCGAGTCCGCCCGGACCTGCGCGAAACAGGACCGGGCATCCGCGTCCGGCTCCCCCGTCAGCGAGAAGGCCGCCAAGGCCGCGGCGGTGCCGGTGCTGAAGGCCGCGGGCCAGGGCGATGCCGCGCTCGACGCGGATCAGCTGATGGGTGCCGTACGCGTGGTGAACGCCGACCCGGTGGTGGGCGGGCTGCCGACGTACGGCTGGTCGACCGGCATCCAGGTGGGCGCCGGGGGCGAGATCGTCGGCGGCAGCGGACAGCTGAAGGGCCTGGAGAAGGGCGACACGTATCCCGTGGTCGGCGCGGACGAGGCGCTGAGGCAGCTGAACGCGGAGAGCCGGCGGGCCGCGAAGTCCGACGTCGGCGGCTGCGCGACCGCAGAGCCGCTGGAGGGCGACCCGGCTTCACCGAAGGCCGACTGCGGCACGGGGGACAACGACAAGACACCCCCGGCGGCCACGGTGACGGTCGAGAAGGCCGAGTTCGGGCTCGCGGCCCAGTACGCGGACGGCGAGCGGATCCTCGTGCCCTCCTGGCTGTTCTCCGTGCGGCCCGGAGGCGACGGCCCCGGCAACACGCTCGTCCGGCTCGCGGTGGACCCGGCCTACGTGGCCGACGAGAGCCGGGAGCCCTCTCCCCAGCCCACGAAGGACCCGGGCTCCTCGGACACCGGCGCGGGCATCACCTCGTACAGCGCGGACGGCCGGACCCTCGAGGTGAACTTCTGGGGCGGCGTGTGCAGCACGTACACGGCCCGCGCCGAGGAGGACGGCGCCACGGTGCGGATCACGGTCGCCGAGTCGAAGCCGGAACCCGGGAAGGCCTGCATCATGATCGCCAAGATGCTGACCCGGACGGTCACGCTGGACGCCCCGCTGGACGGCCGGAAGGTGGTCGACGCGGAGTCGGGCGAGGCGGTGCCGCGCGGCTGAGCCCGCACGGAGACGACGGCGGCGGGGGGGGTGTGGGGGGCGCGGAACGGCCCCAGGGCGTAGTAGACGGCGGGGTGTGGTTCAGAGACGACGACGGCGACAGGGGCCGGA
>NZ_JBEXYB010000078.1:0-7836 GCF_040630715.1 Streptomyces sp. NPDC005752 | reverse complement strand
CCACCGAACCCACCCCACCAACAACAGCCACCACCTCCTCCACCGACAACGACTCCTCCCACACCACCGAACCCACCCCACCCACCAAACCCACCCCAGGCTCCCAAACATCCCACCGCACCCCGTACAACGGCCGCCCACCAGCCGACCCCACCGACACCGGCCGCAACACCAACTCATCCACCCATGCGACAGGGGTGCCCACGGCATCGGCGACCCGGACGCGCACCCCGTCCTTGCCCGCGGCCGAGAGCCACACGCGCACCGACCGGGCATCGCTCGCCCAGGAACGCACTCCGGACCAGGCGAACGGAAGACGCACGCCTCCCTCGTCGCCGAACAGCCCGCCCAGACCCGTGGCGTGCAGCGCAGCGTCCAGAAGGGCGGGGTGGACGACGAAGCCGTCCGCCGTGGCCTCTTCGGGCAGGGCCACGTCGGCATACACGTCGTCACCGCGCCGCCAGACCTTCTGCAGGCCCTGGAACGCCGGTCCGTACGCGTAACCCCGCTCGAACAACGTGTCGTAGAAGTCGCCGACCTCGATCACCGACGCCCCCGGCGGCGGCCAGGTACCGGCCAGGGCGCCGAGTTCGTCCGGTGCCGGTGTGTCGTCGGCGGCCAGAGTGGCCTGCGCATGCCGGGTCCACCCACCGACGAGATCCAGCTCCTCCGAGCCGCCCGAATCGGGGCGGGAGTGGACAGTGACGGTCCGGTTGCCGGAGGTGTCCGGCTCGCCGACCTGCACCTGGATCGTGACGCCTTCGGTCTCGGCCAGGACGAGCGAGGTCTCCAGGGTCAGCTCCTGGATCCGTTCGCAACCGAGGCCCCGGCCGGCCCGGAGCACCAGATCGACGAACGCGGTGCCCGGCAGCAGGACCGCACCCGAGACCGCGTGGTCCGCCAGCCAGGGATGAGTGGACAGGGAGAGCCGGCCGGTGAACACCACGGAGCCGGTACCCGCCGGATGCAGCGCGGCCGCCAGCAGGGGGTGATCCGCAGGTTCGAGGCCGAAGCCGGAGGCGTCCCCGGCGAACGCGGAGCCCTCCAGCCAGAACCGACGGCGCTGGAACGCGTAGGTGGGCAGGACGACCGGTGTCGAGGAGGCCGGCAGCAGGGTGGGCCACGCGACGTCCACGCCCAGGGTCCACAGGGTGGCCGCCGACCGGATGAGCGCCTCCCGCTCGTCCTGGTCCCGGCGCAGCGAGCCCACGGCCGCCACACGGTGGCCCGCGCCGACCGCGAGGTCGTCGATGGCCGGGGTCAGCACCGGGTGCGGGCTGACCTCGATGAACGTGTCCACTCCGTCTTCGACCAGCGCCGCCACGGTGTCGGCGAAGCGCACGGGTTCCCGCAGGTTGCGGTACCAGTACCGCGCGTCCAGTTCGGTGTCCCCGACCGGGCCGGCCGTCACCGACGAGTACATCGGTACGGTGCCGGCGTGCGGCGCGATCGGATCGGCCAGTTCCAGCAGCCGGTCGCGTATCCGCTCGACGTGCGGCGTGTGGGAGGCGTAGTCCACCGGGATCGTGCGGGCCCTCACACCTTCCCGATCGGCGTCCGCGACGATCGCCGCAAGCTCTTCCGGCACGCCCGCGATCACCGTGGCGGACGGTCCGTTGAGCGCTGCGACCCAGACACCCTCGCGCTTGCCGACCAGTTCGGCGGTGCGTTCGGCCGACGCGGCGACGGAGACCATCCCGCCCCGGCCCGCAAGGTCCTCCGCGATGGCCCTGCTCCGCAGGGCCACGACACGTGCCCCGTCCTCCAGCGACAGCACCCCCGCCGCGCACGCGGCTGCGATCTCCCCCTGCGAGTGTCCGACGACGACGTCCGGGGTGACCCCGGCCGAGCGCCACAGCCGGGCGAGCGACACCATGACCGCCCAGAGCGCGGGCTGCACCACGTCCACCCGCTGTAGGGCGTCCTTGTCCCGCAGTACCTCGACCAGGTCCCAGTCCACGTACTTCGACAGTGCTGCCGCGCATGCGGCGATCGACTCGGCGAACACCGGGGACGATGTCAGCAGCCCGGTCGCCATCCCGGCCCACTGCGCACCCTGCCCCGGGAACACGAACGCCACTTTGCCCTCGGACCGGGCGACGCCCCGCGCCGTACCGGTCACCTCGCCGGCTCCGCCGGCCAGCGCCTCCAGCTCGGTGACGAGTTCGGCACGGTCCGGGGCCAGGACGACGGCGCGGTGGTCGAACACCGCGCGGCCGGAGACCAGAGCCGTCGCCACGGCCGCCATGTCCACGTCGGCGGCGGCGAGGTCACGTAACCGCGCGGCCTGCCCGCTCAGTCCGGACGCCGTCTTGGCCGACAGAATCCAGGGCAGTGGTCCCCCGGTGATCACCGGATGGGTGGCGACGGCGTCTGCGGTCGCCGTCGCTTCCTCAGGGGCCTGTTCCAGGACGACGTGGGCGTTCGTGCCGCTGATCCCGAAGGAGGACACCGCGGCCCGCCGTGCCCTGCCCGTCTCCGGCCAGGGAACGGCGTCCGTGACGAGGGTGACGGCGCCGGCGTTCCAGTCGACGTGCGGCGTGGGCTCGTCCACGTGCAGGGTGGGAGGTACGACGCCGTGTCGCATCGCCATCACCATCTTGATCACGCCCGCCACGCCCGCCGCCGCCTGGGTGTGGCCGATGTTGGACTTCACGGACCCCAGCAGCAGCGGCCGGTCCTCCGGGCGTCCCTGCCCGTAGGTGGCGAGCAGGGCTTGGGCCTCGATGGGATCGCCCAGTGTCGTTCCCGTGCCGTGCGCCTCCAGGACGTCCACCTCCGAGGCCGGCACCCCGGCGGACGCCAGCGCCTGGCGGATCACCCGCTCCTGCGACGGGCCGTTCGGCGCCGACAGCCCGTTGGACGCGCCGTCCTGGTTCAGCGCCGTGCCCCGTACCACGCCCAGAATCGTCCGGCCGTTGCGCCGGGCGTCGGACAACCGCTCCAGGAGGAGCAGCCCGACGCCCTCGCCCCAGGCGGTGCCGTCCGCCGACGCGGAGAACGCCTTGCAGTAGCCGTCCTTCGCCAGCCCGCGCTGCTTGCTGAACTCCGTGAACGCCGCCGGGGTGGACATGACCATCACCCCGCCGACCAGACCGAGTGAGCTCTCCCCCGAGCGCAGCGACTGGACCGCCAGGTGCAGTGCCACCAGGGACGACGAGCACGCCGTGTCGACCGTCACCGCGGGTCCCTCGAGCCCGAAGGTGTAGGAGATGCGGCCGGAGAACACGCTCGACGCGTTCCCGGTCAGCAGGTAGCCCTCGCCGTCCTGTTGGGCGTTGTCGGCGTTGGAGCCGTATCCGGCGGGAGCACCGCCGACGAAGACACCGGTGTTCCCGCCGCGCAGACCGCCCGGATCGATCCCGGCGGATTCGAACGTCTCCCAGGCCGTCTCCAGCAGTACCCGCTGCTGCGGGTCCATCGCCAGCGCCTCGCGCGGCGATATCTCGAAGAAGTCGGCGTCGAAGCCGGCTGCGTCATCGATGAACCCGCCCCTGCGGACGTATGAGCTGCGGGGGCGCAGGCCGTCCGGGTCGTGCAGGGCGGCCAGGTCCCAGCCGCGGTCGGCCGGGAAGTCCGACATCCCCACCCGGCCGGCGGCGACCATGTCCCACAGCTCCTCCGCCGAGGTGACACCACCCGGGAACCGGCAACTCATCCCCACGATCGCGATCGGCTCACGGGCGGCGTCCTCCACCGTCCGCAGCCGCTGATGAACCTGGCGGGCGTCAGTGATCGCCTGCTTGAGGTACTCGCGGAGTTTGTCCTCGTTCGACATTCCGGCCTCTTCCGATACAAGGGGTGGAGTCATGTGCCGGCTGGGTCGCCCGCCCACGGGTTCAGGTGTGCGGTTCAGCTGGACCAGGGGTTGTTGTCCATGAGGTCGAACAGTTCGGCGTCCGTGGCGGCGGTCAGGTCCGCCTGCCCGTCCGGTGTCCCTTCGTCGGTCCAGGTCGCCAGCAGACCTCGCAGGCGCACGGTGAGTGCGGCTCTTGCCGGGTCGTCCCCGGAGACCCCGGCGAGGACGGCCTGCAACCGGTCGATCCCGGCTTCGGCCAGTCCTGCGGCATCGATCTCGGGCAGCAGGAGGCGGCGCAGGTGCGCGGCCAGCGCGGCGGACGTGGGGTGGTCGAACACGGCTGTCACCGGGATCACCAGGCCGGTCACGGCGTTGAGGCGATTGCGTAGTTCGACGGAGGTGAGCGAGTCGAATCCCAGGCCCTTGAACGGCTGTTCGGCGCCCACCGCACCGGGGTCGTCGTGGCCCAGCACGGCTGCGGCCTGGGTACGCACCACGCCGGTCAGCATGTGTTCGCATTCCTCGGGCGGCAGGCCCTCCGCCCGCTCCCGCAGCCCTCCGGTGGCGGCCACCGCCGAGCTGTTGGCGGCAGTCGGTTTCGCGGCGATCCGGACCAGTCCACGCAGCAGCGGCGGGACGGTCCCGGAGAAACGGCTGACGTCCAGGTGCACCGGCGCGGTGAAGGTCTGGTTGAGTGAGACGACGGTGTCGAACAGGGCGAGGCCGTTCTCGGTGGACAGCGGCTGCACACCGGTGCGTCCCATCCGGTCCCGTCCCGCCCGGTCGAGCGTCCCCGCCATCGTGCTGCGATCGGCCCAGAGCCCCCACGCCAGTGACTGGCCCGGCAGCCCCGACCTGCGACGGTGCTGTGCCAAGGCGTCCAGGAAGGCGTTGGCCGCAGCGTAGTTGGCCTGCCCCGGGGCACCGAACACACCGGCGGCGGAGGAGAACAGCACGAACATCGACAGGTCACGATCGCGGGTCAGCTCGTGCAGATGCCAGGCGGCGTCCGCCTTCGGGCGCAGCACCGTGTCCAGGCGTTCCGGGGTCAGTGTGGACACCACACCGTCGTCGAGCACGCCCGCGGCATGTACCACGCCCCGCAGGTCAGGAAGGTCGGCCAGCAGGCGGGCCAGCGGCTCCCGATCGGCCGCATCGCAGGCCACCACGCGTACGGTGGCACCGAGTTCGGCCAGCTCGGCCACCAGTTCGGTGGCGCCGGGTGCTCCGGGGCCCCGGCGGCTGGTCAGCACCAGGTCGGTGACCCCGTGGGTGCTCACCAGATGGCGGGCCACCGCCGTCCCGATGGCTCCCGTGCCGCCGGTGACCAGGACGGTCCCGTCGAGCGGAACAGGAGGAGTGGTGAGCGCCACCTTGCCGATGTGACGGGCCTGGCTGAGATACCGGAAGGCCTCCTGAGCGTCCCGGGTGTCCCACGCCGCCACGGGCAGCGGCGACAGCACGCCCTGTCGGAACAGTTCCATCAGATGGGCCAGCATCTCGCGGACCCGGTCCGGTCCGGCGTCGCTCAGGTCGAAGGCCCGGTAGTACACCCCGGGCCACGACGTGGCGACGGCGTCGCCACCCCGGATGTCGGTCTTGCCCATCTCGATGAAGCGGCCGCCCTCCGCCGCCAGCAGGCCCATCGAGGTGTCCACGAACTCCCGGGCGAGGCAGTTCAGCACCACGTCCACGCCTCGGCCGCCGGTCTCGGCCCGGACGCGCTCACCGAACTCCATGGTGCGGGACGAGGCGACTCGCTCGGGAGGTACGCCCGTCTCCCACACGACGGGCCACTTGGGCCGGCTCGCGGTCGCGTACACCTCGACCCCCCAGTGCCGGGCCAGCTGTACTGCTGCCATGCCCACCCCGCCGGCCGCGGCGTGCACCAGCAGTGACTCGCCCTGCCGGACGCCGGCCAGGTCCACCAGGGCGAAATAGGCGGTCAGGAACACGGTGGGCACCGAGGCCGCCTGTGCGAACGTCCAGCCGCTGGGCACCTGGACGATCGTCCGCCGGTCCGCGACGGCCAGGGGGCCACCGTAGGAGCCCGACAGCAGCCCCATCACGTGGTCCCCGACGGCAAGGTCGGTGACTCCGGGCCCGATCTCGGCCACCACTCCGGCGCCCTCGCACCCGTAGGCCTCCTCGGTGAACGACTCCGCGATCGCCACCATGCCCAGGGAGAGCAGTACGTCCCGGAAGTTCACCCCGGTGGCACGCACAGCGATCCGCACCTGGCCCTCGGCCAGCGGCTCCTCCGACCGGGGGCAGGGAACCAGTCCCAGGCCCTCCAGCGTCCCGCTGCCGTCCATGTCCAGACTCCACGCCCCGCCGCCCTCGGGGGCGGTCAGCGCCCCCTCGCGCGACACCCTGCCCAGCCGTGGCACCGAGGCGGAGCCGGACCGCAGTACGGCCTCGGGCTCCCCCGCCGACACAGCGGCGGCCAGCACCCCTGGCAGCGCGGCGACCGACTCGGCGTCACCGTCGACGTCGACCTGGAGAATCCTGTCCGGGTGCTCGGAACACGCCGATCGCACCAGCCCCCGCACGGCTGCCTGGACCACGTCGACCGTGTCCCCGGGCGAGGCGGAGACTCCGTTGGTCGTCACGACCGCCAGGCGGCCGGACGTCGTCTCGTCGGCCAGCCACTCCTGGATCACCTCCAGCACCGCGCCGACCGCGGCCCGGGTCGCGGTCGGCACCTCGCCCCGACCGGTCGGAACCCGCAGGATCACCACGTCCGGAGCCGGCTCCCCGGCAGTCGATGCCTTGCGCAACTCGGACAGGTCCGCGAAGGACAGTGCGCCCTCCGTCGGCGGGCCGTCGCCGACCACGGCGAGCAGTGGCTCGTCGTCGGCGCCCACCGGCATGGGGGTCCATCCGAGCTGGAACAGCGAGTCGGTACGGGAGGCCGTCCCGGTGGTGATGTCGGTGGCCGCCAGGGCCCGCGAGGTCATGGCGTCGATGGTCAGTACGGGCAGCCCCGCGGGGTCGGTCATCACCACCGACACCGCGTCGGCGCTGTCCGGGGAGAGCCGGACCCGAGCGGTCGTGGCACCGGTGGCGTGCACCTGGACACCGCCGAAGGAGAAGGGCAGGCGGCGCTCCACTCCGGATCCCTGGGCCAGAGCGATGGCGACCTGGCAGTGCAGTGCCGCGTCCATCAGTGCGGGGTGCACCCCGAACCGCCCGGCGTCGGCCACGCCCGGCTCGGGCAGTTCGACCTCGGCGAACACCTCGTCACCGCGCCGCCACACCGCGCGCAGGCCCTGGAAGACCGGGCCGTACGCGTAACCCCATTCCGTCAGACGCTCGTACAGCCCGTCGATGTCCACCGGCGTGGCGTCCATCGGCGGCCACTGCGTGGGCTCGGCAACGGGGGCGGCGGTGTCGACGGCCAGTGCGCCGGCGGCGTGACAGGTCCAGTGGTGCGGCTCGTCGTCACTCCCTGACGGGCGGGAGAAGACCTTCACCGGACGCCGTTCCTGCTCGTCGGGCGCGCCGACCGTCACCTGCACGTCCACGGCCGTCCCGTCGGAGGGAACGGCCAGAGGACTCTGCAGAACCAGTTCGCTGAGCTGCCCGTACCCGGCGTACTCACCCGCCTTGAGGGCGAGTTCCACCAGGGCGGTGCCCGGCATGAGCACCCGTCCCATGACGGTGTGGTCGGCGAGCCAGGGTTGTTCGGTGAGCGAGATCCTGCCGGTCAGCAGGAGCCCGTCCCCGTCCGCGTCCGCGAGCGCGACCCGGGCACCGAGCAGCGGATGACCCGTACTCTGCAGACCGACCGACCCCACAGCCGCCTCGACCCCGGCCGGCCCGGAAGGACGCGGCCAGAAACGCCGGCGGTCGAAGGCGTACGTGGGCAGGTCCACCAAGGCGGTAGGCGTCAGCGTGGGCCAGACCACAGCCGTGCCCCGGGTATACAGATGAGCCAGAGCCCGCGTCAGCGTCGAGACCTCATCCTGCCCGGAACGAACCGTCGCCACCGACAACGCCGAAGACACCTGATCCGCGGCAAGACTACTCAGCAC
>NZ_JBEXYB010000077.1:0-8766 GCF_040630715.1 Streptomyces sp. NPDC005752 | reverse complement strand
GATGACGACATCCGGGCCTATCGCTGTCTTCGCCGGCCCCGCGGTGCGCCGCAGCGCACCGCCCCACTACTCCACCCTCAGGCGTGCGCCTCAGATGGAGACGCCGTGCGAACGCAGGTAGGCGATCGGGTCGACGTCCGAGCCGTAGCTCGGGCCGGTGCGGACCTCGAAGTGGAGGTGCGGGCCGGTGGAGTTGCCGGTGGAGCCGGAGAGGCCGAGCTGCTGGCCGCCGGTCACGGTCTGGCCGGCCGACACCTCGAGCGAGGAGAGGTGCGCGTACTGGGAGTACATGCCGTCGCTGTGCTGGATGACGACCTCGTTGCCGTACGAGCCGCTCCAGCCCGCGGAGACCACGGTGCCCGGACCGATGGACCGGACGCTGGTACCGGAGGCCGCCTGGAAGTCGGAGCCGGTGTGGTAGCCGCTGGACCAGCTGGCACCGGAGGCGCGGTACTGGGTGGTGACGTTGGCGTTCTCGACCGGGGCGGACCAGCCGGAGCTGTTGCTCGCCGACGCGCCGGAGTCGGCGGTCTTCGCAGCCGTCTCCTCCACCGGGGCGGACGCCTTCTCGGCGGGAGCGGCCTTCTTCGCCGTCGACGGGGCGGCCTTGGAGGGCGCGGCCTCGGCGGACTTCTCCGCGGAGCCGGACGCCTTGGCGCCGAGCGCCAGCTTCATGCCCGGGAGGATCAGGCTCGGGTTCTCGCCGACGACGTCACGGTTGTCCTTGTACAGCTTCTGCCAGCCGCCCTTGACCTTCTGGTCGGCCGCGATCTTCGCCAGGTAGTCCCCGGCGACCACGGAGTAGGTCTTCGGGGAGCCCTTCCCCGCCGAGGCGGGGGTGCTGTGGGCGGCGACGGACTTGGCCGGCGCGGCCTGCTCGGCGGCGTGGGCGCCGGTGGCGCCGATCAGCGGAAGGGCGAGAACGGCGCCGCCGGTCCCCGCGGCGATGACGCCTCGGGAGATCGGGCCGGTCTTCGTACGACGGTGCTTGCCTTTTGCGGGCATGGGGAATTCCTCTCCGGCGCCTGCGAGGTGAGCTGTCGGGTTCGGACTGGAGATGCCCGGCCGCGTGGTGCGCGACTTGACCCCAAGCCGTACCGGATCCCTCCGGCCGGCGGCTTACCTGGTTCCCCCGCTCCTGCCACACGTGAGTCGGTGCGGATTCCGGGCGGCGGCAGGATTAGGCGTTCCGTCCGGATTGACCGTGACCGTAAGCGAGCCGGGACGCGGCGAACAAGCCGCGGATTGCGCGCCGGAATCGACGCTTCGATTTCGGCGCGGAATTCCCGTCACCCTCCGTGGATTACGGATCTTGGCTTTCCGCACGGCGCCCGGAATACCCCTCGGGCACTTCACCACTCACCGTCACGGATATGATCCCGCTCACCCACCTCACCTCATCTCCCGTACAAGCGGGGCATGTTCTGCTAAATGCACCAATACGGACAATGCTCCGGCGTCGCCCGTGAGCCTGGCGCAGGCACGGCGACCGAGACGACTGCGCGATGGGGCCATGTCGTATCGTCGCGAGCGTGCCCCCGTCGGCGAGCGGCGCCGACGCCCGACACTCCAGGAGCCCTTGTGACGCAGCTGCCAGAGGTCCCGCCGGTCGGCCCCGACCCGGCGGACGTCGATCTGAACGGTGTCCGCAACTTCCGCGACGTCGGCGGGCTTCCGACGGTGGACGGCCGCTCCGTGCGGTACGGGCGCCTCTATCGCAGCGGCCACCTCGCCCACGCCACCGAGGCCGACACCGCCTTCCTGGCCGGGCTCGGCCTGCACACGGTCTTCGACTTCCGCAACGCGGCCGATCACAAGCTCGACGGGTTCGACGTGGAGCTGCCCGGAGTCCGGAATGTCAGCATTCCACTCTCCGACCCGGCCGACGGCGCGGAGTTCTGGCGGCTGGTGCGCGACGGGAACATCCAGCAGCTGCGCTCGATCCTGGCCGACGGCAAGGGAACAGAGCGGATGGTCGCGTCGTACCGCTCGATCATCAGGGACCGCACCGCCGAGCACAGCCGCGTGCTGCACGCGCTGGCCGAGGACAGCGTCCCGGCGCTGATGCACTGCGCGGCGGGCAAGGACCGGGCGGGCCTGTCGATCGCGGTCTCACTGCTCGCGGTGGGCGTGGAGAGGGGGGCCATCGAGGCCGACTACCTCAAGTCGAACGACGCGCACCGGCGCTACAAGGTGCGGCGCAGCGACACCTCACCGGTGGGGATGTCCGACGAGGTGATGGAGCTGCTCAATCCTCTCTTCGGGGCCCGTGCCGAATACCTCGACGCCGCCTTCGCCACGATCGAGGAGGTCTGGGGCGACACCGACCGCTACCTCCTCGAAGGGCTGGGGATCAGCCACGAGACCCGCGCGAGACTGCGTGAGCGCCTCGTCGAGGGCGTGTGACGCCGGGGGTCAGCCCTTGCCGGCCACCGTGAAGAGCAGGAAGAGGAAGGCCGCGATGACATGTCCGGCCACCAGGTAGGCGAAGAGCCGGATCACGACGCCGCGCGGCATCCGCCGCTCCTGCGTGTCCGCGCTCTTCGGCCTGCGCGGGGTGAGCGGGTCGTAGTACTCCGAATCGGACATGCCGGTCCTCTCTCCCGACCGCTCGGGCCGGGGTGACGAAGGGTACGCAGGGTATGGGGCGTGCGGGATCAGAGCCGGTGGATCCCGCTGCCCGGGCACAGTTCGGCGACGGGGCTCTGCAGCAGGGTGTGGACGAAGAGCAGGCGCGCCCCGGTGATGTCCGGCGCCGCGATCCGGTGCGGGGTGAGCGAGTCGAAGTGCGCGCTGTCACCCGGATCGAGATCGTGCACGGTCTCCCCCAGCACGACCCGCAGCCGCCCGTCGAGCACGTACAGCCACTCCTCTCCGGGATGGACACGCACGAGGTCGCCCTCGGTGCCGTACGGGACCCGGACGCGCAGCGCCTGCATCGCACGGCCCGGTCCGCCGGCCTGCCGGTAGAGCCAGCCGCCCGCCGCGGTGCCACCGGGCGCGCCGTCGAGCGGGCCTCCGCGCACGATCGCGTCACGTTCGGGGGGTGTCTCGCCCAGGAGCTCGGAGACGGTCGTACCGTAGACACGGGCGAGGCCCAGCAGCATCGGCAGCGAGGGCTGCCTCCGGCCCGTCTCGAGCCGGGACAGGTGAGCCGGGGAGAGTTCCGCCCGGCCGGCTGCCGCCTCCAGGGTGAGGCCGCGATTGCGACGCAGGTCACGCAGGCGCGGTCCGATGCCGGGGAGTTCGTCGGCCACCCCTCCGTCAGCGGGATTCATGTATCCATTGAGCCACCCTCTTCCCTCTGAGGCAAATTAATTACCTCAGAGGCAAAAGCGGGCGGTCTCCGCCGTCAGCGGTTGGCGACGGCCTGTTTCACCAGAGTTCTGCCGAAGTCCCACATCAGCCCGCTTCCGCTGTGCGCGTCGTCCATGACGGCGGTGAAGGCGGTGACGAAGCGATCGACCTCCGGCTCCCCGATGACCAGCGGCGGGATCAGCTTGATCACCTCCAGGTGATCGCCGGAGACCTGGGTGAGGATCCGGTGCCTCTGCAGCAGCGGCACCACCACCATCTGCGCGAACAGCCCTTTGCGGGCCGCCTGCAACATCGTCCAGCGGCTGCGGAGTCCGAGGGACGAGGGCCGTCCGAACTCGATGCCGATCATCAGTCCCCGGCCGCGGACCTCGTGGAGCAGTTCGTAGCGTCCGACGAGCGCGGCGAGCCGCTCGCGCAGCAGATCACCGGTGCGGCGGGCGTTCGCGACGGTCTCCTCCTGCTCCATCACCGCGAGGACGGCGAGCCCGGCCGCCATGGCCTGGGCGTTGGAACCGAAGCTGGCCGAGTGGACGAGGACCCGGTCCATGGAGGAGTAGACGCGCTTGAAGATCCAGTCCTTGCCGAGCGTGGCGCCGACCGGAACGTAGCCCCCCGAGAGCGCCTTGGCGACACACAGCAGATCGGGTTCGACTCCCTCCTCGTGCTGGTACGCGTAGAAGTCTCCGGTCCTGCCGAGCCCGGTCTGCACCTCGTCGGCGATGAGCACGGCCTTGTGCCGGTGCAGCAGATCCTGAGCCTCCCGCAGGAAGCCGGGCGGTGAGGCGTGGACGCCCTTGCCCTGGATCGGCTCCACGATCAGGCCGGCCACGTCACCGCGCCCCAGCTCGCGTCGCAGCGCGTCGAGGTCGCCGAGCGGGATCGCGGTGTCGGGCAGCAGGGGCGCGAACCCATCCCGGAACCCCCTCTCGCCGTTGACGGAGAGCGAGCCGGTCGTCAGCCCGTGGAAGGCGTGGTCGCAGTAGAGGATCCGTGGCTTGCCGGTGGCGTACCGGGCGAATTTCAGAGCCGCCTCGACCGCCTCCGTGCCGCTGTTGCCGAAGAACACCCTGTCCAGGTGTGGACTGTGCGCCAGCAGCCTCTCGGCCAGCAGACCGGGCAGCGGCTGGCAGTCGAAGCGGGTGAGGTCGGCCAGGGAGGCGTCCAGGACGTCGTGGAGCGCCTGGCGCACGACCGGGTGGTGCCTGCCGAGACCCATCACGCCGAAGCCGGCGAGCATGTCGAGGTAGTCGTTGCCCTCCGCGTCCCAGAAGTACGCGCCCTCGGCCCGCTCGTAGACCTTGTCGAAACCGAGGGTGTGGAGCATCCGCGGCAGCTGGTGGTTGAGGTGGCGGGTGTGCAGCTCGTAGCGTTCGGTGCCTCGCTCTTCGAGGAGCCGTGCCAGATCGAAGCCCGGCCGTTCGTCCTTCATGCCCCGTCCTCCCTCGCCGCGTTCCGCCCTGCCGCTGCCGTGCGGCGCTCCGGCGCCACGGCGCGTGCGCGCCGGCCCGGCCCGGACGCGCCGCCGGTGGCGGCGTCCGGGCCGGGCCGGCAGTCCGGGGAGACCCCGGGCGGCCGGCTGCCCCGTGGTGACGAGGTCACCGGTTACCGCCGACCGTCTCCCGTGCAGCTCGCAGGGACTCCTTCAGCGACCCCATGGTGGCGAGCACCGCGGTGGGCTCGTAGCCGCAGTGCGCCATGCAGTTGGCGCAGCGCGGGTCCTTGCCCCGGCCGTACTTGTCCCAGTCCGTGTCCTCGATCAGCTCCCGGTAGGTGGGCACGTATCCGTCGCTCATCAGGTAGCAGGGCCGCTGCCATCCGAAGAGCGAGTAGTTGGGGATCGCCCAGGCGGTGCACGGGAAGTCGGCCTTGCCCTCCAGGAAGTCCAGGAAGAGCGGAGAGTGGTTCAGCCTCCAGCGCCCGCGGTTGCCTCCCGCGAAGGACTTCTTGAAGAGGTCACGGGTCTGTTCCACTCCCAGGAAGTGTTCCTGGTCGGGCGCCTTCTCGTAGGCGTAGGCGGGCGAGATCATCATCTCGTCCACCTTCAGTTCGTCGTTGAGGAAGTTGAGGACCTCGATGACGGTCTGCGGGGTGTCGGTGTTGAAGAAGGTGGAGTTGGTCGTGACACGGAAGCCGCGCCGTTTGGCCTCCTTCATCGCCTCCACCGCTTCGTCGAACACGCCTTCCTTGGCGACCGACTCGTCGTGCCGCTCACGCAGTCCGTCGATGTGCACCGCGAAGGCGAAGTAGGGCGACGGGGTGAACTTCTCGAGCTTCTTGCGCATCAGCATGGCGTTGGTGCAGAGGAAGACGTACTTCCTCTTGGCCACCAACTGGCGGACGATTTCGTCGATCTGCGGGTGCATCAGTGGCTCGCCGCCGGCGATGGAGACCATCGGGGCGCCTGACTCGAGCACCGCCCCGACCGCCTGCGCGACCGGCATGCGCTGCTTGAGCACTCCGGCCGGATGCTGGATCTTCCCGCAGCCCTCGCACGCCAGGTTGCAGGCGAACAAGGGTTCCAGCTCGACGATCAACGGGAACTTGTCCCTCTTGCGGAGCTTCTGTTCGAAGAGATACGTCGCGACCTTGATGGTCTGGCGGAGCGGCATGGCCATCTGGGCTCACCTCCTGGGGAGCAGCAAAGAACGGTGCCATTCATGAAAAGCCGGAAGTACGGCACGAAGTACGCGGAATGCCGATATTCCACCGCGTACCGTGCCGATACGGACGAGCTCATGCTCTGGAGCGTCCACGACCACCCGTACGGCCGCAACAGGACGGGCCCCCGTCCGCACGGCGGTGCGGAGTGTGGCAGCGGACTCCATGTCCACCGCGATGGCGCCGGTGGCCCGGAGCCCGGCCCGCGCCGGCCCCCGGACGACGTGTCCGGAGCCGGCCAGCGGGCCGGTGTGGACCGTACGTCCGGGCACCGTCCTGAGCAGTGCGTCGACCAGCAGGCCGGTACCGGTGCACGCCGTGGTGCCGCCGGCGTCGCGGGTCTCCTCGGCCACCACGAGGTCTCCCGGATGCATGCCGGGTTCCAGTCCCGCGCAGAAGCCGGAGGCCATGACCGCGGTGCCTCCGGCCCCGTGCCGTCCCAGCGCGGTCCGGACGGCGTTCTCCGCCGCCCTGGGGCCCATCCCGGACCTGATGATGCTCACGGGGCCCGGGCCCCGTACGCCGCCCGTCCTGCCGGTACGCAGCGCGAACCGCTCGATGCCGAGCGCGCAGGCGATCAGCAGCGGCGTGGCGGGCGGCTCCTGTGCACCACCCATCGGTTCAGGCCCCCTTGCCCGCACCGATACCGGCAGCTGTGGCGAAGGGGTCTCCGTACACGTAGCGGCCGAGGGCGGTGAGGGGGAAGACCTGCCGGTACAGGTGGTAGTTGATGGAGAAGTCCCAGGGGAATCCGGTTCCGGTGAAGTGCGGCTCGTCCCAGGAACCGTCGGCCTGCTGGGTCTCCGCCAGCCAGGCGACTCCACGCTCGACGGACCTGCTCCCCTGCTCACCCGCGGCCAGGAGCGCGAGGAGCGCCCACGCGGTCTGGGACGCGGTCGAGCTGCCGTGGCCGATCCATTTCTCCTCACGGTAGGAGCGCAGGTCCTCGCCCCAGCCTCCGTCGTCGTTCTGGACGGACTTCAGCCATTCGACGGCCCGTTGCACCGCTGGGTGTGCGGACGGCACGCCGGCCGCGATGAGTGCAGGCACCACGGAGCCTGTCCCGTAGATGTAGTTGACTCCCCACCGGCCGAACCAGGCGCCGCTCGCCTCCTGTTCGGCGAGCAGCCACTCGATGCCCCGGCGGGTACTGGGGTGCTGTGCCCGCCCTTCGACGGCGAGCATCTCCACGACGTGTCCCGTGACGTCCGCCGACGGCGGGTCGATGACCTCACCGAAGTCGCAGAACGGCAGCCGGTTGGGCAGCGGACTGGTGTTGTCCGCGTCGAAGGCTCCCCAGGCTCCGTTGCGCGACTGCATGCCGAGGTTCCAGAGCACTCCCCGCTCGATGGCCGCCTCGAGGCGGGCCGGATCGGGGTGCCGGACACGGCGCAGCGCCAGGACGACTTCGGCGGTGTCGTCGATGTCCGGGTAGTTGCTGTTGTGGAATTCGAACGCCCATCCGCCGGGCGCCAGTCGGGGTTTGCGCACGGCCCAGTCGCCGGGACGCACGATCTCCTCGCCCAGCATCCAGTCGGCCGCTCTCACCAGCGCCGGATGGTCGGGGCTCACTCCCGCGTCGGCGAGGGCGATGGTGGCGAGGCAGGTGTCCCAGACCGGGGACTGGCAGGCCTCGACCATGCGGGCGCCGTCCTCACGCCACACGGTGAACCGGTCGAGCGATTCGAGTCCCGCCCGCATGACCGGGTGGTCGAGATCGTATCCGAGCAGGTGAAGAGCGATGACGGAGTACACCGCGGGGGGCTGGATGCCTCCCCAGCAGCCGTCGTTCTCCTGCCGTTCGATGATCCAGCGGGCGGCGGTGTTCATGGCGATGCGCCGCAGCTTGCGCGGGGCAACCCTGTGGTAGAGGTGCAACGCCTTGTCGAGCCGCTGGAATACGCCGTCCCAACTGGCCGCGGGCGCGATGGATCTGGACGGTGCGGGGTTTGCCGGGTCGGTGTGCAGTTCGTCCAGGGGGAAGGGCGCCGGACGTACCGGCCGCATCGCGGACACGATGGTGAGCGGCACGATGGTCTGGCGGGCCCAGCAGCCGAAGTCGTAGATGTTGAGAGGGACCCACTTCGGGAAGAACATCAGCTCGGGCGGGAGCTCCGGCAGATCGTCCCACTTCCACCAGCCGAAGAGAGCGAGCCAGATCCGGGTGAAGACCCGGGACTCCGCGATACCGCCCTGTTCCCTGACCCATCCGGCCGCGCGGATCATATGGGGGTCGTCGGGCCGGTCCCCCGCCAGTCGCAGCGCGACGTACGCCTCGATGGTGGCGGAGAGGTCGGGCGGTCCCTCGTAGAAGGTGTTCCAGGTGCCGTCGCCGAGTTGCTCGCCCCGGATGAAGCGGGCCGCGGCCGTGACGGTGTCCGGGTCCTGAATGCCCAGGAACTGACGGAGCAGCAGGTCTTCGGCGTCCATGGTGACGTTGGTGGCGAGGTCGCCCTTCCACCAGCCCTGCTCGTCCTGCCTGCCGAGAAGGTGCTCCACCGAGCGTTCCGCGGCCTGCCGCGCGACGGCGAGAATGTCGTCCGCGGCGATGGTCGGTTCGGACGGATCGCCTGCCGGGGCTGCGCGGAGGTTCGCGGCCCCGGGGCTTCCGTTGGTCGTCGCTGTCATGGCTTCCCCTTCGTGCAGTGCTGTCCTCTGCTGTGCTGGGGTCTCCGTCGGGGGGGGGCCCCGGGGGGGGGCCGCGCGCCCGGGGCGGGGGAATATGTTGGGGTTGAGAAGGTTTGGGAGGCCCCCAAATAGGGGATAAGGTGAGCGGGGGGGGGGGGGAGA
>NZ_JBEXYB010000076.1:0-9223 GCF_040630715.1 Streptomyces sp. NPDC005752 | reverse complement strand
TACTTCCGGGGTGCAGGCATCAGACCTGTGCTTCCCATCTGCCGGATCAATCATGCCCGGCTTCAGGGCCGCTACGAAACCCGGTTCAGCTCAATGGGTCCAGAGGTGCCCGGCCTGGTGTGGGGCTGCCTGGTCTGGGATGACCCCGGCAGCCCTTCTTTGGACGATGCGCTCGAGCACTGGCGGCCCGTCCACTGACACACCCCGCTCGGGGGTCCGCCTGGCTGACGGATCCCCTCACAAGCATGCGGCGGCTACGGCTTCTTCATCTCGCAGATGAGGTTCAGCCCACCGATGTCGCAACCCCTGAACCACAGCTGACCGGCATCGACGGCGTACTCATCGCCGTCGATGATCCGCATCTGCGGCAGGAACTCGTTGCCGTACTTGCTCATCGCGCCTTGGTTGACGAACCCCGACATCGAGGAACGGCCGCACTTCTCGCTGAACGTCGGCGCGTCGTAGCGGGTGTCGTCCAGGAGGTGTTCAGCGCCGTCGTCGGCCTTCGCCGCCACGGTCTGGATGCACTCGCCACCTCCGGCCGTGCCGGCGGGGTTCACCCCGCCCGCAGAAGCGGGCAGACCGACGGACTCATATGTCGAGGCGAACGGCACCTCATCACAGTTCACCTTGTCCAAGGTCGGCAGGGGGACCTGCGGACGGAACTCCGGGTGGAGGAACGTCTTCGGGTGAGCCACGAATCCCTTGGTCGGGACGTATCCATCCGTTCGGGTTCCGCTGTACGCGTAGCCGAGCTGGATCCGCTTCCAGTCTTCATCCGCCCAGATCCGCTGAGGCAGCTCCGGCATCGGCTGAGGAGCTGATATCGGCTGGATACGACCGGAGCACGTGGACTGGGTTACGCGTTCGTCAGCAGGCATGGAGTGATCCTACGGACGAAGCCGAGCATCCCTTTCCTCACGGACCTCATGGTGAAACGACCTGTTAGTAGGGTGCGCAGATGGAGGAAGCCTGTTGCGTGCGGTGGAGTTGAGTCGGGCGGAAGCGATCGAGCGTGTGCAGCGGATCATGGAGGCGGACTACGCCTCCGAAGACGAGGTGAACGAATGGCTGGATATGCTCGACAGGGCTCTGGCCTGCCCATCCGGTCACATCAGAGACCTCGTCTTCTGGCCGCCCGAGCGGGAGTTGTCGGCAGAGGAAGTGGTCGACCACGCCTTGGCGTACCAGTCGATCGTCTTGTGAATTCGGCACTCAACCTTCCCGACCAAGAGGCCACGTCGCGAAACCGGACTCGACCGCTTTCCGGTGGTCATCGGCGAGGAACAACTGAGGTTCCCGTCGAACCGTATCGGGTGGCGCCAGCACGGTGTCGAGCGTAGCGGCGACCTTCCGGACGGCGGCACGGATGGTCGAGCGGCCGGAGATGCAGCGGGGCCGGACCCGCGAGGAAGAGGGATCAGCGCGGTGAAACGTACGAGGAGGAGTTATGAGTAGGAAGCGAGGCTCACAGGTCCAGGAGCCCGGCAGCGGCGTACGGCGGCTTTGGCTGCTGCCCGACCCAGGTGAGGACGAGCCGTTCATCGACGTCCGTACCGACGGTCACGGGACGTTGAATGTGTGGGTCGCCCGGGACGGACGGCATGATCGTTTCTGCCTCGAGGTGACCGCCCAACACGTCGCCGCTGCAGAGCGCAGCGCACTTCGGCGTTGGGCCGTCTTCGCCGTGCTCTTCGGTGAACTTGCTGTTTTCCACCCCGATACCGCCCCTGCGCGTCCGCCTGCAGAATGCAGGCGGGTGATCGACACGATCCTCGGTGGCGCCGATTCCGAGGTCGAGCAGTACTTGACCACGATGAACAAGCGTTTTCTGGGCGGTCTTCGGGATTCGCTGGCGTTGCTGTGTAAGGCCGATCTGACGCGTTCTCGGGGCCGTGAGGCGTTCGAGAAGCGGCTGTGGTTCGGCGTCGAGTCGTTGATCATCAGCGATGCGGAACGCGCCCGGCGTGCGCAGGAGAGGGAACGCGGGGCAGCAGCCCGGGCAACCGTGGTGCGGCAGGGCTTCGAGCCTTTCAACGACGCTCTCCTGATGGCAGAGCCCGACGACGTCGTGCAGCGTGCCATCGATCTGCTCGGCTCGAACCCGGTGACCAGCGAGTTCGAGGTTGGTGCACCCGCGCACCGCGACCGGTATCTGACGTTCGGCTCCGGTGGCGAGATCATGCTCCGGGACGGGGCGGTGACGGCGATCTTCTTCCACATCCAGCCAACCGAGGCCGCGCCCCACGGCTTCACGGGGCTCAGTGACCTGATCCCCGGGCTGAGCCGGGACGCCTCGAGAGGTCAGGTCGAGGAGGCGCTCGGTGAACCGATCGTCGGACGCGCGGGCCTGAACGCGACCCACCTCGTCGGAAGTGGGTTCGTGAAATTCTTCTACGACGCGTGGGCCAAGAAGGACGCGCCGAATCATCTGAAGCTCATCCAGGTGACAGCGGAGGACACGTACGCCAAGACGGATCCTGCCGACGAGCGTTGCCCCGGCTGCGCGGGCATGTTGATCAGGACGACGTCGCCGTCCGGTGGCGTGGACGTGGACGCAACGATCGCAGCGCTGCACGACGGGGTCGCCGCCGGCCGTCTCCGCCAGGCGCACAACTGGGTGGCGCTGGACGACATGCTCCGCCTGCACGACTCCGGTCTGATGGAACACGTGGAGGCACAGCTGGGATGCACGATCTGCCACCGGCACCTCATCTTCGGGCTGCACCGCGACGCGGACGCCACCTACGAGTACGTCTCGCTCAACGACACGTATCGCCGAAGCCCGGAGCAGGTCCCGCCGGTGGAGCGCTGGGGTGACGCTGCCCGGATCGAGCGGGAAGCGCAGCGCCCGGAACGTATCGCGACCGACGGCAACACCTGGATCCTGTTCGCCAAGGGCAAGGACCTCTTCATGAACGCGCGCTGCTGGTACAGCGCCGTGGAGGGGTCGAGGCTGATCCGTCTGCAGGCTGCCGAGGTGCAACAGTACCGACGTGAGGGTGAGGCCTATTTGTCCCGACTGCAGGAGACAATCAACCGCACCTGGACGAGCAACGACGATCCGTGGCGCTCGCGCGACCTGAAGCGGAGCGGAATGTCGGACGAGGAGGCCATCGAGGCGAGCCTGGCCGCAGTGCAGAGAGAGCAGGCGTGAACAGGCGTGGCGGCCGGGTGTTGCTGGGCTCCTCGGGGGTGTGCACCACTGAGTGCAGCGGCTGTCGGCCTGTGTGGCAGGGCGACAGCGCCACACCGAACCACCGTCCGTGATGATCTTCTTGGTGGGCGTGCAGGCAACACCGGGGGCGTCAGAAGTGTGGAGCGCTGGTTGCCTGGTAGTAGGGCGTGTCTGCGGGGCGTGCTGCGGGCCGTGAGTGACCAGGCGGCTGCTGCTGTCCGGTCGGCATCGGGTTGGCCGGCTGCAAAGGAGGTTGCTGCCGAGCCCGTCGACATCCCCGCACTACGCAACTCACTTTTCAGCAGCGGAGCGGTCGAACCCGGGCCGCGTTCACCGGTCCCACCGGGGGCTTCTCACGCCCGGCGGCGCCCCGGAGGGTGCCGCCACGCTCCAGTTCGGCACCCTCCGTTAGCCGCGCCAACTGAGTGGCACGCACCCTCTCCAACCCGGCGTTTCGGAGACCGCGCGCCGTCGACCACACGATGCCGATCCGCCACTTGTCGACTTCATGCACCTGTGCAGTTCTTCTGCTCTGTCATCCCGAGGAGTCCACGCATGCCCGTTCGGACCAGCCTCTTTGATGACGATTCCCAGACGGTGAGAAAGAGCGCTTCCCGAACCGGCCGACACCGCATCCGACCGCTTCGACGACCTCCGGGTCTCTCCACTGTCAGTCATGCGAGCCAGAATGGGCGGCATGCCGAAGACCGCAGTGGACTATGCATGGTTCGAGAACGACTTTCCCGACATCGCCGAGGCGTACTGCTTCACCCTGGTGCGAGGTCTGACACCGGCTGAGGTGGTGTCCCGGCTCGACGGGCGGGAAGAGACGCCCTTGCGCGGCATAGCGGCAGTCGTCGACGCGGCTTTCGCCCAGTACGACCTGGAGGGGGGCGACAGCCAACTGGTCGCGCTGACGGGCCATGGCGCCTGGACGTTGCTGATCGAGCCCAACGGCTACCTCGGGGTCACCGAAGAGCGAGGGCTGCCGGCCTCCGCCGGGGCGACCTGGGTGTCCCACTTCGTGAACATCAACGCTGTCGGTATATTCCTCTGGGCAGAGGACCAGGTCCGGCGGCTGTCCTTCGACCCCATGTTTCCGGAGGACCGATGGGGCACCGCCTCTGAGGAACTCGTCGACGTCATGCAGAGTATCGGCTTCCCCTTCGACGAGGACGCTCCGGAGCCCGATCTGTCGTCGCCGGCTGCGTTCGCCCTGGCAGAGCACCTGACTGGCGTCGCCGTCACTCCGACCTTGCTCGAAGACACTACGTACACCTGCGCCACCGTGCAGATTCGCCGCCCGCCCGCCCTGTGAGCCGGCACGGGCAGGCACACGGTCGAGGAGAGGTTCGGCACCGACTCCCCGCCGCCGTGTTCCCGTGTGGGTGGTACCTGTGTGAAACGGCGGTCGGGCTCCGAGGCCGGGGGAGTGGGTCGATCGAGTCATTGACAACTACGACGCCGCGGGCCGGCCCGGCGCGGACACCTCCATTCTGCGGACGAACCAGATGTTTCGGCTTCCGCTTGGCGGAAGTGCAACACGCCTCACAGCGATCGTGGGAAATCCCCCTACGGCTGTCAGCCGGATCCGGCCAACTTTGCCTCGCCCGGTCCCGGCACGGGAGGGATGCATCCCCGAGCACCCCGATCTGCCGCACCTCGGCACGGCAGTCCGCAGCCGTCCTGACGTCGGCCCGGCAGCGTCTGGAGAGCCGGGCAGGCCGTTGTCCAGGATGGGCCGACCCGATGACGGTCTTCTTCGCGAGACTTGCACCCGAGGCCGTCTCTGTGCAGCGTGCAGGCCCCTGCGATGCAGCGATGCGGGGGATCGGAGCGTCGAGGTGGAATGCCCCACCACCGCCGGCGGCGTGGACGATGATGGTCTGCACCCCCGGCCCGGCAAAATCTGGGCCGCACACTTCCGTCAGCCTCGCCGGCACGTTGTCGCTGGCGATTCGGGGGTAGCGTCCTCGACATGGACCTTCGCACCACCGTTGAGCGCGCTCAACGCCTCAAGCAACTGCACGTCGATTACAAGCCGCTCGTGCTGCCGACCGTCTGGGACGTCTGGTCCGCGCGTGCGGCAGCCGGCGCCGGGTTTCCTGCCCTGACGGTGGGCAGTCATCCGCTCGCAGAATCGCGGGGGGCCGACGACCACGAGGGGCAGACCTTCGAGGAGGTACTCGCCGCCGTCAGGCCGATCGTCGCGGCGGTCGACGTTCCCGTGTCCGTGGACCTGGAGGCCGGGTACGGCCAGGAGCCCGCAGATCTCATCACGGGACTTACCGAAATCGGTGGCGTCGGTCTCAACATCGAGGACACCGTCCACTCGGAGGGCGGACGCCTGCGCAGCACGCAGGAGCACGCGCGCTACATCGCCGGCCTGCGCGCGGCGGCTGAGGAGGCGGGGATCCCGGTCTGGGTCAACGGGCGCACCGACCTTTTCCTGCACGCGGAGAACGCCTCAGGCGTTCTCGACGAGGCGATCGAGCGGCTGCGGGCCCTGGAGCAGGCCGGTGCCGACAGCGTCTACCCGGTGCGTATCCAGGACAACGACGATCTCCTGGAGGCGGTGACCGGCGCCGTCGGCATTCCCGTGAACTCCACGGCCCATCCCGTCAAGCACGATCTTGAGCGCTTCCGACGCCTCGGCGTCGGCCGGATCACCTATGGTCCCCTGCTGCAACTCGCGATGACGGATGCGATGAAGGACATGCTCCGGCCCTGGGCTCCCTAGTGTCCTGACCGGGAAGAATGTCAGATCCGGACAGGCGAAGCCACGCCTGTCCGGACGAGACCGAAGGCAGGGGATCCGCGAAGCCAGGTTCGGCAAGTCCCGGCGCTGATCCCGTTGGAGCCCAGCTCCGTGAACGCACTACATGGGTCCGACGCCTGCGAGTGACGTGGTGCCGCAGGCCGAAGGATCCCGCCTACTTCTTTTCCCGTAACGCACGGCGCCTGATCTACCCCCTTGCCCCCGACGTTCCGTCAGTGGGCCGATCCCGCCCGGGTCGGCACCGACGTATCCCACCCGCCGCGGCTGCACGAGCTCAGACAGACCCTCGCGATCCGCACCCAGCTGCAGTGGTATCGCACTGGCGACAACGTCCAGGTGAGGATCCTGTCCCTGTCGACTCACCTGGGGCACCACGAGCCAAGCCGCTGCACCCAGCCACGACATCAACTCGCGGGCCCTGCAGCCAGGGAGGAAAACGTAGTCGTGGGCGCAGGCAGGTCGCGGTTGTCGTTGCGCACCGTCCACCTCTGCCTCATCGCGAACAGCCATCGGTCAGTGGTTTCGGTGACGAGGAGGGGGCCCTCGAAGGGCCGAGTGCCACGCTGCCCGGAATATCGGCTCCTGGGGGAGGGGATCAAGGGCGAGGTCGTCCTCGTCCCCCCATAGAGATCATCACGGCATAACGTGAGTCACCGCCCGTGTAGGAGGCATGGCAGGATCGCGCTCATGTCCCTCAGCCTTCCTCACCTCTGGATCGGCTCGACCGAGATCATCGCCCTAGCCGACGGCGAGGGCCCGTTCTTCTCCCCGCGGGCCGAGGCCTTCCCCGGGGCCACGGCCGCACAGTGGGCCGAGGCTGATCGCTACGACCCGGGCGCGGTCGACGCAGAGGGCCGCTGGCGGCTTCAGTTCCGCGCGTACGCGATCCGCGGCGACCAGGGCCTCACCGTCGTGGACGCCGGCATCAGTCCGGCGGACAGCCCGGCCGGCTCCTGGGCGCCCGTGCCCGGTGTGCTTTCCGGGTGAGCTCGGCTGGTTCCAGGAGCGGTCAGAGGCGCATGGTGGGATTGCCGCGAACCGCATACGCCGGAAGTCGTGCTTCCTGCAGGTAGCTCGGGCAGAGCGAAAGGTCGAACCGCCGTTCGAGAACACCCAGAGTGCGCCTGTAGATGTCCCTGAAGGGTTCGCCCTCAAGAGCGAGGATAGTCGCCCCGTCGGGGTCCAGTATCTGCCCGGCGACGAGGTCGGGGAGGAGGTGATCGGGCTCCTCGCCGTAGCGCACATGTTCCTCGTGCAATCCGAAGCCGCATCGAAACACACCATCCCGTGCGTAGAAGAAGGTGGCAGGGGGGTGTTCCTGGATCGGAACGTAGTGGATGGCTTCGACGCCGTGGCGCGAGATCTCTTCAAGGCGGTCGTGGCCGGTCGAATCGCCGTACTCCACAGCAAAGGACCAATCTCCATGCCGGCCCACCCGAACGACACCATCAGCGTCCTCACCAGGCCGGTATAGCGTGATCCCGAGCTCCCATACTTCCGCGTCGGTGATCGGGGCCGTTACCGCCTCTTCATCGCCTCCCATGCGCAGCGCGAGTTCACGCGCGGATATCCCGCGAGCGAAGACGACGCTGGACATCCAGTTGTCGAGATCAACCAGCCACTGAATCCCGCCACTCACGTGCACACCCCTTGCTCACACCGTGTGATCTACAGGGCAGCACTCTATGCACCGCCACTGACATTGATACTCGTAACGGGTTCCGGTGGTCGTGGCTCTGCCAGTGACTGACGCCCCCTGGCTTCCCGTTGTACCGTCCGGCTGCCGGGGTCCGTTCTCTGTGGCTCCGGCCAGGTGGAACATGACCTGACAAAAGCTTGGTCAGCAGCCACCTCGATGTTCTGTCCGTCCCACTTCCGGCCGGTGCCACCGCCAGGAAGGCACGTCCAGCACGACGGCAGTCGGCATAGCGGGAACGGCCGGGGTGTGAGTGTTCGGCGGTGCGGACTCCCACGCCTACACCAGGATGATCCGCGCCGAACCTCAGGGCAGTGCAGCAACGGCAAGGCCTTCCCGTCTGGGTGCGGGCTGATCAGCACCCGGGAGTACGGGGGCTGTACGGCCTGGGCGGTGATGCACGTCTCAGACGTCAAGGTGAAACAACAGGTCCGCGGCGGAGACATGGGCGGCCTGCTGAAGCAGCTCGCTGTGTTTCTTGCTCGTCTCGCGGCCGCGGGCTGCTTGCCGGCCGGCTGGGAGCGAGGCTGTTCCAGTACGGTGCGCAGATCGGTGGCCTATCCGGAGAGCGGCCGGCCCGTTGCTGCACTCCCGTCTAGCCTTCGCGAAGCACCGCGCGCATTTTCCTGGATCGCTTCGCAACTGGTTACTGGAAGTGGCCTGTTCGGCTCTCCGAGCAGCTGAGGCCTGCTCGCAGACACCTCACCCGACGGCCTGGCTACTCGATCAGAGTATCCGCGATAATGATCACCAGGCCGATCAGCATGTCCAGGCCCCCCGCCCGGAGCGAGGACGGCCATCCATGGCCGGCGGTGCGGGCGGCCCAGGTGCCCCAGCCGAACAGAGCGGCGGTGTTGAACAGCAAGGCCACGTCCACAGCCGTAGCTTCTGTCCACCACCCGGCTACTGCGGCAAGCAGTATCGCCACCGTGGGCAGCACGGCGGCGACCAGTGGCCACTCGGCGAGAACCAGCCGCAGTCTGCCCATGGGGGCTGCCCCATCGGCGGACGCACGCTGGGCGATGACGTGCGCGTACCCATGGGCGGCACCCGCCGCCAGTGCGGTGAGCAGTACCCACAGTGCGTCCGGGCCGGGATCGGCTTTCTCGCTCGTCGCGTCCAGCGCGGCCACCAGAGCGCTGGCCAGCACCAAGCCGTAGATGCCGCTGAACAGCGACTGCTCCGCAGGCCGGTGCCGCAGGATCGGTGCGACGTCCCTTCGGCGGGCGTGGTCTGCACGGTCGGGCATCGCATCGCCTCGGTGCGGGAAGAGGGCTGGGTCCGCACATACTCACCCTTGTGACGCCGGGGAACACGACGCCACGCGCAAAGACTGTCAGGACGCCGGTGTCGGGCGGTACGGCACAGCCCGAAGCCGTCCCAGTGAGGCGGCGCCATGGTTAAGATCCGCTGCGGGTTCCGCCGCATCGCACAGTCCCGAGGCCTGGACCTTCTGACTGCTTCCATCCCTTGATCGAGCAATGCTCAAGACCTGTGGATCGGCCTCGGGAGGGATGCCTCGCGGAACGCGGAGGGCGTACCTTCCCGAGTGATCGACCTCTGGTCATCG
>NZ_JBEXYB010000075.1:0-10186 GCF_040630715.1 Streptomyces sp. NPDC005752 | reverse complement strand
GTCAGCCCGTTCGACGCACCGTCCTGATTCACCGCCGAACCCCGCACCACAGCCAACACCTGATGCCCGTTACGCACCGCATCCGACAACCGCTCCACCAACAACATCCCGACGCCCTCGGAGAGTCCGGTGCCGTCGGCGCTGCCCGCGAAGGACCGGCAGCGGCCGTCGCGGGACAGGCCCTGCTGCCGGCTGAACTCGACAAACACCTCGGGGGTGGCCATGACCATCACGCCACCGGCGATGGCGAGGGAGCTCTCGTGCCGCTGAAGTGAGTTCACTGCCAGATGCAGGGCCACCAGTGACGACGAGCACGCTGTGTCCACCGTGATCGCCGGGCCCTCGAGTCCCATGGTGTAGGCGATCCGGCCGGAGATCACGCTGTCCGCACGACCGGTGAGCAGATAGCCCTTGACCTCGTCGGGGGCAGCGTTCGAGTCGCCGCCGTAGCCGTGGAAGCTGGATCCCACGAAGACGCCCGTGTGGCTTCCGCGGACCGATGACGGATCGATGCCGGCGCGCTCGAAGAGCTCCCAGGACGTCTCCAGCAGCAACCGCTGCTGCGGATCCATCGCCAACGCCTCACGCGGCGAGATCCCGAAGAATCCGGCGTCGAAGTCCGCGGCGTCGTAGAGGAAGCCGCCCCTGTTCACATACGAGGTGCCGGCCCGCTCCTCCCCGTCCGCGTCGAACAGACCACTCAGGTCCCAGCCGCGGTCGGACGGCACCTCGGAGATCGCGTCCACCCCGCCGGACACCAGTTGCCACAGGTCCTCGGGCGACGACACACCCCCGGGGTACCGGCAGCTCATCCCGACGATCGCCACAGGCTCGTCGGCTGCCGATTCCGCGGCCCGCAGGCGTGCGCGAGTCTCCTTCAGCTCGGCGGTGACACGCTTGAGATAGCCGAAGAGCTTGTCGTCGTTCGCCATGAGTTCTCACCTGGTCCGTTCGTGTCGTACTGCGGTCGGAGGAGACGTGCCGGGGCGCCGAGGGTCAGGCCTCTCCCAGTTCCTCGTCGATGAGCGCGAACACCTCGTCGTGTGAGGCCGTGTCCAGGTCCAGATCCCGTGCGGGTGCCTGCATCACGACCGCCACCGGGCTCACCCTGCGCAGCAACTTCGCCAGTCGCTCCGCCACTTCACTCCGTGTGGGGTCGTCGTCGGGCAAGGCGGCCAAGGCGTTGTCCAGCCGGTCCAGGTCGGACATGAGTGGGTTGGTTTCGGTTGCGTCGCGGCACAGTTCGCCGCGCAGGTACTCGACAAGACCGGTGACGGTCGGGTAGTCGAAGACCAGTCCGGCCGGCAGCTTGCGTCCCGCGACACCGCCGAGCCGATTGCGCAGTTGCACGGCGGTGACCGAGTCCAGGCCGAGCTCCCAGAACGGACGCTTGACGGGTACCGCGTCGGGACCGTCGTGTCCGAGCACTACGGCGGCGTGGGTGCGGACGGTATCGCGCAGCAGCCGTTCCTGTTCCGGGCGGCTGAGGCCCGTGAGCCGTTCGGCCAGGGTCGGGCCCGCAGCAACTGTTCCGGACCGGCCGTCGGTGACCGCACGCTGCTGGAGATGCCGGATCTCGTCCAGGCCGTGCAGCAGTGGACTGGGCCGGGCAGCGGTGTAAGCGAGATAGAAGCGGTCCCAGTCGATGTCGGCGAGGACCACGACGGTGTCGTCCGCGTCGAGCGCCCTGCGCAGCGCCAGCGTCGCGAGTTGCGGAGACATGGCCGGGACGCCGTGCCTGCGGCGCAGCTCGACGACGGCTTCCTTCTCCGCCATGCCCCCCTGGGCCCAGGCCCCCCATGCGATGGAGGTGGCAGCCTGCTTGCGCGCCCGGCGGTGCCACGCGAGGGCGTCGAGGAACGCGTTCCCGGGTGCGTAGTTCCCCTGCCCCGCGGCACCGAACGTGCCCGCGGTGGAGGAGAACAGGACGAACGCCGACAGGTCCAGATGCTCGGTCAACTCGTGCAGGTTCCACGCGGCGCCGGCCTTGGCGCGTAGAGCCGCATCCGCGCGGGGCACCGTGAGCGTGTCCAGGCGTCCGTCGTCCAGTACCGCGGCGGTGTGGAAGACCGCGGTCAGCGGAAACTCGTCCGGTACGTCGGCCAGCGCCGCCGCAAGAGCGTCCCTGTCTCCGGCGTCGCAGGCGACGATGCTGACCCGCGCGCCTGCCTCGACCAGGTCGGCCCGTAGCTCTTCGGCTCCTTCCGCCTCCGGCCCCCGCCTGCTCAGCAGCATCAGGTGCTCTGCGCCGCGCGCGGCCAGCCAACGTGCGACGTGGCCTCCTATGGCGCCGGTGCCACCGGTGATCAGTGCGGTGCCGGTGGGGGTCCACTCGTCGGTGCCGCTGGTGGGGGCGGGCGTGCGCGCCAGCCGTCGGGCGAGCAGACCGGTGGCGCGGACAGCGATCTGGTCCTCGCCGGACTCGCCGGCCAGCAGGCCGCACAGCCGGGTCATCGTCCGCTCGTCGGGATCCGCCGGAACGTCGATGAGCCCGCCCCAGCGGTCAGGAAGCTCTTGGGCGGCCACCCGCCCCAGACCCCACACCAGCGCCTGTGCCGGAACGACCGGGGCGTCATGAGCTCCTGTCGTGACCGCGCCGCTGGTCACGCACCACAGTCGGGCGTCGGCACCCGCCACGTCGAGGGCCTGGATCAGCGCCAGGTTGTCGGCGTAGCCCCGCGGTACCACCGAGGAAGTCGGATGCGGACGTTCGTCCCAGGCGGTCACCGACAGGACCCCACTCACGTCGGGGTACGCGTCGAGCACCGACCGGAGGTGGTCCGCGAGATCCGTGGTCTGCTCGGAGGGCTCTTCCACGGACCCGCGGGAGGGGAGGACGATCGGGACGGCGCTCGCACCTCGACGCTCGATACCGGCCGCCAGGGCGAATACCCGCCGGTCCTCGTCGAAGCCGTCGGGGACGACCAACAGCCAGGTACCGGTGAGATGCGCGGAGCCGGCGTCCGGTACCGGCGTCCACTCGATCCCGTAGCGCCACGAGTCCACGGTGTCCTGCTCGCTGCGCTGCCTGCGCCACGCGGACAGCACGGGCAGCAGGGCGGTGAGCGAGGACTGGATCTCCGCCTCGCCTCCCGCATCCGCTGCGGCGAGGGTGGACGCGAGGCTTTCGAAGTCCTCACGTTCCACTGCGGCCCAGAACTGGTCGTCCATGGTTCCGCCGCCCCGTGCCGAGGGGTCGTCGGACGGTGCGGGCGCGTCCAGCCAGTAGCGCTGCCGATGGAAGGCGTACGTCGGCAGGTCCACCGGTCGGCCGCCTTCGAATGTGGTCGGCCAGTCCACAGCGACCCCTGTCACGAACAGCTCTGCCAGCGCGGTCAACAGCGTGGCCCGGTCGCCCTTGTCACGCCGCAGAGTGCCGGTGGCCACGATCCCGGTCTCGTGGTCCTTCAGCGTCTCCTCGATGCCGTTGATCAGCACCGGGTGCGGGCTGACCTCGACGAACACCTCATGGCCGGATGCCACCAGAGTGTGTGTGACCTGCTCGAACCGCACGGTCTCGCGCAGGTTTCGATACCAGTACTCAGCGTTCGCCTCCTCGGCATCGAGGAGTTCCCCGGTCACGGCCGAGTACATCGGGAGGCCTCCTTGCTGCGGCACTACCGGCCCAGCCAGCTCCAGCAGCGATTCGCGGAGGCGCTCGACCTGCGGGGTGTGCGAGGCGTAATCCACCGGAATACGCCTCGCGCGCACCCCGTCGCTCTCGCAGACGGCCATCAGCTCGTCCAGCGCCCCGGGCTCACCCGCGACGACGGTGGAGTTCGGCCCGTTCACCGTGGCGACACAGATCCGCTTGCCCCACGGCTCGAGCAGGTCCACGACCTGCGTCATCGGCAGCGGGAGCGACACCATGCCGCCCTGCCCCGCCAGCTCCCGCCCTATCAGCCGGCTGCGCAGGGCGACGATCCGTGCGGCATCGGCAAGGGAGAGCACTCCCGACACGCACGCTGCGGCCAGTTCCCCCTGTGAGTGCCCGACCACGGCGTCCGGGTGGACCCCGTAGGACTGCCACACCTGGGCGAGCGAAACCATCACCGCCCACAGCACCGGCTGGACCACGTCGACGCGGTCCAACGACGGCGCATCAGGGTGTTCTCGCAGCACATCGAGCAGGGACCAGTCGGTGTGCTGGCGCAGCGCCGCGGCGCAGCGGTCGATGTGCTCGGCGAAGACCGGGGAGGTGTCGAGCAGGGCGGCTGCCATGCCGGCCCATTGCGAGCCCTGTCCGGGAAAGACGAACACGGTCTTGGACCGGGCCGCGGGGATGCCCTCGACCAGGCCGGCGACGGGTTCACCGTGTTCCAGGGCCGACAGCTGGCGCAGGAAGTCCTCACGCGTACGCCCGACCATCACGACACGATGCCCGAAGGTGGCCCGGGTGGTCACCAGGGAGCGGGCGATGTCGGCGGGAGCGAATTCCGGGTCCGCCGCCACCCACTGGTGCAGGCTGCGGGCCTGCTCCCGCAGGCTCTCGGGACTCCTTGCCGACAGCACCCACGGCACGGGCAGCCCGTCGGAGGCATCGGGTACCTCGGCGGCGGGCTGCTCCTGCAACTGCTCGACGATCACGTGGGCGTTGGTGCCGCTGATACCGAACGACGACACGGCGCCGCGACGGGGTCGGCCCGTCTCCGGCCACGGCACGCTGTCGGCAGCGAGACGCACGGCCCCTTCGGTCCACTCGACGTGCGAGGTGGGCTGCTCGATGTGCAGCGTGCGCGGCACTACGCCGTTCCGCATGGCCATCACCATCTTGATGACCCCTGCGACGCCTGCCGCGGCCTGGGTGTGGCCGATGTTCGACTTCACCGACCCCAGCAGGAAGGGCTGGTCCTCCGGGCGGTCCTGCCCGTAGGTGGCCATCAGGGCGTGGGCCTCGATCGGGTCGCCCAAGGACGTGCCCGTGCCGTGCGCCTCCACCACGTCCACCTCGGACGAGGCCATACCGGCATTGGCCAGCGCCTGACGGATCACCCGCTCCTGAGCGGGGCCACTGGGAGCGGTGAGACCGTTCGACGCCCCGTCCTGGTTGAGCGCCGAGCCACGCAGGACCGCGAGCACCGGGTGTCGGTGACGGCGGGCGTCGGAGAGCCGCTCCACCACCAGCACGCCTGCACCCTCGGCAAAGCCCATACCGTCCGCTCCTGCTCCGAACGCCTTGCAGCGGCCGTCGGGCGCGAGGCCTCCGACCTGGCTGAACTCGACCATCGGTCGCGGTGTCGCCATAGCGGTCACTCCGCCGGCGACGGCCAGGGTGCACTCGCCCTGTCGCAGTGCCTGGGCTGCAAGGTGCAGGGCCACCAGGGACGACGAGCAGGCCGTGTCCACGGTGATCGCCGGTCCCTCGAGACCCAGCGCATAAGCCACCCGACCCGACGCGACACTGTTGGCGCTGCCATTGCCCAGGTATCCCTCGAAGCCACTGAGCAGGTTCGGGAATCGGGCGGCGTAGTCGTTGTAGATCAATCCTGCGAAGACGCCGGTGGGGGTTCCGTGGAGGGTGGTCGGGTCGATGCCCGCGCGCTCGAGGGCCTCCCAGGTGGTTTCGAGCAGGAGCCGTTGCTGGGGGTCCATCGCGAGCGCTTCACGTGGTGAGATCCCGAAGAACTCCGGATCGAAGTCCGCGACATCGTGAAGGAATCCACCGACCCGCTCGTAAACGGTATCCGGGGAGTCCGCAGCACCCAGATCTCCGACAGCCCAGCCACGGTCGGTCGGGTAGGGCGTCATGGCGTCGCGTTCTTCGACCAGGAGCTGCCACAGGTCCTCGGGGGAGCGGACACCGCCGGGGAACCGGCAGCTCATCCCGACGATCGCGATCAGATCGTCATCGGTCCCGGCATTCCCGGCCTGCGCCGTCGGAACGGCCGGCTGCCGGGCCGGTGCATTGTTCAGACCCAGCAGTGATTCCAGCTCGATGGCCAGCGCGGCGGGGGTGGGGTGATCGAAGACCGCAGTCACGGGGAGTTTCAACCCTGTCGCTGTTCCGAGCCGGTTACGGAGCTCGACCGCAGTCAGCGAATCGAAGCCAAGACTCTTGAACGCCCGGTCCGAATCCACCGCGTCCGCGTCACCATGCCCGAGAACGACCGCGGCCTGCGCCCGCACCAACTCCGTCAACACCCGACCCCGATCCGCCACCGACAGCACCGCAAGACGCCCGGCCAGCCCACCACCCCCACCACCGGTATTACTGGCCACCCTCTTGGCCCTCGTGCGCACCAGCCCCCGCAACAGCGGCGGAACAACGTCCTGACCACGCAACCCGGCCACGTCCAGCCGCACCGGCACCACCTGAGCCCGCGGAGACGCAATCGCCGCGTCGAACAACCCGAGCCCCTGCTCCACCGAGAACGCCTTCACACCCATCCGCCCCATGCGGGCCAGATCCGCCCCGCCCAACGCCCCCGTCATCTCACTGCGCTCGGCCCACAGACCCCACGCCAGCGAATGCGCCGGCAACCCCGCCCTGCGACGATGCTGCGCCAACGCGTCCAGGAAGGAATTCGCCGCGGCATAGCTACCCTGACCAGGAGCACCGAAGACACCCGCAGCCGACGAGAACAACACGAACAACGACAGGTCACAGTCCTGAGTCAACTCGTGCAGATGCCACGCAGCATCCAGCTTCGGACGCAAAACCGTGTCCAGACGCTCCGGCGTCAAAGCCGAAACCACCCCGTCATCCAGCACTCCAGCCGCATGCACCACGCCCTTGAGACCCGGTATGCCGGACAGCAGACCAGCAACCGCATCACGGTCACCAACATCACAGGCCACCACCCGCACCCTCGCACCCAGTCCCCGCAACTGCTCGGCACACTCGGCAGCACCAGGCGCGTCGGGGCCACGCCGACCCACCAGAACCAGGTCGGTGACCCCATGCGTGGTGACAAGATGACGGGCGATCGCCCTCGCGACCACTCCCGTACCACCCGTGATCAAAACCGGGCCGTCCCACACCGTCGGCGGAGTCGTCAGGACCACCTTCCCCGTATGCCGGGCCTGACTCAGATACCGGAAAGCCTCCGGCGCCTGGCGCGTATCCCACGCCGTCACCGGCAACGGTGAAAGCACACCCCGCTCGAACAACTCCACCAGATGACCAAGCATCTCCCCCATCCGGTCAGCACCGGCCTCACCCAAATCAAACGCCCGATACCGGACATCAGGCCACCTCTCGGCAACCTCATCGGCATCACGAATATCTGTCTTGCCCATCTCCAGGAACCGGCCACCCGCCGACAACAGGCCCAGCGACGCGTCCACGAACTCCCGTGCAAGACAGTTCAGCACCACATCCACACCATCGAAGCGGTCACCGAACTCCAACGTCCGCGACGACGCGATCCGGTCCGCCCCCACACCCATAGCCCCCACAACCGCCCACTTCGGCTCACTCGCCGTCGCATACACCTCCACACCCAGATGCCCAGCCAGCTGCACCGCAGCCATCCCCACTCCACCCGCGGCAGCGTGCACCAGAAGCGACTCACCCGCACCGATCTCCGCAAGATCCACCAACGCGTAGTAGGCGGTCAGGAACACAGCGGGCACCGTCGCCGCCTGAGCAAAAGACCAACCCTGCGGAATCCGTACGACCATCCGATGATCCGCAACCGCCACCGGCCCCGCATAGGCACCCGTCAGCAGACCCATCACCCGGTCCCCCACCGCCAGAGCATCCACCCCAGGACCCACCTCGAGCACCACACCCGCACCCTCACACCCGAAGAGCGCCTCCCCCTCCGGCACCACACCCAACGCGACCAGCACATCACGGAAGTTGACACCGGTCGCCCGCACACCCACCCGGACCTGACCAGCCCCCAACGGCACCTCAACCGCCGGGCACACGACCAGGGCCAAATTCTCCAAAGTCCCGGCCGTGTTCAGATCCACCGACCACGCCCCAGCCCCCTCAGGAACCGCCAAAGCTCCGCCCTGGACCCGGCTCAGACGCGGAACCGACACCACACCACCCCGGACCGCAACCTCCGGCTCCCCCGAATCGACCGCTCGAGCCAAGGCCTGTGCCAGCACCGGTTCGTGCACCACGTCCACATCGACCTGTGTGAACCGGTCCGGGTACTCCGAGCACGCCGAGCGCACCAGACCCCGAACTGCCGCCTGCACCACGTCAACTCGGGCCCCGGGACCGACAGCCGCCCCACCCCGCGTCACCACGACAAGCCGCGACGCCTCCAACTCCGCACACGCCAGCCACTCCTGCGCCCAACCCAGAACCGACCCCAGCACCTCCCGGGCCTCAGCCACAGAACCCTCCGGACAGACCACCGCCACAACCCCGGGCACCGAAGCACCCTCACGAACCGCCGTCACCACCGACGCCACATCCGCGAAAACAGGCACCTCTCCCGCCACCACCCGGGAATCAACCACCGGGGCAACAACCCAACCCACCTCGAACAACGAATCCGAAACCCCAGCACCATCCGCCACCGTCAACGCTGTCCCGGCAAGCGGGCGTGAGACAAGCTCATCGACGGTGAGGACCGGCAGACCTGCCCGGTCCATCAGCGACACCGAAATCGCGTCCGGCCCCGCCGGCGCCACCCGCACCCGCGCAGCCGTCGCACCCGTCGCATGAACCCGAACCCCGGAGAACGAGAACGGCATCATCCGCTCCCCACCCTCCTCGACCAACACCACCAGACGCGCCTGCAACGCCGCATCCACCAACGCCGGATGCACCGCAAACCCACCAGCCTCGACCGGCAGCTCCACTTCAGCAAACACCTCCTCACCGCGCCGCCACACCGCCCGCAACCCCTGGAACACCGACCCATACGCATACCCCGCCCCCGCGAACTCCTCGTACACGCCCTCAACAGCCACAGGCACCGCACCCACCGGGGGCCACACATCGTCCGGACCCACCGGCTCCTGTGCTGTCGACTGGTCATCGACGCCCAGAACGCCCGTCGCGTGACTCACCCAGTCGGCGTCCTCATCCCCCACCTGATGGAGACGGGAATGGACGCGAACCGCCCGCTGCCCCGACTCATCCTCATCACCCACACTGACCTGCACATCAACCGGCCCGTCATCCCCCGGCAACACCAACGGAGCATGCAGGACCAACTCCTCCAGCAGGTCACACCCCACATACTCACCCGCCCGCAACACCAACTCCAACAACGCCGCACCAGGCACCAGCACCCGGCCCGCCACCGCATGATCAGCCAGCCACGGATGCGACCTGGTCGACAACCGCCCCGTGAACACAAACCCGTCACCACCCGCCAGCATCACACCAGCCGACAACAACGGATGATCCACCACCGACAGACCAGCACCCGACACATCACCAGCACCTCCCACCCCCTCCAACCAGAAACGCTCCCGCTGAAAGGCATACGTCGGCAGATCCACAGGGTGAGCACCCGCACCGTTGAAGACCGATTTCCAGTCGAGTTCGACGCCTCGCACCCAGAGTTCCGCCATCGAAGTCATGAAACGCTGCGGACCACCCTCACCCCGACGCAACGTCCCCACCGCCAGAACATCCTGACCGATTTCCTGGATCGCCCCCGTCAGAACCGGATGCGGACTGATCTCCAGGAACACCGCATCACCCTCGTCCAGCAGACCCTGAACCGTCTCCTGGAAACGAACCGGCTCCCGCAGATTCCGATACCAGTACTCCGCATCCAGGACCTGACCCTCCACCAGGCCGGCCGTCACCGTCGAATACATCGCCACCTCACCCACCCCGGGCGTCACCGACGACGCAAGCTCCAACAACTCCTCCCTAACCCCCTCCACATGCGGAGTATGCGACGCATAATCCACCGCGATCGCCCGCGCCCGCACACCCACCGCCTCCGCAGCCGCCACCACCCCCGCCAACTCCTCCACACCACCAGCCACCACCGTCGACCCCGGACCATTCACCACCGCAACCCACACCCCCTCACACCCCACCAACAACTCCTCAACACGCTCCACCGACGCAGCCACCGACACCATCCCACCCAAACCAGCCAAACCGCCAGCAATCACACCACTCCGCAACGCCACCAACCGCGCCCCATCAGCCAACGACAACGCACCCGACACACACGCCGCCGCAATCTCACCCTGCGAATGCCCCACCACCACCGACGGAACAACCCCCACCGAACGCCACACCTCCGCCAACGAC
>NZ_JBEXYB010000074.1:0-10740 GCF_040630715.1 Streptomyces sp. NPDC005752 | reverse complement strand
GTGGCGTGGCCGGAGACGGGCGAGGTGCGGCGTGCCGCGGTGTCGTCGTTCGGGATCAGCGGCACGAACGCGCACGTCATCCTCGAACAGGCACCGGTGGTCGGGAAGCCTGGTTCCCCTTCGGCTCGCTCGTTGCCGGTGGTGCCGTGGGTGGTGTCTGCGAAGTCCGAGGCTGGTCTTTCGGCGCAGGTCGAACGGCTCTCGGCGTTCGCCGCCAAGTACGCGCCGGTGGATGTCGGGTTCTCGCTGGTCACGACGCGTGGAGTGATGAATCACCGTGCGGTGGTCATCGGGGACCGCACGGTCCAAGGGACGGTGACCTCGGGTCGTACCGGGGTGTTGTTCTCGGGTCAGGGTGCGCAGCGGTCGGGTATGGGCCGTGAGCTGTACGCGTCCTACCCGGTGTTCGCGGACGCGTTCGATGCGGTGTGTGCGGAGCTGGACCGTCATCTGGAGCAGCCGATCCGGGATGTGGTGTTCGAGGGTGGTGCACTGCTGGATCAGACGCAGTACACGCAGGCGGGTCTGTTCGCGCTCGAAGTCGCACTGTTCCGCCTGGTGTCGGCGTGGGGTGTGAAGCCGGACTATCTGCTGGGGCACTCGATCGGCGAGTTGTCGGCCGCCCATGTAGCTGGTGTGCTCTCCCTCCAGGATGCCGCGAAGCTGGTGGCGGCTCGTGGCCGTCTGATGCAGGCGTTGCCGGCGGGTGGGGCGATGGTGTCGCTCCAGGCGACGGAGGACGAGGTCCTGCCGCTGCTGACCGACGGTGTCGACATCGCCGCCCTCAACGGGCCTTCCGCCACGGTGATCTCGGGTGACGAGGACGCTGTCCTGGCAATCGCTGCGCACTTCGAGGCGGAAGGGTGTCGCAAGACGAAGCGGCTTCGTGTCAGTCACGCGTTCCACTCGCCCCGAATGGACGCCATGCTGGAGGACTTCCGGGAGGTGGCTGAGGGGCTGACCTACCGAGCCCCGCAGACCGCCATCGTCTCCAACGTGTCCGGGCTGGTCGTGTCGGGCGAGGAGATCTGCTCGGCGGACTACTGGGTCCGTCATGTCCGCGAGGCCGTGCGCTTCGTCGACGGGATGCGGACCCTCCAGGACCAAGGCGTGACCACGTTCCTGGAGTTGGGTCCGGTCGGCGTGCTGTCCGCGATGGGCCAGGACTGCGTCGAGGACTCGTCGTTCGTCCCGGTTCTGCGCAAGGACCGCGACGAGGCGACGACCCTCGTCACCGCGCTCGCCGAACTCCACGTACGCGGATCGGCCGTCGACTGGGCCGCGTACTTCGCCGGCACCGGCGCCCGCCGCATCGGCCTCCCCACCTACGCGTTCCAGCACGAGCACTACTGGCTCGCCGACAATGTCGTGCAGTCCGCCGATGCGATCGGCCTCGGGCAGAGTTCAGTGGCCCACCCCCTCCTCGGTGCGGCGGTTCCGCTTGCCGGAGGCGAGAGCACGGTGTTCACCGGTCTGCTGTCGCCCGGCCGGTATCCGTGGCTCGCCGACCATGCGGTCATGGGGTCGGTCCTGCTGCCTGCTACCGCGTTCGTCGACCTTGCGTTGCACGCCGCCTCGTACGTCGAGTGCGACCTCATCGAGGAGCTGACACTCGAGGCACCCCTGGCCCTGTCCGAGCTCGCCGACACACAGCTGCAGCTGGTTGTCGGGGCCGCGGACGGTGAGGGGCGTCGTGTGGTCACGGTGCACGCACGCCCTGCTGCGAACTCGGACGCGGACGGCGAGTGGACCAGGCACGCGGTAGGCACGTTGGCCACGGGCACCACGCCGGGTGAGTCATTGGAGGAGTGGCCGCCGCGGGACGCTGTCGGACTCGATGTGACGAATTTTTACCAGGAGTTGCTGGGGCTGGGGCTTGGGTACGGGCCGGTTTTCCGTGGGTTGCGTGCTGCGTGGCGGCGTGGGGACGACCTTTTTGCGGAGGTAGCTCTTCCTGAGGGTGTGGATGTCGAGGGTTTCGGGCTTCATCCGGCTCTGCTGGACGCTGCCCTGCATGGCATGGGATTGGTGGGCGGTGAAGGTGAGTCGGCTCAGCTGCCGTTCGTGTGGTCCGGGGTTTCTCTTCATGCTGTGGGTGCTTCGGTTCTGAGGGTGCGGATCGCGCCGGCTGGTTCCGGGGTGTCGTTGGTGCTGGCGGATGTGGCCGGTGAGCCGGTGGCGTCGGTGGATTCGTTGGTGCTGCGGCCTGTCTCGGCTGAGCAGGTGCGGGCGGCGGGTTCCGCGTCGGATGCCTTGTTCCGCCTGGAGTGGTCGAAGCTGCGGCTGGACGTGTACGGCACTGACAACGCGTTGAAGGTGGGGTCCTTCGCGGACTGGAGTGCCTCTGGAGTTCTGGACGCGGTCTCGTTCGCCGATTCCGGTCCGGTATCCGGGGATGTGGTGAACCGTACGCATGACATCGCCGGCCAAGCTCTGCGCCTGGTGCAGGAGTGGCTGGCACAGGAGCGGCTCGCTGATGAGCGCCTGGTGGTGGTGACTTCGGGCGCGATGTTCTGCAAGTCGCCGGATCCGGCGCAGGCTGCTGTGTGGGGTCTGGTGCGTGCGGCTGAGACGGAGAATCCGGGTCGGTTCGTGCTGGTCGATGTCGAGGGGGTCGATGAGTCGGTTCTGTCGGCTGTGGTGGCTTCGGGTGAGCCGCAGGTGGCGGTGCGTGGTGGTGAGGTGTTCGTGCCGAGGTTGGCGCGGGTGTCTGTTGGTGGTAGGAGTGCTCCGGATGCCGGCTCCAACTCTGTGGGCACGGTGTTGGTGACGGGTGCCAGTGGTGTGCTGGGTGGTTTGGTGGCGCGTCATCTGGTGGTGGAGCGTGGGGTTCGGCATCTGTTGCTGGTGAGCCGTAGGGGTGGGGATGCCCCGGGGGCGGCTGGTCTTGTCGCGGAGTTGGAGGAGCTCGGTGCGCGGGCTGGTTTCGTGGCGTGTGATGTGGCGGATCGTGCTGCGTTGGCTGAGGTGCTGGACGGTGTCGCCGCTGAGCATCCGTTGATGGGTGTGGTGCATACGGCGGGTGTGCTGGATGACGGTGTGGTGTCGTCGTTGACGCCGGAGCGGCTTGCTGCGGTGTTGCGGCCGAAGGTCGATGCGGCGTGGAATCTGCACGAGTTGACGCGTGGCATGGATCTGTCGATGTTCACGTTGTTCTCGTCGGCGGCGGGTGTGTTCGGTGGTGCGGGTCAGGCGAACTACGCCGCGGCGAACGCGTTCCTGGACGCGCTGGCGGAGGTGCGGCGGGCAGAAGGGCTTGCGGGGCAGTCGCTGGCCTGGGGTCTGTGGGCTCAGTCGAGTGAGATGACGGGTCAGCTCGGTGCGGATGATCTGCGGCGGATGGCCCGGGGTGGTCTGCTTCCGTTGTCCTCGGCTCAGGGACTCGAACTGCTCGACACGGCTGAGGCACTGGCTGATGAGCCGGTACTCGTCCCTGTACCCCTCGACTTCGCCGTGCTGCACAAGAACGCCCTGAAGGACGATGTGCCCACCGTGCTTCGGTCGCTCGTACGAAAGCCGGCCCGGCGCCTCGGCGAGGAAGGCCGCACCGCCGCGTCCGGCGGTGCCCACCTCTATGCCGAGCGGATGCGTGCGGTGCCCGCCGCGGAGCGCGAGCGGCTGGTACTCCAGCTGGTGTGCGATCAGGTGGCCGACGTTCTCGGACATGCCTCCGGGGCGTCCGTCAAGCCGCATGCCGCCTTTACCGAGCTGGGCTTCGACTCGCTCACCGCTGTGGACCTCAGGAACCGGCTCAACACGGCGACAGGCCTTCGGCTGCCCGCGACCCTGGTCTTCGACCACCCCACCCCCGGCGCGCTGTCCGAACACATCCTGACCGAGATCGCCCCAGGCAAGGCGGCGATGTCCTCGGTGCTCGAGGCCCTCGATCGGCTGGAGACGGAGTTCGACGCGCTCACCCCTGACGGTGAGGGCCCCACCGCCACCGTCACCACCCGGCTGAACGCGCTGATGGCCAGATGGAAAGAGGAGTGCGAGCCGGCCGGTGCCCGAGAGGGCCTGGGCAACGACGCCGGTGACGAGACCAGCGTCAGTCAGACACTCGGTACAGCCTCAGACGACGAGCTGTTCGACTTTATCGACAACAAGTTCGGCAGGTGACTCGCTGATGGCGAACGAAGACAAGCTCCGCGAATATCTCCGGCGGGTCACCGCCGATCTGCACGAGACCGGCGAGCGGCTGCGCTCCTTCGAGGAGAAGGACAGCGAGCCCATCGCGATCGTGGCGATGAGCTGCCGGTACCCCGGTGGCGTACGGTCCCCTGACGAACTGTGGGAACTGGCCGTGTCGGGTGGGGACGGCATCACCGGCTTTCCGAACGACCGCGGCTGGGACCTCGAGGCGCTGTACGACCCCGAGATGCAGCGGCCCGGCACCAGCTACACCCGCGAGGGCGGGTTCCTGCACGACGCCGGTGACTTCGACCCTGAGCCGTTCAAGATCTCGCCGCGTGAGGCGCTGGCGATGGACCCGCAGCAGCGCCTGCTGCTGGAGGCCTCCTGGGAGGCGTTCGAGAGCGCCGGAATCGATCCGCTGTCGCTGCGGGGCAGCCGCACGGGCGTGTTCGCCGGGGTGATGTACCACAATCACGCGGCGAGCGTGGGCGCCGTGCCCGAAGGGGTCGACGGCTACCTCGGTACGGGCACCGCGAGCAGTGTCGTCACCGGCAGGGTCTCGTACACCCTGGGCCTGGAAGGGCCCGCGGTCACCGTCGACACGGCGTGCTCATCGTCGTTGGTGGCGTTGCATCTGGCGGTGCAGTCGCTGCGTTCGGGCGAGTGCACCATGGCGATCGCCGGTGGGGTCACGGTGATGACCACCCCGGCCACGTTCATCGACTTCAGCAGGCAGCGCGGCCTGGCCGCGGACGGCCGCTGCAAGGCCTTCTCCGCCGCCGCCGACGGCACGGGCTGGGGCGAAGGCGTAGGCGTACTGCTGGTGGAACGGCTCTCGGACGCGCGCCGCAACGGGCACGACGTGCTCGCCGTCGTGCGCGGTTCCGCCGTCAACCAGGACGGGGCGTCCAACGGCCTGACCGCGCCCAACGGTCCGTCGCAGCAGCGTGTCATCCGGCAGGCCCTGGCAGGGGCCGGGCTCACGGCCGCGCAGGTGGACGCCGTGGAAGCGCACGGCACCGGCACCACACTCGGTGACCCGATCGAGGCGCAGGCGCTCATCGCCACGTACGGACAGGAGAGGACCCAGGACCGACCGCTGTGGCTGGGGTCGCTGAAGTCGAACATCGGTCATACGCAGGCTGCTGCGGGTGTGGCAGGTGTGATCAAGATGGTGATGGCGATGCGGCACGGTGTGCTGCCGCGGACCCTGCACGTCGACGAGCCGTCGACGCACGTCGACTGGTCGGCCGGGCGCGTCGAGCTGCTCGCCGAGCGGGTGGCCTGGCCCGAGACGGGCGAACCACGCCGGGCGGGGGTGTCGTCGTTCGGGATCAGTGGCACCAACGCGCACGTGATCCTCGAACAGGTGGCCCTCGAGAGCCGGCCGGACCCCGGTCCGACGGATGCCCCCCGAGCTGACGCACGGACCCTGCTGACCACCGGAACCGCACCGTGGGTGCTGTCCGGGAAGTCGCCGGAGGCGGTCGCGGCGCAGGCCGCGCGTCTGCTGGCGCACCTGGAGACACGCCACGGCGGCGGCCCGGCCCCGGCGGACGTCGCATGGTCGCTCGCGACCACCAGGGCCTCCCTCGAACACCGTGCGGCCGTGGTGGCGGAGGACCACGACGACTTCCTGTCCGCACTCCGGTCCCTGGCCCACGTCGGCTCGTCCGCCTCCGCCGTACAGGGGACCGCGTCCCGCAGGGTCAAACCCGTCTTCGTGTTCCCGGGGCAGGGTGCGCAGTGGACCGGGATGGCGGCCGGCCTGGTGGAGTCGTCCCCCGTCTTCGCGGCACGGCTCGCCGAATGCGGTGAGGCGCTGGCGCCCTACACGGACTGGTCACTCCTGGATGTGGTGCGACGTGTGGAGGGTGCTCCCTCGTCGGACCGGGCAGACGTCATGCAGCTGGTGCTGTGGGCGGTCATGGTCTCCCTGGCCGAACTGTGGCGTTCGTGCGGAGTCGAGCCGGCCGCTGTGATCGGTCACTCCCAGGGAGAGATCACAGCGGCCACCGTTGCCGGAGCCCTCTCCCTTCAGGACGCGGCACGCCTCGTGGCGCGTCGGCGAGAAGTCACGATGCCACTCTCCGGCAAGGGCGGGATGGTGTCGGTCCCGCGCCCGGTGGAATGGGTGCGGGAGCAGGTGGAGCCGTACGGCGCCCGGCTGTCGGTGGCGGCCGTGAACGGCCCCACGTCCGTCGTGGTGTCGGGTGACCTTGACGCGCTGGACGCCTTCGTGTCCGCCTGCGCGGCGGAGGACGTACGGGCCCGGCGCATCGCGATGGACTACGCCTCCCACTCGGCGCAGATCGAAGGCATCCGGGAGGAGCTGGCGGAGGCGCTGCAAGGACTCGAGCCACGGTCCGCGGCGGTTCCGTTCTACTCCACGCTGACGGGTGGGCTCATCGACACGGCCGGCCTGGACGCTGACTACTGGTACCGGAACCTGCGGTCCATGGTGGAGTTCGAGGCGGCGACCGCCGCCGCACTCGCCGACGGCCACACGGTGTTCATCGAGGTCAGCCCACACTCCGTTCTCACTGCGGGACTCCAGCAGACCTTCGACGCGGCGGACGGCGACGCGGTGGCGCTCGGCACCCTGCGACGTGGCGAGGACGAGCCCCGCCGGTTCATGACCTCGCTCGCCACCGCCTACACCAACGGCGTGGAACCGGACTGGCGTGCCGTGTTCACCGGCACCGGCGCCCGGCGCGTGGACCTGCCCACGTACGCGTTCCAGCACCGGCGCTACTGGCTGGAGTCGGCCGGCACGCCGGACACCGACCGGTCCGAAACCGCTCCGGAGGACGAAGCCTTCTGGGCCGCCGTCGACGGCGCGGACCTGGCGGCACTCACACGGACCCTCGCGGTCGACACGGAGCAGTCGTTCGCAGCGGCGCTGCCCGCGCTCTCCGCATGGCGACGCCGGCGCACCGCGCTGTCCACCGTCGACTCGTGGCGCTACCGCGTGGTGTGGCAGCGGATCGCCGAAACGACCACTGCCCATCGGCCGACGGGCACCTTGCTCGTAGCCCTGCCCGCGACGACGTCAGCCGACCCGGCCGCTGCCGACCCGTATCTCGACGCGTGCCTCGACGCGCTCGCCCCCGCCGACGTCGTCGCCGTCCGCGTGGCTCCCGGCAGCGATCGTGAAGCGCTGGCCGCCCTCATACGCACCGCGCTGGGCGGCGGAGAGGACACCGCCGTCTCCGGTGTCCTGTCACTCCTCGCCCTGGACGTACGCACCCACCCCCAGGCGGAGTCCGTGCCGGCCGGGCTCGCGCACACGGTCGCCTTCGTCCAGGCCCTCGCGGACACCGACGTCCAGGCACCGCTGTGGATCGCCACCCGTGGCGCCGTCTCCGTGGGCCGCGCCGACCACGTGACCGCCCCCGCCCAGGCCCTGCTCTGGGGACTGGGCGGCGTGATCAGTGCCGAACGCCCACACACCTGGGGCGGCCTGCTCGACCTCCCCGAAAACCTGGACCGGCGTGCGGCCCACCGTCTACGTACCACCCTCGCGGCACGTGACCTCGAGGAAGACCAGCTGGCGATCCGTGCCACCGGTGTGCACGGACGCCGGCTCGTCCCCGCACCCCGTCCGTCCCGTACCCCCGCGTCCGACGAATGGCGCTGCCCCCGGGGCACGGTGCTCATCACCGGCGGCACCGGCGCGCTGGGCGCCCACACCGCGCGCTGGTTCGCGGAGCAGGGTGCCGAACATCTGCTGCTCGTCGGCCGACGCGGCGCCGAAGCACCCGGCGCCGAGGCCCTGGCAGCTGAACTCGGCGCGCTGGGCAGCAAGGTCACCCTCGCCGCCTGCGACGCCGGTGACCGCTCCGCGTTGACCGCCCTGCTCGACTCGATCCCCGCCGAACTGCCCCTGACCGCTGTCGTCCACAGCGCGGCGCTGCTGGACGACAGCCTGCTGGACACGCTGAGCGTCGGCCGGCTCGACCGGGCACTGCACGCGAAGTCCCGAGCCGCGACGAACCTGCACGAACTCACCCGCGACCTCGACCTCTCCGCGTTCGTACTCTTCTCCTCCGTCGCCGGCCTGCTCGGCGGCGCCGGCCAGGGGAACTACGCCCCTGCCAACGCCTTCCTCGACGCCCTCGCCCACCAACGCCGTGCCGAAGGCCTGACAGCCGTCGCGATCCAATGGGGCCACTGGCACGGCAGAGGCCTCGGTGCCGGCCAGGAGGAGCGCTTCGCACGCAGCGGCGTCGGCTCCATGGACCCGGAACTTGCACTCCTGGCCCTGCAGCAGGCTCTCGAGGACGACGAGACCACCCTCGCCGTCGCGGATGTGCGCTGGGACCTGGCCACCGGACAGAACACGACTCGTCGACCGAACCCCCTGCTCCGCGAGCTGTCCCACGCTCGGGAGAACGACCAGGGAACCGCCGGCCCGGCCGGTCCGGAGCCCGTACCCGGATCGGCGCTCGCTGCCCGTCTGCGGACCATGCCGGAACAGGACGGCCGCCGCCTGGTGCTGGACCTCGTCCGCGACGAGGCCGCCGCCCTGCTGGGCCACGGTTCCAGGGAAGCGGTGCCCGCAGACCGGGCGTTCCTGGACCTCGGCTTCAGCTCGATCAGCGCGGTGGAACTGCGCAACAGGCTCGACGCCGCATCGGGGCTGAGCCTGCCGACGACACTCGTGTACGACTACCCGTCCCCAGCCGCTCTGGCCCGCCATCTGCAGTCCCGCCTGCGGCCGTCGGGGGCGAGCGGAAGTACGACGTCGCCCGACGTCCTGCGGACCCACGTGGACGATCCCATCGCGATCGTCGGTATGAGCTGCCGGTTCCCCGGTGGCGTCGCCTCGCCGGAGGAACTGTGGGACCTGCTGGCCCTCGGCTCGGACGGAATCTCCACCCTTCCTGAGAACCGTGGTTGGGACCTCGGATCGCTCCACGCCCCGGACGCGGACTCCGCCGGTATCGGCACCTCGTCCACACGCGAGGGCGGCTTCCTGCACGACGCCGCCGACTTCGATGCCGAGTTCTTCGGGATCTCGCCGCGTGAGGCGCTGGCGATGGACCCCCAGCAGCGGCTGCTGCTCGAGGCGTCCTGGGAGGTGCTGGAGCGCGCCGGCATCGACCCTTCGACGCTGGTCGGCAGCTCCACGGGAGTCTTCGCCGGTACGAACGGCCAGGACTACGTCCACCTCATGAGCGGTGCGGGCGAGTCGGTCGCCGGTTACGGTGCGACGGGCAGTTCCGCCAGCGTGCTGTCGGGCCGGGTGTCGTACACCCTCGGGCTCGAGGGTCCGGCGGTGACGGTGGACACGGCCTGCTCGTCGTCCCTGGTCGCGCTGCACTGGGCGATCCAGGCGCTGCGCTCGGGCGAGTGCTCACTGGCTCTGGCCGGCGGGGTGACGGTCATGTCGACCCCAGGTGCCTTCGTCGAATTCTCCCGGCAGGGCGGTCTTGCACCGGACGGCCGGTGCAAGGCGTTCGCCGAGTCCGCAGACGGTACGGCGTGGGGCGAAGGCGTCGGAGTGCTGCTGGTGGAGCGGCTGTCGGACGCTCGGCGCAACGGCCATCAGGTGCTGGCGGTGGTGCGGGGTTCGGCGGTGAACCAGGACGGTGCGTCGAACGGTCTGACGGCACCGAACGGCCCGTCGCAGCAGCGGGTCATCAACCAGGCCTTGGCCGACGCCGGTCTGCATCCGGCACAGGTCGACGTGGTCGAGGCACATGGCACCGGTACCCGGCTGGGTGACCCGATCGAGGCGCAGGCGTTGCTGGCGACGTACGGGCAGGGGCGGTCGGAGGGACGGCCGCTGCTGTTGGGCTCGATCAAGTCGAACATCGGGCATACGCAGGCTGCCGCAGGTGTGGCCGGTGTGATCAAGATGGTGATGGCGATGCGGCACGGCGTGCTGCCGCAGACGTTGCATGTGGATGAGCCGTCGTCACAGGTGGACTGGTCCACCGGCGCGGTCGAACTGCTGCGGGACCGTGCGGACTGGCCGGAGACGGGTGATGCGCGGCGTGCCGCGGTGTCGTCGTTCGGAATCAGTGGCACCAACGCACACGTGATCCTGGAGCAGCCCTTCGAGGCAGCGCCGGCGGATGCGGCCGATTCCGCGGTGCCGAGGGTGCCGAGGGTGTCGGTGGTGCCGTGGGTGGTGTCGGCGAAGACGGCCGAGGCGCTTGCCGCTCAGGTGGAGCGGGTGTCGGAGTTCACCGCGGACCGGAATCCGGTGGACGTCGGGTTTTCGCTGGCCACGACGCGTGCGGTGCTGGAGCACCGTGCCGTGGTCATCGGCGACCGGACGGTCACGGGTGCGGTGACGCCGGGCCGGACCGGTGTGCTGTTCTCGGGCCAGGGCGCGCAGCGGTCGGGTATGGGCCGTGAGTTGTACGAGGCGTATCCGGTGTTCGCGGATGCGTTCGATGCGGTGTGTGCGGAGCTGGACCGTCATCTGGAGCAGCCGATCCGGGATGTGGTGTTCGAGGGTGGTGAGCTGCTGGATCAGACGCAGTTCACGCAGGCGGGACTGTTCGCGCTCGAGGTGGCGTTGTTCCGTCTGGTGTCGGCGTGGGGTGTGAAGCCGGACTATCTGCTGGGGCACTCGATCGGTGAGCTGTCGGC
>NZ_JBEXYB010000073.1:0-11312 GCF_040630715.1 Streptomyces sp. NPDC005752 | reverse complement strand
GAGCTGTTGACGGAGCAGCGGGAGTGGCCCGAGACGGGTGAACCGCGGCGCGTGGGCGTGTCGTCGTTCGGCGTCAGCGGCACCAACGCGCACGTCATCATCGAGCAACCGCCCGTCCCGGCCGCGGACCCCGAAGAGGCAACGGCAGGGAAGTCTCCGGTCGTCGTGCCGTGGCTGCTCTCGGCCGCGGACCGCCCCGGTGCGCTCGAGGCACAGGCGGACGCTCTCGCCGGCCACGTGGACGCGGTGGGTGCGAAGGCGTCCGGCGCCCTGGACGTCGGCTACTCCCTCGCCACCGGCCGGGCGGCACTCGCCCGGCGCGCGGTCGTCCTCGCGGAGGACCGCGACGGACTGCGCGACGGCCTGGACGCCCTGGCGGCAGGACGACCGTCCTCGGCTGTGGTGCGGGGCTCGGCGGGAGACGGCCGGCTGGCCGTGCTGTTCCCGGGCCAGGGGGCGCAGTGGCAGGGCATGGGCCGCGAGCTGTACGAGGCGTACCCGGCGTTCAAGGACGCCTTCGACGCCGTGTGCGCGGAGCTGGACACCCACCTCGACCGGCCGGTCCGCGACGTCGTCTTCGACTCGGGTGATCTGCTGGACCAGACCCGCTACACACAGCCCGGAGTCTTCGCCGTCGAGGTCGCCCTCTTCCGGCTGGTCTCGTCGTGGGGCGTCGTCCCCGACCTCCTGATGGGGCACTCCTTCGGCGAACTGGCCGCCGCCCACGTGGCGGGCGTGCTCTCGCTGAAGGACGCCGCCACACTGGTCGCCGCCCGAGGCCGTCTGACGCAGGCCATGCGGACCGGCGGCGCCATGGTCTCCATCGAGGCGACCGAGGACGAGATCCTTCCGCTGCTGACCGACAGGGTGTCGCTCGCCGCGCTCAACGGGCCCCTTGCGACCGTGGTTTCGGGCGACGAGGACGCAGCGCTGGCGATCGCCGCACACTTCGAGGCGGAGGGACGCAGGACCAAGAGGCTGCGGGGCAGCCACGCCTTCCACTCCCCCCACACGGACGAACTGCTCGACGCGTACCGCACGGTGGCCGTGGGGCTCACCTTCCACCCCGCCCTCATCGCCATCGTCTCCACCGTCACCGGCCGGCTCGCCGAGCCCGGTGAGCTCGCCGACCCCGAGTACTGGGTACGTCACCTCCGCCAGGCGGTCCGCTTCCACGACGGGACCCGGAGCCTTCAGGAGCAGGGCGCCACGACGTTCCTCGAACTCGGCCCTGGCAGCGTGCTGTCCGGCATGGCACAGGAGTGCCTGGACGGCGAGGGACACGCCTGTGTGCCCGCCCTGCGCCGCAACAGGAACGAGCCGCGAGCACTGCTCCAGGCAGTCGCGGAACTGCATGTGCGCGGTTCGTACGTCGACTGGTCCTCCTACTTCGAGGGGAGCGCGGCCCGCCGGGTCGACCTGCCGACGTACGTCTTCCAGCACCAGGAGTTCTGGCCGCAGCCCATGTCCCACCTGCCGGGCGGCCCCGACGCGCTCGCGGCCCAGGACCCCGCCCAGGCCCGCTTCTGGCAGGCCGTCGACGGCGGTGACCCGGAGGTGCTGGCCGAGGCGCTCGGCATCGAGGACGACATGCGGTCCTCACTCGCGGACCTGCTCCCCGTCCTGTCGTCGTGGCGGCGGCGCCAGCGGGACGAGTCGACGGTCGACTCCTGGCGCTACCGCGTCACCTGGAAGCCCCTGACGGTCGCTTCCACCGCCGGCCCGACCGGGACCTGGCTTCTCGCCGTGCCCGCGGACCTGGCCGGGGACGAGGCGGTGACCGCGGTCGAGCGCGAGCTGGCGGCGGGCGGCGCCGTCGTCGAGCGACTCCTGATCAGCACGGACGGGAACGACCGGGCCACGGTCGCACGCGCACTGACCGACGCACTCGCCGACAGCGGCCCGCTCGCCGGGGTCGTCTCGCTGCTCGCACTGGACGAGGAGGCGGACCGCGGCCACCCGGTGCTGCCGGGTGGTCTCTGTGCCCTGCTGTCGTTGATCCAGGCCCTGATGGACCTGGACGAGGACCTTCCTCTGTGGTGCGTGACACGCGGCGCGATGTCCATCGGGCGGTCCGAGGCGCCCACGGGCGCCGCCCAGGCACTGACCTGGGGCCTGGGCCGTGTGCTCGGGCTGGAGCGCCCCGAGCGCTGGGGCGGCCTCGTCGATCTTCCGGCGGATCCCGGCACCCTTGACGCCAGGGCGTGGGCACGCCTGCGCGGTGTACTGGCCGGGCCCGTCGGAGAGGACCAGGTCGCGCTGCGGCAGGGAGGCGTCTTCGGGCGCCGGCTCGTCCGCGCCCAGGGACCCGCGGCCTCCACTCCGTGGCACCCGCACGGCACGGCCCTCGTCACCGGCGGGACGGGCGCACTGGGTGCGCACGTCGCACGCCACCTGGCCCGCGAGGGCGTGGAGCACCTCGTGCTCACCGGCCGACGCGGACCCGCCGCCGAAGGCGCCCCCGCGCTGCACGACGAACTCGTGGCCCTGGGAGCCCGGGTGACGATCGCGGCCTGCGACGTCGCCGACCTCGACGCGCTCACCGCGCTCGTGGACCGGGTGCGGGAGGCCGACGGCCGGCCCATCGGGACTGTCGTCCACGCCGCCGGGGTGACCGTCACGGCGGGGCTCGCCGAGTCGGATCCCGCCGACGTCGCGGACGCCCTCGCCGCCAAGGTGGAGGGCGCCGCGAACCTCGACAGCCTCTTCGGGGCGGAGTCGGACGGGACGCTCGGCGCGTTCATCCTGTTCGCCTCGGGCGCCGGAGTGTGGGGCGCAGCCGGACAAGGCGCCTACGCGGCGGGCAACGCGTACCTGGACGGCCTGGCCGAGTTCCGACGCAGCCGTGGGCTCCCCGCCACGTCGGTCGCCTGGGGCGGCTGGGCCGGTGGAGGCATGGCCGACAGCGCGGCCGAGGACATGCTCGCCCGACGCGGGCTCACGGGCATGGACCCGGAGCTGGCCGTGGGCGCGCTCGTACGGGCGGTGGAGACCGGCGAGACATGCCTGACCGTCGCGGACATCGACTGGTCCCTGTTCGCCCCCGCGTTCACGCTGGCGCACCCCAGGCCGCTGATCGGTGACATCCCGGAGGCAGCCGAAGCCCTGCGGAGCGACGCGGCCGGGCCGGGCGGCATCGAGGCAGGTGCCTCGGCACTGCTGCGCGCCAGGCTGGCCGGCCTCCCCGAGGCCGAACGCGAGCGGGAACTGCTCGACCTGGTCAGGGCCGAGGCCGCAGCCGTACTCGGCCACCCCTCGGCCGAAGCCGTACCCGCAGACCGGGCGTTCCGCGAGCTGGGCTTCGACTCCCTGACCGCCGTCGAACTCCGGAACCGGCTGAACAGGGCGACCGGGCTGGACCTGCCCACAACCCTCGTGTTCGACCACCCCACACCGGCCCACATCACCACGGCCCTCCTGATGCCGCTGCTCGCCGGCGGGAGTGCAGAGGCCGCCGCGCCCGCCTCCACGCCGGCCCCCGTGCTTCCCGGCAGCCACGACGACCCCATCGTGATCGTCGGTATGAGCTGCCGCTACCCCGGCGGTGTCGGATCCCCCGACGACCTGTGGGACCTGGTCGCCGACGGCCGCGACGCCATCGCGGACTTTCCCTCCGACCGGGGCTGGGACCTCGGCCGGCTGTTCAGCGAGGACCGTGAACGTCCCGGCACCACCTACTGGGACGAAGGCGGCTTCGTCCACGACGCCACGGACTTCGACGCAGGCTTCTTCGGGATCTCACCGCGTGAGGCGCTGGCGATGGACCCGCAGCAGCGGCTGCTGCTCGAGACCTCGTGGGAGACCTTCGAGCGGGCCGGCATCAGTCCCGCCTCCGTACGGGGCACCCGGACCGGCGTGTTCACGGGGACCAACGGCCAGGACTACGCCACGGTCCTGCTCGGCTCCCCGGACGCCGGATCGGGCTCGCTGGCAACCAGCAACGCCGCGAGCGTCGTCTCGGGCAGGCTCTCGTACACGTTCGGCCTGGAAGGGCCGGCGGTCACCGTTGACACGGCGTGCTCGTCCTCACTCGTCGCCCTGCACCTGGCGACGCAGGCGCTGCGGGCGGGAGAGTGCTCGCTGGCACTGGCCGGCGGGGTGACGGTCATGTCGACGCCGGCGGCGTTCGTGGAGTTCAGCAGGCAGGGAGCGCTGGCCTCCGACGGCCGCTGCAAGTCCTTCGCCGACGCGGCGGACGGCACGGGCTGGGGCGAGGGCGTCGGAATGCTGCTCCTGGAGAGGCTGTCCGACGCGCGGCGCAACGGCCACGAGGTCCTGGCCGTCGTCCGAGGTTCCGCAGTCAACCAGGACGGTGCATCCAACGGCCTGACCGCGCCGAACGGTCCGGCCCAACAGCGGGTCATCCGGCAGGCACTGGCCTCGGCGGGTCTGGAGCCGGCCCAGGTCGACGCGGTCGACGGACACGGTACGGGTACGACGCTGGGTGACCCGATCGAGGCGCAGGCGCTGCTGGCGACGTACGGGCAGGAGCGGCCGGACGGCCGTCCCCTGCTGCTCGGCTCGATCAAGTCGAACATCGGGCACACGCAGGCCGCCGCGGGTGTGGCCGGGGTCATCAAGATGGTGCTGGCGATGCGGCACGGCGTGCTGCCTCGCACTCTGCACGTCGACGAGCCGTCCACGCACGTGGACTGGTCCTCCGGAGCGGTCGAGATCCTGCGTGACCGTGCCGACTGGCCGGAGACGGGTGAGGCGCGGCGTGCCGCGGTGTCGTCGTTCGGCGTCAGCGGCACGAACGCGCACGTGATTCTCGAACAGGCCCCTGCGACCGAGGTGACGGAGAACGCCGTGGACGCGGTGGTGCCGGTGGTGCCGTGGGTGGTGTCGGCGAAGACGTCAGAGGCGCTCGTGGCACAGGTGGAACGGCTGTCGGCGTTCGCTGCGGACCGGGCTCCCGTGGATGTCGGGTTCTCGCTGGTCACGTCGCGTGCGCTGCTGGAGCACCGTGCGGTGGTCGTCGGTGATGTGACGGTCCGGGGCAGGGCATCGGCGGGGCGTTCAGCGGTGCTGTTCTCGGGTCAGGGTGCGCAGCGGTCGGGTATGGGCCGCGAGTTGTACGAGGCGTATCCGGTGTTCGCGGACGCGTTCGACGCGGTGTGTGCGGAGCTGGACCGGCACGTGGACCGTCCGGTGCGGGACGTGGTGTTCGAGGGTGGTGAGCTGCTGGACCAGACGCAGTTCACGCAGGCGGGTCTGTTCGCGCTCGAAGTGGCCCTGTTCCGTCTGGTGTCGGCCTGGGGTGTCAAGCCGGACTACCTGCTGGGGCACTCGATCGGTGAGCTGTCCGCCGCGCACGTGGCGGGGGTGCTGTCGCTGGAGGACGCGGCGAAGCTGGTCGCGGCGCGTGGTCGTCTGATGCAGGATCTGCCGGCGGGTGGGGCGATGGTGTCGCTCCAGGCATCGGAGGACGAGGTCCTGCCACTGCTGACCGACGGCCTCGACATCGCCGCCCTCAACGGGCCCTCCGCGACTGTCATTTCGGGGGACGAGGACCCAGTCCTGGCCATTGCAGCGCACTTCGAGGCGGAAGGTCGCAAGACCAAGCGGCTCCGTGTCAGTCACGCGTTCCACTCGCCCCGCATGGACGCCATGCTCGACGAGTTCCGCACGGTCGCGGAAGGCCTCACCTTCCACCCGCCCGGCATCGCCATCGTCTCCAACGTCACCGGGCGGGTCGTGTCGGACGAGGAGATCTGCTCGGCGGACTACTGGGTGCGTCACGTTCGCAAGGCCGTGCGTTTCCTCGACGGGATGCGCACCCTGCAGGACCAAGGCGTCACCGTCTTGCTGGAGTTGGGTCCGGACGGTGTGCTGTCCGCGATGGGCCAGGACTGCGTCGAGGACTCGGCGTTCGTACCGGTTCTGCGCAAGGACCGCGGTGAGGCGTCCACCCTGGTAACCGCGCTGGCCGAACTGCACGTGCGTGGGTCGGCCGTGGACTGGGCGGCGTACTTCGCCGGTACCGGCGCCCGACGCATCGACCTGCCGACCTACGCCTTCCAGCACGAGCGGTACTGGCCGAGCGCGCCGCTCACCCCGGTCGGCGGGCCCGCCGGCACACGGAATCCGATCGACGCCGAGTTCTGGGACGTCGTCGCGCGCGGTGACGTCGACACCCTGGCCCGGACGCTGGACGTCGGGGAGACCGGCACGCCGTCCCTCGCCAGCATGATGCCCGCCCTGTCCCAGTGGCACCGCAATCGCAGCGAAAGCCTGGCGGTCGGATCGTGGCGCTACCGCGTGACCTGGAAGCCCATGGACGACGCGGCCGAGCCCGTGCTCGCCGGGGTCTGGGTCCTCGCGGTCCCCGCAGGGATCATCGATGAGCCGGTGGTCGCGGACTGTGCGGCCTCTCTGAGCGGCCACGGGGCAAGCGTCGTGGTTCTGCCCGTGGACGGGGGACCGGACGACGTCACCACGATCGGCGACCGGCTGCGCGCGACCATCGACGACCACGGAAGCCTCTCGGGCGTTCTGTCGCTGCTGTCCTTCGACGAGCGGCCCCACCCGGTGCACAGCATGCTGCCGTCCGGTTCGTTTGCCGTTCTGTCCCTTCTGCGGGCGATGACCTGGCTGGAGCTGGAGGCGCCGTTGTGGTGCGCCACCCGGACCGCCGTGTCCGTCCGGCGGTCGGACGTCCTCGCCCGGCCGGTACAGGCGCAGACCTGGGGCCTGGGACGGGTGGCCTCGTTGGAACACCCCAAGGTGTGGGGTGGCCTCGTCGACCTGCCGGAAGAGGTGGACGCCCGCGCACTGAAGCGGTTGGTGACCGTCCTCGCGGGCACGGAGGGCGAGGACCAACTGGCGGTACGTGGCTCTGGAGTGCTCGCCCGACGTGTGCTGCCCGCGCCACCGGACGGAACAACGTCCGTACGGTCCTGGAAGCCGTCCGGTACCGCACTCGTCACCGGCGGAACGGGTGCGCTGGGCGGGCACGTCGCACGCTGGCTGGCCGAGGACGGAGCCGAGCACGTCGTCCTCGTGAGCCGCAGCGGCGACAAGGCCCCCGGGGTCACCGATCTGGTGGTCGAACTGGAGAAGCTGGGCAGCAGGGTCACCGTCGCCGCGTGCGACGTGACCGACCGGGCTGCCGTGGCCGCTCTGCTGGAGCGGCTCTCCTGCGCCGGCGACACGGTGCGGACCGTCGTGCACGCGGCAGGGGTCGGCAGGCTCGCCCCGCTGGCGGTGACGGACGACGACGTGTTCGCGGACATCGCCGCCGCAAAGGTCGCCGGAGCCCGGCACCTCGACGAACTGATCGACCACGAGAACCTCGACGCGGTCATCTACTTCTCGTCGGTCTCGGCCGTCTGGGGCGTCGGGGACCACGGTGCATATGCGGCGGCCAACGCCTACGCCGACGCGCTCGCCGAACAACGTCGTGCCGAGGGCGTGCCCGCCCTGTCCGTCGCCTGGGGGCCATGGGCCGGTGGCGGAATGGTGAGTGAGGACGCCAAGATCCTCCTCGACCGGCAGGGCGTACGCCTCATCCAGCCCGTGTCGGGCATGGCAGCGCTGCGGCAGGCCCTCGACCATGACGACACCACCGTGGTGGTCGCCGACGTCGACTGGGAACGCTTCGCGCCGATCTTCACCATGGCGCGTCCCCGACCCCTGATAGCCGACATCCCGCAGGTGGCAGCCGTCCTCGGAGAGGCAGCGACGGAGCCGGTCGGCGAGCCGGATGCAGCCCTGGCCCTGGGTGCGGAGCTGATGGTGCTCTCCGAGCCCGACCGGGCGCAGCTCCTGCTGGATCTGGTCCGCGACCACGCGGCGACGGTGCTCGGGCACACGACGACCAAGGCCGTCGAAGCGGGCCGGGCCTTCAGGGAACTCGGCTTCGATTCGCTGACCGCGGTCGAACTGCGCAACCGGCTCAACACCGCGACAGGGCTGCGCCTTCCGGCGACGTCCGTCTTCGACCACCCGACACCCGCCGCGCTCGCAGCCCATCTGCAGGCGGAGATCCTGCAGGACGCGGAAGGCGGTCTGCCGGCGGGCGAGGAACTGGACCGCCTGGAACAGGCCCTCGCCGTCCGCGCGCACGACGACATCGGCCGGATGCGCGTGGTCATGCGCCTGGAATCCCTGTTGTCCAAGCTCAACGAGACGAACGGGCCGGCCGACCGGGACAGCAGCGCGGAGCGCTACGAGTCCGCGACGAACGAGGAGTTGTTCGACCTGATCGACAACGACCTCGGGATCTCTTGACGTGGCAAGCATGAATTTTCCTGTACGACTCACGGGAGCGATGTACTGATGGCGGACGAAGAGAAGCTGCGCGAGTACCTGACCAAGGTGGTCGGCGAGCTCCAGCAGACTCGCCAGCGACTTCGCCATGTCGAGTCCGGCGAAGCGGATCCCATCGCGATCGTCGCGATGAGCTGCCGCTACCCGGGCGATGTGCGCTCCCCGGAGCAGCTGTGGGACCTGGTGGCCTCGGGAGGCGACGCCATCGCGGGGTTCCCCGCGGACCGTGGCTGGGACCTCGAGAAGCTGTACGACCCGGACCCCGACCTCGCGCACCCCGGCACCTCGTACGCGAACGAGGGCGGATTCCTCTACGACGCCGCGGACTTCGACCCGGGCCTCTTCGGGATCTCACCGCGTGAGGCGCTGGCGATGGACCCGCAGCAGCGGCTGCTGCTGGAGACGTCGTGGGAGGCGTTCGAGCGTGCGGGCATCGACCCGCTCTCCGTGCGCGGCAGCCGTACGGGCGTGTTCATCGGCGCCTCCACCCAGGGATACGGCATCGGCATGGCCGCGTCTCCCGGCTCGGACGGACACGCGCTGACGGGCGACGTCACCTCCGTGCTGTCCGGCCGGGTCTCGTACACCTTGGGGCTCGAGGGCCCGGCGGTGACCGTGGACACGGCGTGCTCGTCGTCGCTCGTCGCCATGCACTGGGCGATCCAGGCGCTGCGATCGGGCGAGTGCACGCAGGCGCTCGCCGGCGGCGTCACCGTCATGTCCAACCCCGGTGTCTTCGTCGAGTTCTCCCGGCAGCGAGGCCTGGCGGCCAACGGCCGGTGCAAGGCGTTCGCCGAGGCGGCTGACGGCACCGGCTGGGGCGAGGGCGTGGGCATGCTGCTGCTGGAGCGGCTGTCGGACGCGCGGCGCAACGGCCATCGGGTCCTGGCGGTCGTGCGGGGTTCGGCGGTGAACCAGGACGGTGCGTCGAACGGTCTGACGGCGCCGAACGGCCCCGCGCAGCAGCGCGTGATCAGCCAGGCCCTGGCCAGTGCCAAGCTGTCGCCCACCCAGGTGGACGTCGTGGAAGGCCACGGTACGGGGACCCGGCTGGGTGACCCGATCGAGGCGCAGGCGCTGCTGGCGACGTACGGACAGGAACGGCCGGACGGCCGTCCCCTGCTGCTGGGTTCCATCAAGTCCAACATCGGCCACACGCAGTCCGCTGCGGGTGTGGCGGGTGTGATCAAGATGGTGATGGCGATGCGGCACGGCGTGGTGCCGCGGACGCTGCATGTGGATGAGCCGTCGTCGCAGGTGGACTGGTCGGCCGGTTCGGTCGAGTTGCTGACGGAGTCGGTGGCGTGGCCGGAGACGGGTGAGGCGCGGCGTGCCGCGGTGTCGTCGTTCGGGATCAGTGGCACGAACGCGCACGTGGTCCTGGAGCAGGCGCAGCAGACCGAAACCGCGGTGGAAAAGGTCACCGGTGTCGTGTTGCCGGTGGTGCCGTGGGTGGTGTCGGCGAAGTCGGAGGCGGGTCTTTCGGCGCAGGTGGAGCGGTTGTCGGCGTTCGCCGTGGGCCGGGATTCGGTGGATGTCGGGTTCTCGCTGGCGACGACGCGTGCGGCGTTGGAGCACCGTGCGGTGCTGGTCGGTGACCGGACCGTGCGGGGTGAGGTGGTCGAGGGCCGGTCGGCGGTGTTGTTCTCGGGTCAGGGTGCGCAGCGGTCGGGTATGGGCCGTGAGTTGTACGAGGCGTATCCGGTGTTCGCGGATGCGTTCGATGCGGTGTGTGCGGAGCTTGACCGTCATCTGGACAGGCCTGTCCGGGATGTGGTGTTCGAGGGTGGTGAGCTGCTGGATCAGACGCAGTTCACGCAGGCGGGGCTGTTCGCGCTCGAGGTGGCGTTGTTCCGTCTGGTGTCGGCGTGGGGTGTGAAGCCGGACTATCTGCTGGGGCACTCGATCGGTGAGCTGTCGGCCGCGCACGTGGCGGGCGTGCTCTCACTCGAGGACGCGGCGAAGCTGGTCGCGGCTCGTGGTCGTCTGATGCAGGCGTTGCCGACCGGTGGGGCGATGGTGTCCCTCCAGGCGTCGGAGGACGAAGTCCTTCCGCTGCTGACCGACGGTGTCGACATCGCAGCACTCAACGGGCCGTCCGCGACGGTGGTTTCGGGTGATGAGTCAGAGGTTCTGGCGATCGCCGCGCAGTTCGAGGCTCAGGGTCGTAAGACGAAGCGGCTTCGGGTCAGTCACGCGTTCCACTCGCCGCGCATGGACGCGATGCTGGAGGAGTTCCGCACGGTCGCGGAGACTCTGACGTTCCACGTCCCGCAGATCGCCATCGTCTCCAACGTGTCCGGTCGTGTCGTGTCGGGCGACGAGATCTGCTCGGCGGACTACTGGGTACGCCACGTCCGGGAGGCGGTCCGCTTCGTCGACGGGATCCAGGCGCTCCAAGACCAAGGCGTCACCACATTCCTGGAGTTGGGTCCGGACGGCGTGCTGTCCGCGATGGGCCAGGACTGCGTCACCGTGGAGGGCACCGCCTTCCTCCCGGTACTCCGCAAGGATCGCGACGAGGCGACGACGCTCGTAGGAGCGCTGGCCGAGGCACACGTGCGTGGTGTGCCCCTTGCGTGGGACGCGTACTTCGCACCTTCCGGCGCCGTCCAGGTCGAGCTGCCGACCTACGCCTTCCAGCACGAGCGTTACTGGCCGGACACCGCCCCGGTCGCCCTCGTGACCGAGGAGAGCTCTACCTCGACGTCGGACCGCCACTTCTGGGATGCGGTCGAACGGGGTGACCTCGATGCCCTGGCCCGGACGCTGGACTCGGCCGATGTCGGGTCCCTCCGTGAGGTGATGCCTGTTCTCTCGTCCTGGCGTCGCCAGTCGCGTGAACTCTCCACAGTCGACTCCTGGCGTTATCGGGTGGTGTGGAAGTCGGTCGGGGGTGTGGTGTCGGAGTCGCTTCCGGGTGGTTGGTTGGTGGTGTGTGCTGCGGGTGGGGTGGATGGTCCGGTGGTGGCGGGTCTGGTGGCTCGTGGTGCGGGGTTGTTGGTGGTGGATGGTGTGGTTGATGGTGGGGTGTTGGGGGA
>NZ_JBEXYB010000072.1:0-12294 GCF_040630715.1 Streptomyces sp. NPDC005752 | reverse complement strand
GTGGAGGTCGAGTCCACCGGGGAGGTGGTCGAGGTGCCGGATGCCCCGGACGCCGCGCAGTTGGTCTCCGACACCATCACCCGCACCGGATATCCCTTCTTCGCCCGCGTCCGGCTTCCGCTGTCCTACGACGACGCCCGGCGCTTGGTGGCACCCATCGTCGCCACCCATGAACCCGACGGGCCGAACGCGACGGTCATCAGCATCGGCGGGTCCGACCCCGACCAGCTCGCCGGCTACCTCCTGAGCCAGCGGCGTGCGCAGGCTCGCCTGGTCGATACGGAGGGTGACTGACAGGGGTAAGGGGAGGTCGGTAACGGAATCGGCGGCGTGCGCTGCGGGCGGGCCATCATGGGTTGCTGAGCGGCAGATGCCCCCAGGCGGATTTCCTCCCGCTAGTGGCGCAGGCCGCGCCGTAGCCGTGCGGTACGTACCGCACCGCACCTCCGCTGCCCGGGATCGAGCCGGATGCAGCGGGATCCAACAGGATGTGAATGTCCGACTCTGCGGCGTTTCCGCAGGTGAGAGGCGTCACTCTTATGGGTTCGAGTCCCACCCGCCCCACCCAGCATCCCCAGGCAGAATCGTTCTGACCTGGGGAAACGCGTTTTCCGAGGGCGTTTTGCGTGTGGCGTTCGCCCTGCGGGGGTGTGGCGAACGTAGGGCTTCGCGCATCGAAGATGAGTTCTGAACGGCTTTGACCTGGGGTTTTGTGGCGACGCTTTCGTGGGAGCGTCGTGGAGCGGTCCCACGGTCGCCTGATGAAACTGCTCCCCCAGTGCATCAATTCACCCGCCTGCGTGCGCCCGCCTCGTGGCCGCCGAGCCGGCGGCTGATCGGGATTTCTCTGTCCGTAGGGGTGAGCAGGTCGGGCGGGCGGCCGTGGTTGCCCGACCCGCAACCGCAATGCTTGCCTGCGAACGCTGAGGTCTCGGACCCACGGGGCGGCCAGAGTCCTGTATTTACGGATGTCTCCCACGCGGGGTCCGCCGCCCGCCCATCCACGTCAGCCGCTGCGTCGGCGAGCGCGCAGGGTGGCCCAGTGGCGTAGCCGTTCGCTGATCTGTGCTTCGTAGCCGTTGTGGGTGGGCTGGTAGTACGTCTCGCGGTCCATGTCGTCGGGGAAGTAGTCGGCGCCGGAGAAGCCGTCGGTGGTGTCGGGGTCGTACTGGTAGTCCTTGCCGTAGCCGATGTCCTTCATCAGCCGGGTCGGGGCGTTGAGGATGTGGGCGGGCGGCATGTGCGAGCCGGTGCGGCGCGCGGCACGGTGTGCGGCGTAGAAACCGCGGTAGACAGCGATGGACTTGGGGGCCGTGGCGAGGTAAAGGACGGCTTGGGCGATCGCCAGCTCGCCCTCGGGGGAGCCGAGTCGTTCGTACACGTCCCAGGCGGCGAGCGTCTGCTGGATGGCGTGCGGGTCGGCGATACCGATGTCCTCGCTCGCGAAGCGGACAAGACGGCGGGCCACGAACAGGGGGTCCTCGCCGCCGTCGAGCATGCGGGCGAGCCAGTACAGGGCCGCGTCCGGGTCGGAGCCGCGCATCGACTTGTGGAGCGCGGAGATCAGGTTGTAGTGGCCGTCCTGCGCCTTGTCGTACAGCGGGGCGCGCTGCTGGATGTGGTGGGCGAGCGCGGCGGTGTCCAGGGGAGTGCCGGGGTCCGGGAGGGCCTGGAGCTGTTCGGCCATGTTGAGGAGGTAGCGGCCGTCGCCGTCGGCCATGGCGATCAGGGCGCGGCGGGCGTCATCGTGAAGGGGAAGGTCGTGGCCGGTGAGCTGTTCGGCGCGGTCGAGGAGAGTGGACAGGGCGGCTTCGTCGAGGCGTTTGAGGACGAGGACCTGGGTGCGGGACAGGAGGGCGCCGTTGAGTTCGAAGCTCGGGTTCTCCGTCGTGGCGCCGATCAGGGTGACCGTGCCGTCCTCGACGTAGGGCAGGAAGCTGTCCTGCTGGGCGCGGTTGAATCGGTGAATCTCGTCGACGAACAGCAGGGTGCCCTGGCCGATGGTGCGCCGACTGCGCGCGGCGGCGAAGACCTTGCGCAGTTCGGCCACGCCGGAGAAGGTGGCCGACACCGGTTCGAAGGCCAGGTTGCCGCCGTCCGCGAGGAGTCGGGCGATGGTCGTCTTCCCGACGCCGGGCGGGCCCCACAGGATGGCGGAGCCGAGGCGCTGCTGGGCGACCATGCGACCCAGCGGGGCGTCCGGGGCCAGGAGGTGGTCCTGCCCGACGACGTCTTCCAGTCGGGTGGGACGCATGCGGTCGGCGAGTGGCCGGGCGGGCTCCTCGTCGAAGAGCGGCAGGGTCGCTTCGGTGGGTTCCATCGGTCTCTCGGATTGCGGGCGGAGGTGTGTGGGTGTGGCGAGCCTTGCACGGGGCACTGACAGGCGCGGGCTCAGCGGCTCGTGGGCGCGCTTGCGGTGCTCATCAGGTACGGGGTCGGTCGCGTTGCGGCAGCCGCTCGACGGCCAGGTCGTAGGAATCCTCGACTGCGTCGGTGACCAGCCGCTTGGTGATGCCGGGGCCCGGTCCGAGCGAGATCCAGTGCCGTTTGTCGAGGTAGCGGCCCGGTGTGATCGAGGCATGGCCGTGCATGTGCGCGCGGGCGTGTTCGGGTTCGCACTTGACCGTGATGATCTGCTCGTCCGGGTCGTCGGTGACGATCAGGAACACCTTGCCCGCGACCTTGTACACGTCGAGCCCCGGGGTGAAGGGGTATCCGTGGCTGACGCCGGGGAGGGCCAGGGCCGCCTGGCGGGCGATGTCCTGGAGCCGGTCACCGGCCGCGCTCACCGGGCGGCCCGCATGCGGCTGCCGTAGGTGTGCGGGTCGACAGGCCGCTCGGCCTTGGGCAGGCGGGCGACCACGAGCCGGTAGGACTCAGTGACGAGTTCGTCGACGAGTTCCTTGTCGACGCCGTCTCCGCCCTCCAGCGTGATCCAGTGCTTCTTGTTCATGTGGTAGCCGGGGGTGATGTGGCTGTACTGCTCCCGCAGGGCGTGGGCCTCATTGGGGTCCGCCTTGAGGATCACGACGGGACGCCCCGGGACCTCGGTCATCAGCATGAACACCTTGCCGCGCACCTTGAAGACCTCCCAGTCGTCGCCGAAGGGATGCTCCAGCCGGGCCCCGGGAAGCCCCTCGGCGCACTCGGCGGCAGTCGTATGCAGGGTCATTCCGTTCACGAACGTTTCCTTCCTCAGGTGAGCGCGGCCTGGGCACCCCATGACGCGAGTGGCGCCGAGCGGTTGTGGCGGCACCACCTCCCACTCTCTCCCCGAAACCGACATAAGGTGCAGTAGGCTACGGACACGTGATGGTCGACAAGCGACACCCCGGCCCGAGCGGACAGGCGGGACCGTCCGCGGTCCCGTTGTACGGTTTTCAGCCCCCGGTCGGCACCCCGTACGGCCTTGAAGTGAGCACCGTCGAGGAATTCTTCGCCCAGCACGACGACTGGCCGTGGAACCCGCCTCGTCCGGGCCGCGCCACCTTCCACTACCTCATCGCCGTCACCGAGGGCGAGCTGCGGCACGACGTCGACCACGTCACACAAACCGTCGCCTCCGGCCAGTGGCTGTGGGTGCGCCCGGGGCACGCGCTGTGCTGGCATCCGCCCGGCACCGCCCGCGGCCCGTTCATCCTGTTCGAACCGGATGTACTGCGGCCCGACATCGCCCGCCTGCTGGCCCCGCTCACCGCACACGAGGCTCCTGCCGTGCTGAGCCCGCACCCCGACGACGCCGCCTGGCTCCAGCAGACGGCACTCCAGCTCCTGGACGAACACCGCGCCCTGGGGCGCCGTCCCCTCGACGTCCACCACGCCCTGCGGCGCAGCCTGCTCGAATCACTGCTGCTGCGCCTGGTCAACGCCCCTGGGACCACCCCCGCCGGCACGAGTGCCGGCGCGAGCCGTGGTGACACCTACAGAGGGTTCACGGACGCCCTGGAGCTGCACTTCCGCGAACTGCACCGGGCCGCGGACTACTCCGAGTTGCTCGGCTGCTCGGTCCGCACCCTCAGCCGTGCCGCGCGGGGGGCCACGGGGAAGGGGGTGCGTGAGCTCATCGACGAGCGGCGCCTGCTCGAAGCCCGGCGCCTGCTGGGAAGCGCCCGGTGGGATGCCAGGGCCGTGGCCGGCCACCTCGGCTTCACCGATCCCGCGAACTTCGGCCGGTTCTTCCGCGACCGCACCGGTCTCACCCCGGGCGCCTTCGCGGCCCGCGAAGTGACCGACGCATGAGGGAGACGCGGCGCGGTCTCGGTTGCCCGGGTCTCAGTCGTCCAGGACGACGACGTGCTTGCCCGGCGTGGTGCCGGACTCGAGGTCGGCCTGGGCGTCACGGACCTGTTCCAGGCCGTGGTAGACCTTCGCGACCGGGACGTTGAGGCGTCCTTCGGCGATGGCCTGGAGCTGGTGGGCGAAGACGTCGGCCGGGAGGTCGGCGGCCTGACCGCCGTAGGAGGTCAGCCGCACCCCGCCCGGGATCATGAACGGGCTGAAGTTGGGGATCGCCCACTGGCCCGCCAGGGCTCCGGTGAAGCACACGGTGCCGTGACGACGGACAGTGCGGAAGGTGTCGGCGAGGACCGAGCAGCCCACCAGTTCCAGTGCCGCGTCGACGCCGTCTGGCATCAACTCGCGCACCTGGCCGGCGAGGGTGCCGTTGTCGACGAGGGGATGGTCGACGCCCGCGGCCCGCAGTTCCCCGGCCCTGTCCGGTCTGCGGGTGGTGGACAGCACGGTCGCTCCGAGGTCCTTCGCGATCGTGGCCGCGCTCAGCCCGACCGTGGAGGTGCCGCCGCGGATGAGTAGCGTCTGCCCGGCCTTGAGGTCCAGGCCGTGGGTCAGCGATCCGTAGGCGGTCTGGAACATCTCCGGCAGTGCGCCGACCACGTCCCACGGCAGGCCGGTCTCGTACGGGATGACCTGCTGCGCGGGAACGGTAACGTACTGGGCGTACGCGCCGTCGTACGAGCGGCCCATGCCGCCCATCATCGTGGCCACCTGCTGGCCCGGCCGCAGCCCGCTGTCCTCGTCGGCCTCCTCAATGACGCCGACGCCCTCGATGCCGGGGATGCGCGGGTAGGTGACCTCCGCGTCCGACTCGCCTTTACGGGTGACGACTTCGGACTCGTTGACGCCGAACGCCTTTACCTTGATCCGCACCCAACCGGGCTTGCGGACGGGCACCGGCACGTCCTTGATCTGAAGTGCGTCCAGGCCGCCGGGGCGGCTGACGACGACGGCCCGCATGGTCGCCGGTGCGGCGCCGTTGGCTGCTGCTGTCGGTTGGCTCATGGCGAGTTCCTCACTCTGGTCCCCACTGGTGTGCTGTTCCGTATCGCCTGCCGGCCGTCAGGGGCGTTCGATGCCCTCCCACAGGTCGAGGACCTGCTGGTAGTGGGCGGTGCCCTCGAAGGGAGAGTTGCCGACGGTTTCCGAGGTGGGCTTGTCCGTGACGGCGGGCCACAGGCGGGAGTGCTTGCCGGTGGCGAAGTCGAGCACGATGTCGCGGATACGAGTGTCACGCCCCGCCTGGTCCGCGCTGCGGCCCGGCTGTTCCTGGCCGACCAGGACGTACATCTCGGTGCCGTGCACTGCGGGCGCGCCTTCGGCGGGGCCGATCAGGAGGAGGTGGGCGTTGCCGCCGGCGGCGGCGTGGGCCAGGGCGCCGCGGGCGGCCGGGAGCGCGAAGAGGTAGTCCGCCATGACGGCGGCGCGGACCTCGGCCGGGGTACGGCCGCCCTGGTCGTAGGCAGCGACGATCTTCTTGGCGCGGGAGCGGGAAATGCGCCACCCCGCGACCTCGTCCACGACGCGGTCGATGGTGCCCGGGTCGAACCGGTCGAGGTCGTTCGCCACCCACCAGCCCATGTCGTCGCTGGCCATGCTCAGCAGCACGTCGATGTTCCGGTGCGCGCCCGAGGCGAGGACGTCCATGGGGTGGGCGTGCACCACCGCGCCGGGCTGCCCGATGTCAAGGACGACACCGGTGGCCTTGTTGTCCACCCCGCCGCGTTCTCCGAGGTCCGTCGGGGCGACCTTGCGCAGGGCGTCCCTCAGGGAGAACGGGTCGAGGTCGAGCAGCTTCTCCGGGTTGTCCGCGACACCGAGTTCGGCGACGAACCGCTCCGCGAGTTCCTCGGCCCACCAGGCCGGGATGGAGCGAGCGGGCCCGCCGGAGAACCCGGCCAGGCGCCGGTACAGGCCGTCGGCCGAGGAGGCGCCGAGCAGTCCGAAGGAGGAGTAGGCGCCGCCGCTGTGACCGTAGACGGTGACATTGTCGGGGTCTCCGCCGAAGTGGGCGATGTTCCGCTGGATCCAGGTGAGTGCGGCGATGATGTCCTGGAGGAAAAGGTTGCTGGCCTCGGAGAGCTTCCCGCCGTACTGCGAGAGCGAGAGCGGGCCCAGGGCGCCGAGCCGGTAGTTGATCGACACGCCCACCACGCGCCCCGTCGCGGCGAGACCGGCGGCATTCGAGGTGATCTGCGTGTTCGCGCCGTACTCGAATCCGCCGCCGTGGATGTACACGGTCACCGGGAGCGCGTTGCCAGCGGGCTGCTCGGGGACCCACACGTTCAGGTTCAGGCAGTCCTCACCCATTCCGCTGTCCGCTTCGAGCCAGTCGCCGCTGTCGGGCTGGACGGAGTCGACGCCCTTGCGGTCGTAGGGGAGGTCCGGATGGAAGTCCGCGACTACCGGGCGGCGGTACCGTTCGGCGGTGGCGTACGGGATTCCCCACCAGGACCGCACCCCTGGTGTGGTGGGGGCCTTGGGAGGGGTGGCGGTCATGACGTGTCCTTCCGGCGCGGTTCGAGTGGTTCGCGCGGTGTATCGGCAGATGGTTGCTGCGGTGACGCTCTCCAATCCTTCCCTGGGATCCGACAGCTCGCCCGGCGGAGAGCGGTCACCTGATGGTCACCAGGCGACACTTCGCCTTCGCCGCTCCTCTCTTTCGCGTGGTGACGCCTTCCTCCCGCCAGCCGGTCGGTCCCACATCGGAGGGGGATCGATCCGCTTCCCGCGGGTCCCACCCCGCGCACGCCGGTCGCAGAGGTCGGCCCCATGCCCGGCGGAGATCCTCCAGGGGCCGAAAAAGAGGCTCGTGGCTTGGATGCCGACGCATTGGCCCTTACGGAGAGTAGCTGTGGCCGAGGGTCGCAGGGTCGCACCGAATGCTCCGGACTGCTCACAGAACGCGTGCTGCTCGGCCCCTTCTCGCTGTGCCAGCAGGCGTCGATGGGACGGCTGAACGGGAGGCGCCAGTTCGATCCCCGAGTGCTGCGGGGGCGGTGTGGCGAACGCCTAACCGATCTCCGGTCGAGCCGGATCGAGGAGGACACAGCCGGATGGAAACGGGTGGCTATGTCCGTAGATTTGGCATCGTCGCAGGTGAGAGGCGTCACGCTTTTGGGTTCGAGTCCCACCCGCCCCACCTGGTATCCCCAGGCAGAATCGTTCTGACCTGCGGAAACGTGGTTTTTTCGGCTCTTTTCCGTGCGGTACTCGACGCACGCGGTGCGGTACTGAGCTGCTTTCGCGTTGCGGCAGCATCAGTCAGGCGCGTCTGACCTGGCTTTTTGTGACGATCGTCTGAGAGGGCGTCGGTGCTGGCTCCCACGGCTGCTGAGGCAAGGGCCCTGCCCCACTGCATCGACATCAGTCACTCGGTATGCGGATGGTGGTCGCCGGCGCGCGGCTGGGCGGGCTCCCTCTGTGTCACGTCCGGTGATCTGTCGCCGCGAATGTTGGTGATGTATCGTAACTACATACATCATGGACTCAAGGTGAGGGGTGGCTGGTATGGCTGTGACCCAGGTCGATCTCGATGACGAGGCGCTGGCTGAGGCGATGCGGCTCATGGGTGTCTCGACGAAGAAGGAGACGGTCAACGGGGCCCTGAGGGACTATGTGGCGCGCATCAAGCGGCTGGAGGCTGCTGAGAAGCTGGCCGCGAGGGGTGAGCGGGGCGAGTTCGAGGCTGCGGCTGCGGCGCATGCAGCAGCCAAGCAGGCCCGACGGGCAGGCTTCGAGTGATCACCTATCTCCTCGACACGTCCGCCCTCTGGCACCTCTTCCGTACGCCGGGGGCGTTGCGTCCCTGGGAGGGGCACATCGCCGCGGGGGTGTTCCATATCTGCGAGCCCACGAGGGCGGAGTTCCTCTACTCGGCCACAAGCCCGGCTCATCGGGACGAGTTGGCCGACGAGATCGATGACCTCTGCCACCTCGCCCCGGTTCCCAAGAGTGCGTGGCGTTGGGTCGACACCGCGCAGTACAAGCTCACCCAGCGAGGGCAGCACCGTGCCGCCGGAGCCATCGACCTCCTGGTGTGTGCGACGGCGGTCCATCACGGTCACACGGTGCTTCACGTGGACAACGACTTCGCCACGGTGGGGGCGGTCCTGAAAGAGGTGCAGCAAAGAGACGTACGCCCCTGACTCTTCGCCCTCGGCCTGCGCGAAGACCTCACGGAACGCGGCGTCAGCGCCCTCGGCCGTGATCCCGGCTCCGACGAACGTCGTCCCAGAGCGGAAGAGTGTCCGGCCCGTTCGCGAACCCGGGAATCAGTGTGTCTCCGCTTACGGGGGCGCAGGCCGCTGCCGTTACCGAGGGTGACAAGTATGCGTCCAGGTTCAGGCGCTGGTGGGCTCAGGTGCTCCCCTCGCGCCATCGCGGCCAGCAATTGGCTTCGGCCATCCCGGACCGTGGGCGCGCACCACCTTGCTTCCTTTCGCAGGCACCTGTAGGACGAGCTCCGCAGCGCCGCCGCTGCTGCTGAGGCGGCGCTGTCGGGTGCTCAGCCGGCGAGCGCCTCGGCGCTGGCCTAGATGCGGCTTGCTGTCGATGAAGCCGCACCGCTCGGGATCTCGGCTCAGAGCAGAGCGAGTTCCGTGGTGAGTTTCTCCAGGGGCTGCCAGGTCAAGCCGACAAGCGCCGCGTGCTTCCACGCGATCCGCCCTCCGGGGGCGATGAGGAACACCGAGCGCCTGAGTCCGACGCCGGGAGCGGCGACGCCGAAGAGCTTGGCCACGGTGCGGTCCGGATCGCTGAGCAGAGGTATGCGGAGGTTGTTCTTGCGGGCGAACTCCTCGTGGCTGTCGATGTCCTGCGGGCTGATGCCCCAGACCTCGGCACCCAGTTCGGTGAACTGTTCCAGCCCGCTCGAGTAGGAGCACAACTGCTTGGTGCAGACACTTGAGTTGTCCTGCGGGTAGAAAGCGAGGACCAGGGGACGCGCGCGTCCGGTGTCGAGTCTGTAGGCCCCCCCCGGGCGAAGTCACCGTCGCGCAGCACGCCTCCGGAGAGGACGAACTCCGGTGCGGTACTGCCTGTTTCTATCGAGCCTGCCATTGCGTCTCCTTGGGTGCCGTCCGTGCTGGGTGAGCTGGTGCGAACGCCGTGCCGTTCATCGGGTGGCCGTCGCCGCCTGCCGGATCAGACCGGTCACGGTGTCCGGGCGGGTCAGCATGACGGCGTGGGGCGCGTTGACCTCGGTGGTGTGCGCGTGTGCGCGCTGGGCCATGAAGCGCTGGGTGGACGGGGGCAGAGCGTGGTCCTGGCGCGTGACCAGGTACCAGGAGGGAATGCCTCGCCAGGCGGCGTTCGTCGCGGTTTCTTCGAGCGCCGCGGCGCTGATCGGCCGTTGCACGGCGGCGAGGCTGTTGGCCTTGCGTGCGGACAGGGGTGCGGCGAAAACGTCACGGTACTTGTCGGGCTTGATGGAGAGGTCCACGCCGCTCACTCCGTTGCCCGTGTCGAAGGGGACAGGGTTCAGGGCGTCCGGTGTGGCGTGCGAGCCGGGATTCTTGGCGACCAGCGCGCCGAGCGACTCGCCCTTGTCCGGCGCGAAGGCCGCAACGTAGACGAGTGCCTTCACATTGGGCTCCTCCGTGGCAGCCTCCCCGATGACCGCCCCGCCGTAGGAGTGCCCGACCAGGATGACCGGGCCCTCGATGCTCTCGATCCGGCTCTTCACGTAGGCCGCGTCCGAGGCGAGCCCGCGCAGGGGGTTGGCGATCGCCTGCACGGGATATCCCTGGGCCTGCAACCGGTCGATCACCGGGCTCCAGCTGGAGGAGTCGGCCCAGGCGCCGTGTACGAGCAGGACGGTCGGCTTCGGCGCCGAGTGCGAGGCGGCAGCGGCGGCCGCGATGGTCTGCCCATCATCGGAAGGGCTGCTGGCGAGGGCGGGGGCTGCGGCGGCGGCCAGGGCTGCCGCGCCGGCGAACGCGAGTACGGCGCGACGGGTACGGCGTACGGGCTGGGTGTGACGTCGGGACATGGTGTGCCTTCCCTGTTGGTGGCATGAGGAGACCCGGAGGGCTCCACGAGTAGATGGAACGTTCTATCTACTTCGCCGACCGTAGCGCTCGCTCTCGTGATCGTCAATGGACGACTGAATCGCTGGAAGCTGTGACGGCTGAGGAGTTGGCTGGCAGTGAGTCATCTGCACCCGGGGGAGCGAGGGTGCGGGGGTTTCGCCGTTCTGATGGAGAACGGTCGTTCCGGTAGAGTGGTGCAATGACCCCGAGCCAAGCCCCCGCGACAGCGTCCCCGGCCCGAGCCCGGCTCCTGGAGACGGCCTCCGCCATCTTCTACGCCGACGGCATCCGTCACGTCGGCGTGGACCGCATCATCGCTGAGGCCCAGGTCACCCGGGTCACCTTCTACCGCCATTTCCCCAGCAAGGAAGACCTCGTGCTCGCCCATGTCGAGCAACGCGACCAGCAGATCAGGTCGGTGGTGACGGAGGCATTCCGGACGAGTACCGACCCCGAAGCTCTGCTGCTCATGATGATGGCGGGCATCGGGGCGGAGATCTGCGGGCCGGGCTTCCGTGGCTGCCCGTTCATCAACGCCGCCGCCGAGTACCCGGACCCCGAGCATCCTGTCCGGCGGGCGGTCCAGGCCCACCGGACCTGGTTCCGGCACACGGTCCTGAACCTCGCGACCGCTGCGGGCTGCACCGACAGCGAGCACACCACCGCGGTGCTGATCCTCCTGCGGGACGGTGCGATGGCCGGGGGAGACCTGGATGATCCGCAATCGGTGCGTGAGCACTTGATGCGGACTGTCTCCGCCCTCCTTGAGGACGGGCGCAAAGCCCGGTAGCGAGGACGGTGTCCGCCCCGCCGGTCCCTACATCACCCTTCCGTTCGCCCCAACCGACAGGTCGGAAAATGCAGCAGCCGCAGAATGAACTCGGTGCCTTCCTGCGCGCGAACCGCGCCCGCACCGAACCGACCGACGTGGGTCTGCTCGCCGGTGGTGGCAGCCGAAGAGTCAAGGGCCTGCGGCGGGAAGAGGTGGCTGTGCTCGCCGGCGTGAGCGTCGACTACTACGCGCGCCTGGAACAGGGGCGCGAGCGCCACCCCTCACCGCAGGTGGTCGACGCGGTGGGGCGGGCGATGCGCCTGACGCCGGACGCACGGACGCATCTCTTCCGGCTGGCGGGCCTTCACCCCGCGCTCACCTCGGCCGCGGGCCGTGACCTGGTCCATCCTTCTCTGCTGAACCTGCTGGACGCCTTTCCCGCAGCAGCCGCCTATGTGCTGAGCCCCGCCTTCGACGTACTCGCGAAGAACGCCGTCGCCACCGCACTTCTCGCACCCTTCGAGGGCACCTCGAACATGGTCCGGGTGCTGTTCCAGCACCCCCGTGCGCGCGAGGTCTTCGTCGAGTGGCCCGTCGTGGCGCGCGCCACGGTGCACGCGCTGAGGCTGCACGCGGGCCGGTTCCCCGACGACCCCGGCATCAGCGGTCTCGTGGCGGAAATGTCGCAGGAATCACCGGACTTCCGGGGGTTGTGGCAGGAGAACGAGGTCGAGAGCATGACCCGTGCGTACAAGGTCTTCGTGCTGCCCGGCGCCGGCCGTATCGAGCTGACGTACCAGACCTTCGACGTCCACGACGCTCCAGGGCAGCAGCTCCTGGTCGGCGTTCCTGAGCCCGGCAGCGCGAGCGCCGCGGCGGTCACGTCCCTCGTGGCGCCCGCCGAGCGCGGCGCGACCATCGCGTGATGTCCTGCCGCCGCGATGGCGGTGTGCGGGAGCTCCGCGCCAGCTCCGACCCATGCGGGGCCGCCCCGTTCACGGCTCCCGGATAGGTTCGTTCCATGATCACCACCTCCGCTCGGCTGCTTCGGTTGGTGTCCTTGTTGTCGAGCAGGCCCACCTGGTCCAACACGGAACTCGCAAGGCATTTGGACGTCACCGAGCGCACGGTGCGCCGGGACGTCGACAAGCTGCGTGAGCTCGGCTACGGCGTGGAGTCCGTACCGGGGCCGGGTGG
>NZ_JBEXYB010000071.1:0-12957 GCF_040630715.1 Streptomyces sp. NPDC005752 | reverse complement strand
CGGCGAGGCTTCTTCTTCCCCATACTCTCCATGATGGACATCCTCCCGGGGCTGAACCCCAGATCTCGAATGTCCGTCAAAGCGGATCAAGCCCAGTTTGAGATGCGCCATGCTCCGGCCTGACCCCGCCGAGCGGCCCCGGCTGGTCGAGATCCGAGACAACCTCATCGACCGTATCGCCGAAGCCAAGCGGGAAGGCTGGATCGGCGAAGTCGAAGGCCTCGAAACCAGCCTCGCCGGCGCCGAGGAGAAGCTCGCCCAGATGGACGTCGCCATAGCCCGCACGGCCACAGCGGTCGATCTGGGGATGCCCGGCTTCACCCAGATCACCGGACGCGCCAGCGATACATGAAGACGGATATGCTTCGGCGACTCCGTAGATCGGGAGCGAAAATTCGGGGGGGGTGTCATGGGTCGGCCGTTGCTGTTCCTCGATGTCGACGGACCCCTGAATCCGTATGCGGCAAAGCCTGAGAAGCGCCCCGAGGGCTACACCACCCTCCGCGTCCCACAGGAGAGCGGGGCAACTGGGGAGCCTGGGAGGCTGCGGACCAGGAGGCCACTGCGGGTATGGCTCAACCCCGATCACGGGCGGGCGCTGCTGGCTCTCGGCTACGAGATTTGCTGGGCCACAACCTGGATGAGTGACGCGAACAAGTGGATCGGGCCTGTGCTCGGTCTGCCTGAACTACCGTTCGTCGACTTCGGTAACGCTCTGCTCAACGAGCGCCCTGATGGCGTTCATTGGAAGTCCGAGCCGTTGGTGGAGTACGCCAACGGCCGACCGTTCGCCTGGGTGGACGACGAACAGGGCGACGCGGATCATGCACACGTGGCTGCCAACCACCGCGCACCCGCCTTGCTCCATAACGTCAATCCGCGGATCGGTCTGCGGAACGACGACTTCACTACCCTGGCGGCCTTCGCAGCAGCCATCGACATGTCGACGGGCACTCCCTGAGCGGCAAGCAGCCAGGCCTAGTTTAGTTCAGAGAATTCGGAGTGCTGGGGGAGGCGTTCGTAGTCGCGGGCGTTGCGGCGGGCGTTCATGACCCAGCCGATCGTGCGCTCGACTTTCCAGCGGCGGGGCAGGACGACGAATCCCTTCGTGCCGCGGGGGCGGGATACGGTCCGCAGGGTTATCCAGAGTCGGTCGTCGGCCCAGGTCACGAGCTGTCCGGCGTATGCGGAGTCGGCCCAGACCTGGATGATCTGCGGCTGGGTGAGGCGCAGGCGCCAGAGGAGTTCACGGGCGGCGTCGCGGTCGGTCATGCTCGCGGGCGTCACCGTGATCATCACGGGCAGGCCGAGCGTGTCGACCGCGATGTGTCTCTTGCGGCCGTTGATCTTCTTCCCCGCGTCATAGCCGCGGGTTTTGCTGTCGACGGTGGAGGAGCCCTTCACGCTCTGGGAGTCGACGATCAGCGTGACCGGGTGCGGGCAGCGGCCCTCGCCGGTGCGGATCCGCCGCCGCAGCTGATCGCGGATGAAGGCCACCACCCCGGCCCGGTTCCACCGCCAGAAGAACCCGTAACACGTCTCCCACGGCGGGAAATCCGCAGGCAGCGCCCGCCACTTCGCCCCGTTGTCGACGATGTAGCGGATCGCGTCGGCAATGTCCCGCCGCGGCCACTTCTCCGGATGCCCGCCCGTCCTGGTCTGGCAGGCCGGCACCGGCAGGAGGGGTTCGAGCAGCGCCCACTCGGCGATAGTGGTGTCGGAGGGGTAGCGGCTGCGGCGGTGCGAGGAAGCGGGCATCACGTGGCTCGGCAAGGAGTTCGAGGGCGACTATCGGGTGAGCTGGGCGAGCGTCGCGCGGACGCCGGGGTGCTGGGCGGCGGCGAGCTGGGCCCATTCGTCGTCGGGGTAGCGGGCCAGGTGCGGGTCGAGCGTCCCCGTGATCATCCGGGTGAGCCGGCCGAGGATCTGTCGGAACTGCTTCTTCTCGTACTCGATCCAGTCCGCCGGGTCCTCGGAGAACATGTAGCCGTCCCGGCGCCGCCAGATGATCGGGGTGAGGTGTTCGGCCGCGCCGACGTCCCGCAGGTGCCGGACCCCCCTCGCGACCTGCGACTTCGTCAAACGGGTCGCGGCGACGAGCTGTCTGGTCCGAAGGCCGGCGGGGCGGGCTTCCATCAGAGAGACGCGGACCAGGTCGCCGTAGTGCTCGGCGAGCGGCCGGGCCTGGCGGGCCACGGTCACTCGCCCTTGAGGAGCTTGGCGAGCTGCTCGTCCAGGGTGAACTCGCCGTTGTCGATCGCCGCCTCCAGCCACTCGGCCGCCGCCCTCACCTTCGCGATCCCGCGGCGGACGGTCTCCCGCTCGTCCTCGGGGAACTCCTGACCCCGAAGCCGCGGGACAAGCCGGCCGAGCGTGGCGACGTACTGGTGGCAGGACCCGACCAGGTCGAGGTACTCGATGGTGTGCTCGATCTTCCTCACGGCCGGGGTGCGTTCGCGGACCGTCTCCCGGGCCTGGGCCGAGTTGTCGAACTGGGCCCGGTTGACCAGGAACCGGGCCGTGTCGTCCCGCATCGTCTCCCTCGCGACCGCTGGGCGGCGCAGCAGGTCCGCGGTCACCGTCTTGGCAACCTCGTCGTCCCGGGTCAGCTCCTGGACCACGCGGACCCGCTCGGCCGGCGGGAGCTGGGCCGTGGCCGTTGGCCGGCGCAGAAGGTCGGCCGTGACGATCGCGGCGACTTCCTCGTCCCTGGTCAGGTCGGCCGCGGCCTGCACCTTCTCCTCGACCGTGACCGGCCGCTCCACCCGCTGGCCCACCAGGCGCTTCGCCGCGTCCGGGGTCCACCCGCGACGACCGGCCCGCTGGTTGAACGGCGCGTCCTCGATCGCCGCCCACCGCTCGGCCTCGTCCGAGACCGACGCTAGGATCCGGTGGACCGTGAACGACACGTCGTCCTTCCGCTTCGCCGCCGGCCAGCGGGACGCGGTCCACCGCCAGTCCTCCACCGTGGACTTCGCGACCCCGATGTCGTCGGCGAACAGCACGAGCGACTCCTCGACCGTGAACAGGTCATCGGTGCCGTTCGGCATCGACCCGCCCACCGGCCGCATCGGCTCGATCTCCAGCGCCTTGTCACCCAACGAGAACTGAGCCCTCGAAACCTGCGCGATCAGCTCTCGCGCTTCGGCGACGAGCTGCTCGTAACGCGACCTGGTGACGTTCCCGACCCGCTCCGGCACGATGACCACCACCTCACCCCGGGCCGGGCTCGGTCACTGATGCTGACCGATATTGGGGGAGGCTCCGGCCCAGGTCACTCCACCGTGACGGGCCTCGGCCCGACGGGGCAGAGCGCGAAACGGGGGCGCTCGAAGCCACCATCGACAGCCGCTTGGAGCCGGTGAACAACGGCCGTGGCCGGTAGTGACGGCGAGGCGTTCGGCTACGGCGTTTCCGCAACACCGTTCCGTGACGCCGCCCGCTGACGGCATGCCCTCACCCGGCACCGCGACGAACAGTAGACGGCCGACCGCGACCGCTCGACCCCCACCGTCCAACTCCGCCCACAAACCGGACACTCCGCCTGCTCGCCCCGCTGTATCGCGACACGCGCTGCCGGGCCCGCTGAATCCTTCGCCACCGGCGCGACCTGCACCGACCCGAACAGAACACCGCCTCCGCCGCCATCAACGACGCGAGCGGGTCACCACACTCCCGGCAGTACCGCCGGCCCCCCTTCGAGCGGCCACTGACCCTCCTCGGACTCAGCTGACCGGCATCGATCCAAGATCATCAGACTTTGCAATCGCCCTGCTCCACCTACTGACAGATCGAGAACGCGCCCGGTGGTCGCGCCTGGTCAGCGACAGTCGGGTGTGCAGGCCCAGAGTTCAGTGGCCTCGGTCAGGAGTCCGCTGTCGGCGCGGATCGATGTGGCCCAGGGACCAGTCGACGTGCAGACGTGATCCGCACAGTGAGCAGTCCCCTGAAGCAACCGCTCGCCGACGATCAAGACGCGTGGCTGGGCCACGTCGATCCGCGCTGGACCACCGTGGCCGACAACAGCGGGTGATCTCGCCGGCCCGCAACGGCGCTTGTAGGATGCCTGAATGCCTGAGCCGACACGGATGAGCCGCCGCGCGTGGGTGGCCACCTGGGCGGTGCTGTGCGTGGCGGGCCTCGCAGCCACCGCCGGCTTGAACGTCTCCTCGTCACCGGACCCGAAGACCGAAGAGCCCGTCAGCGCCGAGTGCGCCGAGCGCATCGCGGACATCGAGACGCAGTTGGCGAAGTCCAAGGAGGAAGGCAACGACACCGTGTTGACCTTCTCGCGAGTCCAGGTCGGTGCCGGAAACGACTGCCGTGACGAACTCCGTCACCACTTCCGCGGCGACCAGTGAGCCGCCGTACCTGGGTCGCCGCCACGGCCGGGCTTGCCCTCATCGGCGCCTGGGTGGTCATGGCCGGGTGCGGCAGGTCGGAACCGGGGCCGCGACCCACCCCGCCGCGGGTGTACTCCTCCTGCCTGGCAGCAGACACCGAGCCGGTGTCCGCGGACGACGACCCGTGCGGCGGCCGCTGAGAAGTCGTGGAACACCTCATCGTGCACGTCCCCACGTGGTCAGCGGGGCGTGTCTCTCCACATGGTCGGGCCCCGGACGGGTAGGGCGTCAGGAGGGCACTATCTCGCTTCGCAGCTTCCCCTGTGAGCGCGGGGCCGTCTCCCCCACCCGGCGCGGCTCGATCGTCCGGGGGTCGACCGCTTCGCCCGGAGCGGCTGAGCTCTGCCGTCCTGGCTGGCGGGCAATCTCCGAGGTGCCGCCAAGGGTGGGCCGCCGAGATCCACAGCAGTCGGCCACGCCGATACTCCTTGCCGCACTGGCCGAGAAGTATCGGCGGACCACGCGCGGGCGACCTACTTGATGGCCACCCCCGCCTCGGCCTTCTCCCGGACCTCGCTGTCCGGGTACCGCTTCGCGACGGTCTTCACCGTCGCCGCGCTGGGCGGAGGTGAACACGACATTCCCGGCCTCGGTCACGACCTCGCACTGCGTGCGGTTCTCGGCAGCCGATGCGTCTGCCGGCGCGCTTGGCGTCGCGTTCGGCCTGCCGTTGACCGCTGGTGTTCGTGACGCCCGCCGCCCCGGCCGAGTTCTCCGCTGGCGCCAGGTGGCCGGAGGCAATGAGTGCGCCGACACGGAAGAGGGCGATGCCCAGTTGCCGGGCGGCCTCGGGCTGGGACAACCAGGCATCGTCTGCCACCTGGGGAACCTGCAGGAGCTTGGGGTAGCGGCATTCGTCTCGCGGTGTCATCAGGCGACCCCCGCTTCGGAGGGTTCGACGAGGTGACCGTTCTTGAAGCGGGTGCCGTTGCGGACGAAGGCGACGAGGTGGGGTGCGGTGATTGCGCGCCAGCGGGCTTGGGCGGACTCGACGAGCTTGAACACCATCGCCAGGGCAGCGGCCGGGCTGCCGGCCCCGCGGGTGACCTTGGTCCTCAGCTTCACGGTGCTGAAAGTGCTCTCGATTGGATTCGTCGTGCGCAGGTGCACCCAGTGCTCGGCGGGGAAGTCGTAGAACGCGAGGAGCTCGTCGGGCTCGTCGGTCATCTTCCTGGTCGCTTTCGGCCACTTCGCTCCGTAGGCGCGTTCGAAGTCCTTGATCGCCTTCTCGGCGTGGTCGCGGTCCTCGGCGTTGTAGATCTCCTGCAAGGCTTTCTTCGCGCCGGGCTGCGCCGACTTCGGAAGTGCGTTCATGACGTTACGGACCTGGTGAACCCAGCACCTCTGGTGCTTGGCCTGCGGAAAGACCTCTGCGAGGGCCCACCATAGGCCCATCGTGCCATCGCCGACGACGAGTTCGGGATCGCGCATGCCGCGTCGGCGGCAGTCACGCAGCAAGTCCGCCCACGATTCGGTCGACTCACGCAGGCCCTCGGCCAGCGCCACGAGTTCCTTGCGGCCGTCGGAGCGGACACCCATCAGGACCAGGACGCAGGAGTGGGCCTGGCCGAGGCGGACCTTGGGGTGGACGCCGTCGGCCCACACATAGACGTAGTCGCAATCCGATAGGTCGCGAACCTGGAAGGCGTTGTGGTCGTCGCTCCGCTGCTTCGTCAGCCGGGTCACCGTCGCCGGTGAGAGGCCGGCCGAGGAGCCCAGGAACTGTTCCATCGCGGGCACGAAGTCGCCGGACGACAGTCCGATGAGGTAGAGCAGGGGCAGGACTGAGCTGAACCGAGTCGGTCCAGTGCCAGGGGCGGTGCGCTTGGTGCCTCACGTGATTCTCAGGCGGCCCAGCCGACCGAGGAGACGTTGCTGTAGGCGTCGTACTCGGATCCGAGGTCCTCGATGATGTCGTCCCAGACGGCATCGAGTTCGTCGTAGTCGTCCTCCATCCACGCGTCGACGGCGCGGTCCCACACGCCGCGCACGTTGAGGCTGCGGCTGGACAGGTCACGCTGATGCCTGCCCTCTACGCGGGTCTGGTCGACGGGGTTGATCTCGACCCGCGTCCCACGGCCGTGATTGTTGAGCCGCTTCTTCAGGTCGGCGGCCACGTTGCGGCGCCGCAGGTCCCAGTACGCGGCATCCAGCCGGGACCGGTTCGCCTTGTTCGGGATCCGCTCCTCGGCCAGCCAGGCCATGAGGGTGCGGGGGGATACGTGGATGCCGGCGCGGTCCATGGCCTCGTATCCGGCATCCGTCTTGGTCAGGTAGTTCAGTCGGGCGGCGAGGCCGCGTTCGCTGTCCGCGGGCGAGGCGATGCCGGTCACCATGCGCTCGATCGCGACGCCCAGGGCGTCCGCTCCGGGCAGGCCCCGGGCGTTGAGCGCGCCGAGGTCCATCCAGCGCCCGGCCATCAGCGGCCCGCCTGTCCGACGGTGTACTCACCGGATGCTTTGGTGTCGCCGTGCTTGATCTTCATCTGGGAGACGCCGCGGCCCTCCGGGAAGACCTTACGCCAGTCGCCCGTCAGGTGGAGTTCGTCGGTGCCCATCATGGCGACGACGTCGAGCCCTGCCTGGCTGGCCTTGTATGCCTTGCCCCACAGGTTGGCGTAGGCCTGGGAGTGGATGATGTGCATCCAGTCGGGGCGGACCATCTCCCGGTTGTGGATCGACTCCCCCATGGTGCTGATGAACTTGGAGTACATCGCTTTGACGTACTCCAGGGTCAAGGTGTCGTTGTTCTCGATCGCCTCGTCCCGCGCGGCCGACAGCAGCTTGCGCAGCGCGTCGAGGAAGTTCTCGGTCGCGCCGGACGTCCACGACTCGTGGATGACCGGAGCGTCGGTGAGGCCGTACTTGGGGCCGGACAGGCGTTGCAGCAGGCGCAGGGTGGCGTTGGTGACCCAGAGAGCGCCGGGCTCGTCGCGGTCGCCGATCGGGTCGGGCAGGTGCGGGTGTGTCCACTCGGCGGGGGTGATCAGGTGGACGCCGGATCGCTTCGGGTCGACCCCGTCGGTACCGGTGCTGTGGTCCAGCTTCCCGATGGGCAGCCAGCACTTGAGCGCGGACAGGTAGGCCGCGTTCACGTCGAGGGCAGTGACCTTGACGTCCCCGGGGACCTTCAGGGAGTAGCCGGGGTGGTGGAACTTGGGGCGGGCCTCCCAGATCTGGTCAGGGTCCTTCTTGCTGGGCTTCTTCAGGATGTCGGGTAGTGCGGGGTAGGCGGTGTAGTCGTAACGGGCCGTCGCGCGGGTCTCGTTGAACAGGTGCATCACATCGGGGATCGCCCTTTTGATCAGCGCCTTCAGCGACGCGTCCTCGTCGCCTCCGGCTCGCTCGGCCTCGTCCTGGACGGCACGGGCGATCAGGGCCGTGGTGTCGGCCTGGGCACGGGCCGCGCTGCGGGCACGGCGCTCCGGCCGGCTCGGCACGGGGGCCGGGGTCGGTGAGACAGGCGCCGGTGTGGTGGCGGCGGGCGAGGCCGGGGCAGGCGCCGCTGGGGCGGCGGGGTCTGCGGGCTGGCACATCGCACCGGAGTGCAGCGGGCGGCCGTCCGTCGACTGGTAGGTCGTCTCGATGCCGCAGCGGATGCAGGGGCCGGGGTCACCCTCGATCGCGCGCCCGTCCGGACCGCGCAGCGTCTCCGGGGCGGCGGTGAACGCAGCCGGGACAGAGGCAGGGGCGGTGGCGGGGGCGGGGTGAGGTGCCGGATCCGCGGTGGGTCCGGGGGCCGGGGCGGGTGTCGGGTCGGGCGGGTAGATCTCGGCGAGGCCCTTCAGCAGGCGCAGGTAGGGCAGTCGGGCGGGTGGGGCCGGCTCCGAGTGGCCCGTCTCCCAGTTGGCGACCGTGGAGCGTCCGACGTCGCAGGTCTCGGCCACTTGGGCGCGGGAGAGCTTCGCGGCCTCCCGCAGTCTCAGGCGTTCGGCCGGGGGCGGGATCGACGCGTTCAGACGTGCCTCTTCGAGCAGCGCTTCCACGCTGAGCTTTTCCGTCATACCCCGAACCCTAGCGCAGTTGGACGTTTTTTAGAGCAAGATTCGGCAATAGTTGCACGCTGGTTGGACGCATGCGTTACGGTCACCATCAGGACAACGGAACGGCGAGACTGCGGGCAACGCCCTCGCGCCGTCCGGCGCTCCGGAGAATCCGCAGGTCGTGAGGAAGTGAGGGAGTGGTGGGTATGCAGGGGATCTCGCTTCGGCCGCATCAGGTCGAGGCCGTGGACTCGATCATCGAGGGCCTGGCCCTCCCCCTCGACGGCACCGTGCCCGCATCGGGGCAGCGCGGACAGGTCCACATGTCCACCGGCTCGGGAAAGACCATCACAGCGGCCGTCGCCGCTCTGCGGATGGTCCCCCGGGGCGTGGTCGGCGTCCTGGTCCCGACCCTCGATCTCCTCACCCAGACCGTGGAAGCCTGGCGAGCGGTCGGCCACACCGCCCCCGCCGTCGCGGTGTGCAGTCTCGGAGCCGATCCGCTGCTGGAAGCGCTCGATGTGCGGTGCACGACCAACCCCACCCAACTCGCCCTATGGGCCGGGGCACAGGACGGGCCGCTGCTGGTGTTCGCGACGTACGCCAGCCTCTCCCCCCAGGGCCTGGACGACGACCAGGGCGACGAGGAGACGGGCGCCGCGCCGGGCGCCCTGGAACGCGCGCTGCGCGGCTCCTACGGCCAGACCATGCGCCCCTTCGACCTGCTGGTCGTCGACGAGGCACACCGCACCTCCGGGGATCTCGGCAAGGCGTGGGCCGCCGTCCACGACCAGGCACGTGTGCCTGCGGCGCGACGGCTGTACATGACGGCCACGCCCCGGCTGTGGGAGGCAGCCCCCGGGAGTGCCGGCGCGGACGAGACGGGCGGTCGTCTGGTCGCGTCCATGGACGACGAATCCCTCTATGGGCCGGTGCTGTTCGAGTTCGGGCTGATGGAAAGCGTCGAGCGGGGCGTCCTGGCCCGGTTCGAGATCGACGTCCTGGAGATCCGTGACCCGCAGGCGCCCGGACCCGACGCGTCGGTGGAGGAGCGGCGTGGGCGTCGGCTCGCCGCGCTCCAGGAAGCGCTGCTGAAGCACGCGGACACCACCGGGGTGCGGTCGTTCATGACGTTCCACTCACGGACTCTGGATGCCATGGCTTTTGCCCGTGCGCTGCCGGAGACGGCGGCGGAGCTCCACGCCACCGACCCCGTCACCTACCCCGGGCGGGTCGGTGCGGAATGGCTGTCCGGGGAACACCCGGCCACGCACCGCCGGACCGTGCTGGGCAGGTTCGCGGACGGCATCGACGCGGAGGGGTGGGTCACCGAGCTGAACGTGCTCTCCAGTTGCCGCGTGCTCGGTGAAGGCGTCGACATCAGGGGGAAGCGCGGGGTGGGGGCCGTGGTGTTCGCCGACACCCGCAGTTCGCCCGTGGACATCGTCCAGGTCATCGGGCGGGGCCTGCGCCAGGACCCCGGGGAGGGCAAGGTGTCCCGGATCGTCGTGCCCGTCTTCCTGGAGCCCGGAGAGGACCCGTCCGACATGATGGCGTCCCCCAGCTACCGGCCCCTGGTAGCCGTGCTCCAAGGCCTGCGGGCCCATGACGAGCGGGTCATCGAACGCATGACACTGGGCACCACCACCGCCCGGGGACAGGCAACGTCCGTCGTCGCGCTCGATCCCGTCCGCGAGGAAGGCGACGACGGCGACGGCCAGGAGCACGACGCCGACGAGGACCAGGAGGAGCAGACCGACACGGCCCCGGCCGGGACCGAGGACGACGCGGCCGGAACCGGCGCCGGGGACGAGAGCGGCACCGAGGACGACGCGGACGAGGAGGAGCACGCGGGCAACAACGTGCCGCTGCTGCGGTTCTCCCTCCCCCGCGACCCCGGGACCATCGCCCTGTTTCTGCGGACCCGCATCCTGCACCCCGACTCCGAAATCTGGCTCACCGGCTACAACGCCCTGCGCCACTGGGTCGAGGAGCACCGGAGTGCCGAGGTGCCGTTGGACGCGTCGGTGGAGCTCGGGGAGGACGGCATCAGGTATGCGCTGGGCGCATGGGTCGGCGAGCAGCGCCGCGCGTTCCGGCTCGGCACGTTGAAGGCGTGGCGGGTTGATCTGCTGAATGAGCTGGGCATGGTGTGGTCGGTCGCGGACGCCGGGTTCTGGAAGTACCTCACCGCGGCCCGCGCCTACTACGCGGTGCACGGCACCCTCGCGGCGCCGAAGGACGCCGTGGTCGAGGGGGTGGCGGTGGGGCAGTGGCTCGCCAATCTCCGCAAGGCCGGCGGGCTCGGCAAGGACGAAGTTCGGGCCGGGGAACGGCGGGCCGCGCTGGAGGCGATCGATCCGGAGTGGCACCCCGGATGGTCGGTGGAGTGGCAGCGCCACTACGCCACCGCCCGCGCCCTCCTGGCCGAGGAAGGCGGGCTGACCGAGGTTCTGCCCGGTGTCCTCGTCCACGGCTGCGACGTCGGCACGTGGATCAACCGACAGCGCGAACACGCGGTGTGGGCCAAGCTGCTGCCCGAGCAGCAGAAGCGGCTGGAGGCACTGGGGCTGACGCCCATGCCCGCAGCACCGGCCAAGAAGACGCCATCCACGGCCGGGACGTTCGAGCGCGGGATCCTCGCACTGGAGCAGTACCAGACCCGCACCGGCAGCGTCACCGTGCCCCGAGCCCACATCGAGCACGTCGTGATCGACGGCGAGGAACACCCCGTCAAGCTCGGTGTGTTTCTCACGAACAGCAAGACCCGCAGGGCCAAGCTCCACGCAGACAAACTCGCCGTCCTCGCCGCACTCGGACTGGACTGGGCAGCCTGAACACACAGCGACGGCGCCCGCCCCCGGATCTCCTCCGGGGCGGGCGCCGTCGTCGCGGACTCACGACCCGGTTGATCACGTCCACCATGTCTCGGCCGCCCAATTCGCTCCCACCCTCGTGCGCTCTGGGAACTGTGTACCGGTTCAAGCCAGCGGAACCGGTCAGGCACACCCCAGCGGCGCCCGCTCCGCCCGAAGTTGAGGTGTCTCAAAGAAGACCAGGTTGGTCTCGGCGCATTCGAGGGGCTGGTAGCCGACTTCATCGACCACGAGACCGCTCGGCGGCGGCGAGGACAGAGTCCAGTCGGGCTCGCGTGGCGGCAAGGTCCCGCATGTGATCGTCGAGGCGGTCCCGCTCCGCGCGAAGCCGGGCAATCATCTCCGGACCGGCGATACCGGTGTGCACGCACGGCAGGAACTCCACGATCGTCCGGCTGCTCAGCCCGGCAGCGTAGAGGAGCTGGATCCACCGCACCCGCTCCACCGTGTCCGGGGTGTAGAGGCGCTGCCCGCCCGCGCTGCGGTTCGACACAATGAGCTGCTGCTGTTCGTAGTAGCGCAGTGCCCGCGTGCTCACCCCCGCGGCCGATGCCACCTCGCCGATTCGCATCCCATCGCTCCCTCTGCTCCGCAAGACGCTGCGTCCCGGTTGTTGCCGGGCCGGTCCAGGGTTCGTCACCCGACTTGCCCTTGACGTCAGCGTCAACTTTTACACTCCGACAGCCAGCCATCAAAACCGGCGGAACCGACCATCACGGAGTAGAACCTCATGAGCACTGACGACACCGCACCCGACGGCCTCATCCCCGCCGCCATCCTCGCCTCGGACACGCCGATCGCGGTTTATGGATACGCCCGGGCCAAGGCGGGCGAGGAAGACCGGCTGCTGGGCGAGATCCAGGCGATCATCGGCCTCACCCGCAAGGAGGACGGATGCGAGCAGTACATGGTGCACACCACGCCGGACCAGCCGGGCGCCTTCGCCTTCTACGAGCGCTGGTCCTCCGGCGCCCACCTGCTGGCGCACGTTTCGCAGCCCTTCATGGAGACGTACTTCGCCGCCATCGCAGGCCTGGTCGAGGGGGAACTGGAGGCCCACTGGCTGCACCCCCTCTCCTGACCCACGACACACGGCTGACCCCGCGCTACGCGGGGCCAGCCGGAGGTGATTCCACGGCCCGGACCACACGAGTACGATCCCGGCCCCGACGTCCGAGTGAGGGGCTCAGCGCTTGATCGTCACGCACGGCCTCCGGTCATGGCCCGTGACCTCCACACACAACTGCGAACGGTGCGGGAACCTCTTGTTGATCTTCCAGGCCGCGTACTCGAACCGGTGGCCGCGCGTCTCCCTGGCACCGGTCGCCTTCCACCCCCGTACCGTCCGGACGTAGGACCCCCCCTGCCAGAGGCTCACACGGGCCCTGGCCCCGTCCTGCCAGCCGTCCAGGAGCGCCCTCACCTCGTGCACCTTCAGCCCTTCGCCGATGACGCCGATATCCACCGGCCCGTCCTCAGCGGTCCCGCTCGCGCTCGCGGGCGCCTGGCCCAGACATCCCCACACCATGACGGACACCGCCACACACATGATCTTTCGCATGACGTGCCCAACGGGCACCCGTGCCCGCAGGGCACCGGCACTAGCTGTTCTGTCCGGGGAGGTTGTGGACGGGTGATGCAGGTCTCGGCTGAGGGATCTTGAACGGGTGAGGGCCTTCCGGGTTCGGTGTGGATT
>NZ_JBEXYB010000070.1:0-17816 GCF_040630715.1 Streptomyces sp. NPDC005752 | reverse complement strand
TCCTGGAGGGCGACCTTGACCTCGCCGTGGGCCTCGTCGACCATGCGGGCGGCGGCTTCGGGGTCGTCGGTGAGTTTCTCCTTCGCCAGCCCCAGGCCCATGGCGAGGGCGACGAGCCGGGCCTGTGCGCCGTCGTGGAGGTCGCGTTCGATGCGGCGCAGGTCCGCGGCGGCGGTGTCCACGACCACACCCCGGTCCGACTCCAGCTCGTGAATCCTGCGCTCGAGCTCGTCGGAGGGCGAGAGCAGCCCCCGCGCCATCGCCCGGTCCACGTTCGTCAGCCCGCGCGCCAGGTAGGGGAGTACGGGCCAGAGGACGAACAGGCTCACCAGGGTCACGGCGAACGTCGCCACGCCCCACGGCAGCCGGATGAACGAGTACAGCAACGCCCGCCATCCCACCGGGTCCTTCAGCCCCGCCCACAGCCAGGCGAAGAACCCCTGTTCGCGACGGCTCCGCGCCATCGGGCTCGGCTCCTCGATCCGCACCCCGAGCATGCCCCGGGCGCGGCCGCGCTCGGCCCGGCCGAGACCGCGCGCGCCGTGCAGTCCCAGCACGAGCAGCGGCAGCCCGATCACGGTGACGGAGAGCCCGGCACCCACGCCGATCAGGAACACGGTGTACACGAATCCGGCGATCGCCATCGGCAGGTTGGCCAGGAGATACGCGATCTCCTTCCACGTCCACCGGTCGAAGGCGAAGCGCGCGGGCGGCGGCCGGTCGTTGTCCGGCAGGGAGGGGCTCATGGTCATACGACCAGCGTGCCGGGCCGGGGACCCCCACGCCATGGGGTTCGTGGGTGCGGTCCCGTGGGGATAACCCCACCTCGCCCCGCACCTCCCGCCCCACCCGTTGTGCGACGGGGCTGCTTACCGTCTCTTTAACAGGGCCTAGACTCCCGTGCGTACAGACCGTCGGACAGGTTGAGGGAGCGAGGGACGGACGTGGCGGACGTGCCGGGACCGACCGTTCTCGCGTCGGACTACTTCCAGAGCTACTCAGTGGTCGGGCTGCTCGCCCTGGTGGGCGTGCTGTTCGTCGCCGTCGCCTTCGGGGCCGGCCGACTGCTGAGGCCCGTGGTCCCGACGCCGGAGAAACTCCTCACGTACGAGTGCGGCGTGGACCCCGTGGGGGAGGGCTGGGCCCACACCCAGGTCCGCTACTACGTGTACGCCTTCCTGTACGTGATCTTCGCCGTCGACTCGATCTTCCTGTTCCCGTGGGCGACCGTGTTCGCGGCCCCGGGGTACGGGGCGACGACGCTGGTGGAGATGTTCATCTTCCTCGGTTTCCTGGCCGTGGGACTGCTCTACGCATGGAAGAAGGGCGTCCTCGAATGGGCGTGACGAGCCGGCCGAACCCGGAACCCCCCGTGTCGCTGCCCGATCCGACGTTGCCGCCGGAGCCGAAGAAGCTCGGCGTGCTGTCCCGGCTCGCGCCCGAGCCGATGAAGGTGGTCCTCAACTGGGGCCGCCGCTACAGCCTCTGGGTATTCAACTTCGGACTCGCCTGCTGCGCCATCGAATTCATCGCCGCGTCCATGGCACGGCACGACTTCATCCGGCTCGGCGTCATCCCCTTCGCGCCCGGCCCCCGGCAGGCCGACCTGATGGTCGTGTCCGGCACGGTGACGGACAAGATGGCCCCGGCCGTGAAGCGGCTCTACGAGCAGATGCCCGAACCGAAGTACGTCATCTCCTTCGGTGCCTGCTCCAACTGCGGCGGACCGTACTGGGACTCGTACTCCGTCACGAAGGGCGTGGACCAGATCATCCCCGTCGACGTCTACGTGCCCGGCTGCCCGCCCCGGCCCGAGGCGCTCCTCCAGGGCATCCTCAAGCTCCAGGAGAAGATCGCCCGCGAATCGCTCGCCGAGCGGTACGCCACCGAGGACACGGCCCGGCCCTCGGCCGCGGCCCTGCGCAGCGGTCTCGTCGCAGCGCCGAAGACGCCGGGGGAGGAGCGGACGTGACCGCCCGTGACACCTACGACCGGCTCCCCGACGCTGTCACGGACGTCTTCGGCCCGGACGCCACCGCCGCGTACGCCTACGACCTGCTCACCGTCGACGTCCCCGCCGCCTCCTGGATCACAGCCCTCGAAACGGCCCGCGACGAGCTGGGCTGCACTTACTTCGACTGGCTGAGCGCCGTCGACGAACCGGGCACCGGCTTCCGCGTCTGCGCCCACGTCGTGGCCCTCGGCGTCGGCACGGTACGGCGCCTGCTGGTCCGTACGACCGTCCCGCACGACGCGGCCGCGCTGCCCACGGCCATCGGCGTCTACGCGGGCGCCGCGTGGCACGAGCGCGAGACGCACGAGATGTTCGGCATCGCCTTCGAGGACCATCCGCATCTGGTCCCCCTGCTGCTGCCGGAGAGCTTCGAGGGCCACCCGCTGCGCAAGGACTTCGTCCTGGCTGCCCGCGTCGCCAAGGCGTGGCCGGGGGCGAAGGAGCCGGGTGAGTCCGAGCACGGCGGGCCCAAGCGGCGCACCATGCTGCCGCCGGGTGTACCCGACCCCAACGAATGGGGCCCGCTCAAGGGCCAGCTCCCGCCCGCCCCGGCCCGCCCGGCCCGAGGTGCCCGTGCGGCGGGTGCGGCCGGCGACCGCCCGGCGCGGCGGGCTCGCAGCGCGAGCGAGGGCTCGGCGGCGCAGCGGCCTGCCGCACCGCGGGACGCCGCAGGTGCTCCGGACACGGCGGAGGCCCCGCAGGCGGCGCCGCCGCGCCGGACCCGCAGCGCCTCCCAGGGCTCGGCGAGCCAGGCCACCGGCCCGGCGCCCGCACCTCCTGCCGGCACGCCGTCCGCCGGGGCGGCGCGAAGCGGCGGCGCGACGGGCGCGGCCGGCAGCACGGACGCACCCTGGCACGACGCCCGCCCGGCCTTCGGCGAATCCCCGGGGCAGCAGCCGGCACGACCTGCTCCGCCTGAGGTTCCACAGCCGTCGGAGACAGCGTCCGAGCCGGAAGCCGGGCAGCCGTCGGATGCAGGGTCGGCGCCGGAAGCTGAGCAGTCGCCGGATGCCGTGACCGAGTCCGAGCAGTCGCCGGAGCCAGGGCAGCAGGGTGAGGCGGCACCGGCGGTCGAGCCCGGACGGTCCTCGGACGCGCCTGCGCAGGGTGAAGCGGGCCGAGCCGTCCCGGACAGCGCTCCCGGGCGCGAAGCCGAAGCCGAGCCCGAGTCCGGTCGTGAACCCGAAGCCGAGCCGGAGCCTGATCGCGAACCGGAGCCCGGTCGCGCGCCGGGGACAGATCACGAACCCGCGCCGGAACCTGAACGCTTGCCGGAGTCCGGTCCCGACCGCCCCGCCGGAGGCGATACCGCGTGAACGACGTACTCGACGTCGCCCTCCGCCTCGTCATCGTCTTTGCCGTGTTCATGGTCGTTCCCCTTGTCGTGGGACAGGCCGAACACAAGGTGATGGCCCACATGCAGGGCCGTCTCGGCCCCATGTACGCGGGTGGCTTCCACGGCTGGGCCCAACTCGTCGCGGACGGGGTGAAGTTCGCGCAGAAGGAAGACGTCGTACCTGCCGACGCGGACCGCCGGATCTTCCAGCTGGCCCCCGCCGTCGCTCTGCTCCCGTACCTCCTCGTGATCGTGGCGATCCCGATCGGCCCCGGTGAGGGAGCGGTCGGTCAGGTCGTCGACGCGGGCATCTTCTTCGTGCTCGCCGTCATGGGTGTCGGCGTGCTCGGCTCGCTGATGGCGGGCTGGGCCTCGGCCAACAAGTTCTCCCTCCTCGGTGGTCTCCGAACCGCCGCGCAACTGCTCGCCTACGAACTTCCGATGCTGCTCGCCGCCGCCTCCGTGGCCATGGCTGCCGGTACCGTCTCGCTCCCCGGCATCCTCGACGCCTTCGAGTGGTGGTGGCTGCCCTGGCAGATCGTCGGCGCACTGGTCTTCTTCGTGGCGGGGCTCGCCGAACTCCAGCGCCCGCCCTTCGACATGCCGGTCGCCGACTCCGAGATCATCTTCGGCGCGTACACCGAGTACACGGGCCTCCGCTTCGCCCTGTTCCTGCTCGCCGAGTACGCCGGGATCGTCGTCCTGTGCGGTCTGACCACCGTCCTCTTCCTCGGCGGATGGCACGGACCGCTCGGCGCAGACGGGCTCGGCTGGGTCTGGACCCTGCTCAAGACCGGTGTCCTGGCGTTCGTCGTCATCTGGCTCCGGGTCACCTACCCCCGTCTGCGCGAGGACCAGCTGCAGAAGCTCGCCTGGACCACGCTCATCCCCCTCGCCCTCGCGCAGATCGCGCTCACCGGCATCGTGAAGGTGGCGATCAACTAGTGCCCCCGATCCCCGGCTCAGGCCTGGCCAAGGGTCTGGCCGTCACCCTGCGGACCATGACGAAGCGCACGGTCACCGCGCAGTACCCGGACGTCCAGCCCGAACTGCCGCCCCGCACCCGTGGCGTCATCGGGCTGTTCGAGGAGAACTGCACGGTCTGCATGCTCTGCGCCCGTGAGTGCCCCGACTGGTGCATCTACATCGACTCCCACAAGGAGACGGCGCCCCCGGCCGCACCGGGCGGCCGCGAGCGCAGCCGCAACGTCCTGGACCGCTTCGCGATCGACTTCGCGCTGTGCATGTACTGCGGTATCTGCATCGAGGTGTGTCCCTTCGACGCGCTGTTCTGGTCGCCCGAGTTCGAGTACGCGGAGACGGACATCCACGAACTCACCCACGAGCGCGACAAGCTCCGCGAGTGGATGTGGACCGTCCCCGAACCGCCCGCGCTCGACCCGGCGGCGGAGGAGCCCAAGGAGATCGCCGCAGCACGCAAGACGGCGGACAAGCTCCAGGCCCAGGCAGCCCAGGAAGCCCAACAAGCACGAGAGGCCCAGGCAGCCCAGGAGGCGCAGGCGGCCCGGCCGGACCGGACAGCGGAACAGGAGGGCCAGGAGTGACCCTCGCGGCCACCGCCGGCCACCCCGGCTTCCTCTCACCGACCGGCGTCGAGATCGCCTTCGTCCTGGTCGGGATCGCCACCCTCGGCGCAGCCCTCATCACCGTCACCACCAGGCAACTCGTGCACGCCGCCCTCTGGCTCGTCGTGGCGCTCGGCGGGGTGGCGGTGGAGTACCTCCTGCTCACGGCCGAGTTCATCGCCTGGGTGCAGGTCCTCATCTACGTCGGTTCCGTCGTGGTCCTCCTCCTCTTCGGGCTGATGCTCACCAGAGCCCCCATCGGCCGCTCCCCGGACGCCGATTCGGGCAACCGGTGGATCGCCCTCGGCGCTTCGGTCGCCGCCGCCGGTGCCCTTGTCTGGGTCGTCGTGGACGCCTTCCGTACGACCTGGATCGATCTGGACGGCCCCGCCCAGGGCTCCACCAAGGCCACCGGGGAATTCCTCTTCCGGCACTGGGTGCTGCCCTTCGAGGCCCTGTCCGTCCTGCTGCTCGCCGCCCTCGTGGGCGCGATCGTCCTGTCCCGCAAGGACCGTCAGGACCGCCGGGACCGTCAGGACCGCCGGGACCGTCAGGACCGCGACAGCCAGGGCCACCGGGGCCACCGGGACAGTCCGGGCCCCCGGGGACGGAAGGACACGGGCCGGGGGGCGCCGGACCGCACGGATGCGCCGGACGGCCGCACGGAACGGCCCGTCACCGACCGGCCCGTCACCGACCGGGAGGACAAGAGCTGATGCACCTCGCCTATCCCGCCGTCCTGGCCGTCCTCCTCTTCTGCACCGGGCTGTACGGAGTGCTCGCCCGTCGCAACGCGATCCTCGTCCTGATGTCCGTCGAGCTCATGCTCAACGCCGTCAACCTCAACCTGGTCGCCTTCGACGTCTGGCTCCGCGACGCGCTCCACGCGGGACAGGCCCTCACCCTCTTCACGATCGCCATCGCCGCAGCCGAGATCGGCATCGGACTGGCGATCGTCCTTGCGGTCTACCGCAACCGCGGAAGCTCGGACATCGACCGCCTCCGCGACACCGCCGAGACCGACGACGCCGAAACGCTTCCCGACGGCTACGACGGCCGGGACATCACCGCAGACCAGGCCACTGCTCCGGCAGGGAAGGCAAAGAAGGCAGAGGCCACCGCGTGACCATCACGACCCTCGCCGTCCTCGTCCCCCTGCTCCCCTTCCTCGGAGCGGCCACAGGACTCCTCCTGGGCCGGACCGCGCCCGGCTTCGTCCGGCCCCTCGCTGTCCTGCCGGCCCTCGCCGCCACCGTCATCGCGGTGGTCGTCGCCGCACGACAGGGCGGCGGCCGGCCCATCGACGCCGCGACCCAGCTGACCCCCACCGGCTCGGTCCCGATCGACCTGGCCCTGCACCTGGACGGCTTCGCCGTTCTCGTCGCCGTCCTCGTCGGGCTCGTCGCCACCTGCGTACAGATCTACTCGACGGCCTATCTCAAGAACGACGCCCGCTACCCCTCGTACGCGGCCCTCGTCTCTCTCTTCACCTCCGCGATGCTGCTCGTCGTCTACTCCGGCGACCTCATGGTGCTCCTGGTCGGCTGGGAGATCATGGGCATCTGCTCGTACTTCCTCGTCGGCCACTACTGGGAGACCCCCGAAGCCCGCGCGGCCTCCCTCAAGGCCTTCCTCGTCACCAAACTCGGCGACGTCCCCTTCCTCATCGGCCTGTTCGCGCTCGCCGCGGACACCGGCACGTTCCGCATCACCGGCATCCTGGCCGCCGTGAACAACGGCGGACTCGACCACCCCACACTCATCGCCCTGCTGCTCCTCGCCGGAGTCGCGGGCAAGTCCGCGCAGTTCCCCCTGCACACCTGGCTGCCCGACGCGATGGCCGGCCCCACCCCCGTCTCGGCGCTGATCCACGCCGCGACGATGGTCGCCGCCGGCATCTACTTCGTGGCCCGGCTCCTTCCCGTCTTCGCCGCCTCCGGCGCCGCCCTCGTCGTCCTCGCAGTGATGGCGGCCGTCACGATGATCGGCTCAGGACTCGCCGCACTCGCGCAGGACGACATCAAGCGCGTCCTCGCCTACTCCACGATCGGGCAGCTCGGCTACATGTCCGGCGCCCTCGCCGTCGGCGACCGTGGGGCCGCCGTCTTCCACCTCCTGTCGCACGGCGCGTTCAAGGCCGTCCTCTTCCTCGCGGCGGGCGTCGTCATCCACGCGGCGGGCACGAACTCACTCGCCGCCATGTCCCGCATGGGCGGGCTGGCCAAGCGCATCCCCGACGCCTACTGGACGATGACCGTCGCCCTCCTGGCACTCGCCGCCATCCCCCCGTTCGCCGGCTTCTTCTCCAAGGAAGCCGTTCTCGTCGCCGCCGAGCACACCGCCTTCGGAGACCGCGACATCGCCCCGGCAGCGGCCGGCTGGACGATCCTGGTCGCCGGACTCGCCGCCGCGGTCCTCACCGCCGCCTATGCCGCCCGACTCTGGCTCCTGGCGTTCCGGGGGCGCGGCCCCGAGGCCGCCGACCACGGCAGGCAGCCCGCCGCGATGACCTCCGTCCTGTGGGTACTTGCCGTCCCCACGATCGCCTTCGGCCTTACCACCGGTGTCCTCGTCGACTGGTTCGACGGACACAGCCTCGCCCCCTCCCTCACGACCGCCGTCCTCTCCACCGGCGTCGGCCTCGTCGGCGGGCTCGTCACCTACGGTGCGTGGCGCCACACCACGGCCCTCGCCGACCGCCCCCCGGTCGGTGCGGTCGCAGCACATCCGGACGCCGAACCCGCCCTGGTGGAGGCCGAGGCCATCGCCTCGCACACCGCGGCGTACGGCACCATCGCGGACGCCCCGGACCCCTCCGACCCCGGCAGGCTCCTGCTGGGCCCGCTGCACCGTCACGCGGTCACCGGCTTCCACCTCGACGCCCTGTACACGGTGCTGTTCGTCAGGCCCGTGGGGGCCGCCGCCCGGCTGGTCCGCTTCCTGGACCGCGAGGTCGTCGACACCTACGTACGCGGCGCGGGCAGCATCGCCCGCGGACTCGGCACCCTGGTCCGCCGCGCCCAGACCGGCAACGTGCAGACCTACCTCGGCGCGCTGCTCGCCGGAACCCTTGTCCTGGCGATCGCCGCCGTCGTCTTTGCCAACGTCTACGCCGGGGCGTGAGCCGTGTTCGATATCAGCGCATCCGTGATGCAGTTCCTTCTGGCATTCGTCGTCGTCGCCCCGCTTCTCGGCGCGGTCGCCGCGCTCCTGCCCGCCCCGCCCGGGCTCAAGGGCAGGAACCCCGACCAGGCCGTGCTCCGCCACGGCGTGACCGTCACCGGCGCCGTCCTCCTCGCCGTCCTCGTCCTCGCCGCGGGCTTCGACCACGGCCACCCGTCGAAGATGCAGGCCATCACCGACATCAGCTGGATCCCGGCACTCGACGTCCGGATCCACCTCGGCACCGACGGCATCTCGCTCCCCCTCCTCGTGCTGACCGCGCTGCTGACGTTCCTCTGCGCCCTCTACAGCTACTTCAAGCTCCCCGCAGGCCCCTCCCCGAAGGCCTTCGTCGCTCTGGTCCTCGTCCTCGAGTCCGGCACCCTCGCGACCTTCGCCGTCCTCGACCTGCTGCTGTTCTTCCTGGCCTTCGAGATGGTCCTCATCCCGATGTACTTCCTCATCGCCCGCTGGGGCGGCGACCGGAAGCAGCCCGCCGCCTGGAAGTTCATCCTCTACACGCTGCTCGGCTCCGTCGTCATGCTGCTCGGGCTGCTCCTCATCGGACTGAAGAGCGGCACCTTCGACATGGTGGCACTCGCCACTGACAACGGCCGGGGTCTCACCGCATCCGTGCAGGTCATCGCCGTACTGGCCGTGGGGATCGGCCTCGCAGTGAAGACCCCCATGTGGCCCCTGCACAGCTGGCTGCCCGACGCCCACACCGCTGCTCCGACCGTCGGCTCCGTCCTTCTCGCCGGCGTGATGCTGAAGATGGGGACGTACGGGTTCGTCCGCATCCTGCTCCCCGTCGCCCCCGACGGCATGCGGACCTTCGCGCCGTACCTCGCGGCGTTCGCCGTCGTCGGGATCATCTACGGTTCCCTGGCCTGCCTCGCCCTCGCCCGCCCCGGCGCCAAGGGCGACCTCAAGCGACTCATCGCCTACTCCTCCGTGGGCCACATGGGCTTCGTGCTGCTGGGCATCGCGACCATGACCCCCACCGGTGTGAACGGCGCGCTCTTCGCGAACATCGCCCACGGCCTCATCACCGGCCTGCTGTTCTTCCTGGTCGGCGCCGTCAAGGACCGCTACGGCACCGCGGACCTCGACACCCTCGCCGGCGCCACCGGGGCCGCTCTCTACGGGCGCGCCCCCCGGCTCGGCGGCCTCCTCGCCTTCGCCGCCGTCGCCTCGCTCGGACTGCCCGGCCTCGCCGGATTCTGGGGAGAGATGCTCACGTTGTTCGGCGCCTTCGACCCCGCCGAAGGACTCAACCGCGCCGCCTTCCTCACCTTCATGTCCGTCGGTGCGTTCGGAACCCTGCTCACGGCCGCGTACATGCTCATCGTCGTACGCCGCGTCTGCATGGGTGAGAAACGCGAAGAGCCGCAGCCGGTCGCCGACATCCAGACCTACGAGTTCGTCGCCTGGACGCCCCTCGCAGCCCTCACCGTCCTCGCCGGACTCTGGCCCGCCGTCCTCCTCGGCCTCACCGACCCGGCCGTGCAGAAGCTCCTCGCAGGAGGCAAGTCGTGACCGTGGCAGCAGACAGCGCAACCGGGGCGGCAAACCTCGTCCAGTCCGTCGACTGGCTCGCGATCGCACCGCCCGTCATCGCGGCGTCCGTGGCCCTGCTCGTCCTTGTCGCCGACCTCTTCACCGGCGAACGCCACAAGCCGCTCCTCGGCTACGGAGCCGTCGCCGGGCTCGTCGCCGCGCTCGCCGTACTCGTCCCGCTGCGAGCAGGGGACCGCTCCACCTTCTGCCTCACCGACGGCACCCAGGCCTGCAGCTACACAGCCGACCACTTCGCACTCGTCATCCAGGCCCTCGTGCTCGGCGGGGCCCTGCTCACCGCGCTGCTGTCGATCGGCGACACACGCAAGCTCCCCGCGGGCGAGTTCTGGTTCCTGCTGCTGGCCTCCGCGGCCGGAGCCGCCCTCCTGCCCGCGGCCCGCGACCTCGCCACCCTCGTCGTGGCCCTCGAAGTCGCCTCGCTCCCCGCCTTCGCCCTCGTCGGCATCAAGCGCGGCGACCGGCGGTCCTCCGAAGCGGCCCTGAAGTTCTTCCTCTCCTCCGTCGTCGCCACCGCCGTCATGCTGCTGGGCGTCAGCTTCGTCTACGCGACCACCGGCACCCTGCACCTCACGGAGATCGCCGCCCGCCTCGACGAGGTACCCGGCCAGTTCGACACCCTCACCAAGGCCGGCGTCGCCCTCACCCTCGTCGGCTTCGCGTTCAAGACCGCCGCCGCGCCCTTCCACTTCTGGGTCCCCGACACCTACGTGGGGGCCCCGCTGCCCATCGCCGCCTACCTCTCGGTCGTCGGCAAGGCAGTCGGCTTCTCCGGCCTCGTCCTCGTCACCGTGATCGGCTTCCCGTCGTACGCGGACGTCTGGGGACCCGCCCTCGCCGTCCTGGCGGCCCTCACCATGACCGTCGGCAACGTCGCCGCACTCCGGCAGACCGCCACCCGCGCCCGCAGTGCCGTACGCCTGCTCGCCTGGTCCTCCGTCGGCCAGGCCGGCTACCTGCTCGTCCCGATCGCCGCCGCCGCGTACTCCAGCGACGAACAGATCGGCTCCACCGTCGCCTACGCCCTGATGTACGCCGTGGTGAACTTCGGGGCCTTCGCGGTCGCCGCCCTCGTCGCCCGCAGCCACCCCGCAAACCGCCTCAGCGACTACCGCGGCCTCTACGCCACCCGCCCCCTGGCCGCGCTCGCCATGGGCTTCTTCCTGCTCTGCCTGGCGGGCCTGCCCCCCGGCATCATCGGCCTCTTCGCCAAGGTCACGGTCTTCTCCGCAGCCGTCGACGCCGGGCTCGGCTGGCTCGCCGTCGTCATGGCCGTCAACGTGGTGATCGCGCTCTACTACTACCTCCAGTGGACCGCCGCGCTCTTCCGGGCTCCGGCGACCGACCCGACCGCAGAGGCCGTGGAGGCGGCACCCACGGCACACAGGCAGCGGGTCCCCGCGCCGCTCACCCTGGCGATCGCCCTCACCGCCGTAGCCGGAATCACATTGTCCGGCGCTCCCCAGTTCATCCTCCGTTTCGCCGCGATCAGCCTCTTCTGACCGGCCCGGACCAGCTTGCCCGCGCACCCACGCACAGGGCATGGTCATGCGTGCACGCGTCACGCATCAGGGGCGCGGGACGAGCACCAACGCAGAGCGCAGAGGAGCCAGAGCGGTGCTGAACGGGTTCAAGGACTTCATCCTCCGCGGGAACGTCATCTCCATGGCCATCGGCCTCGCCGTGGGAGCCGCCTTCACCGCCGTCGTCACCGGTTTCAGCAACGCGTTCATCGTGCCGCTGATCGGCCTCTTCACACGGGGTACGGGCGACTTCAGCAAGGCCTCCTACACCGTCGACGGCGTCGAGTTCCCCTACGGCCTCTTCATCAGCGCCGCCATCGCCTTCATCATCACCGCCGCGGTCCTCTACTTCCTCGTCGTCCTGCCCATGGCCAAGGTGCAGAACCGCTTCACGGCGAAGGAGGAGGAGCAGAAGGCAGACATCAAGGCCGCCCTGCGCGACTGCCCCCGCTGCTTCACCGAGATCCCCTCCATCGCCACCCGCTGCGCCCACTGCACCAGCGACGTCGAGCCGGACGCGGAGGCCCGCGCGCTCGCGGGACTCCCCGCACAGCGCTGACCCACGTCCGCCGGACCCGCAGGTCCGCGCGCACACTTCCACCCGTACGGCCCAGGGGCGGATCCACCCGGATCCGCCCCTGCCGTCTGTGCCCCCGGCCACCTCGCACAAGGGAACTAGCTCCCTTCGCCTCGCGTTGACCCGTTAGGGAGGCTCCACTGGGGAGTGGAGCACCACTGAGCAAGGGTTCCCCTGCTGCACCACTTGGAGGGCGTACCGTGCACCGCCGGCACAACGGGCTGAAAACCGCTGTACTCCTCGGGGGCCTTTCGGCCCTCATCATCGTCATCGGCAGTTTCTTCGGGCGGACCGGCCTCATCGTGGCCCTCCTCGTCGCGCTCGCCACCAACGCCTACGCGTACTGGAACAGCGACAAGCTCGCCCTGCGCGCCATGAGGGCACGCCCGGTCAGCGAATTCGAGGCACCGCAGCTCTACCGCACCGTCCGAGAGCTCTCGACAGCGGCCCGCCAGCCCATGCCCCGGCTGTACATCTCCCCGACCCAGGCACCCAACGCCTTCGCCACCGGCCGGAACCCGCGCAACGCCGCCGTGTGCTGCACCGAGGGCATTCTCCAGATCCTCGACGAGCGCGAGCTGCGCGGGGTTCTCGGCCACGAGCTGAGCCACGTCTACAACCGCGACATCCTCATCTCGTCCGTCGCGGGTGCCCTCGCCTCGGTCGTCATGTTCCTGGTCAACTTCGCGTGGCTCATCCCTGTCGGCCGGTCCGACGACGACGACGGCCCCGGCCTCCTCGGGATGCTGCTGATCATGATCCTCGGCCCCCTGGCCGCCTCCGTGATCAAGCTCGCCGTGAGCCGCTCCCGTGAGTACCAGGCCGACGCGTCCGGGGCCCAGCTCACCGGTGACCCGCTCGCCCTGGCGTCCGCGCTGCGCAAGCTCGACGCCGGGACCAAACAGCTGCCCCTCCCACCCGAACCACGGATCGAGACCGCGAGTCACATGATGATCGCGAACCCGTTCCGTCCAGGCCAGGGCATGTCCAAGATGTTCTCCACCCACCCGCCCATGGCCGAACGCATCGCCCGACTCGAGCAGATGGCAGGGTATCGACCGTGAAGACAATTCTGAACGTCATATGGCTGGTCCTGTGCGGACTCTGGATGTTCCTCGGCTACATGGCCGCGGGCCTCCTGCTCTGCATCACGATCATCGGCATCCCCTTCGGCGTGGCCGCGTTCCGCATAGGTGTCTACGCCCTCTGGCCCTTCGGCTACACCGTCGTCGACCGTCGTGACGCCGGAGGCGGCTCCCTCATCGGCAACGTCCTCTGGGTGATCCTGGCGGGCTGGTGGCTGGCCCTCGGCCACATCTTCACCGGCATCGCGCTGTGCGTCACGATCATCGGCATCCCGCTGGGCATCGCGAACTTCAAGCTCATCCCGGTCTCGCTGATGCCCTTCGGCAAGGAGATCGTCCGCACGGACCAGCCGTTCGCCACACGCTAGACGGAGAGCCCGGCCGGCAACCGTACCCGTCCCCGCAGGCGTCTTGGCTTGCAGGAACAAGTGACGGGTAGGTTCGCGAACATGAGCATCATCAGTTGGATAATCCTCGGGCTGCTGGCCGGCGCGATAGCCAAGTTCCTCCTGCCGGGCCGTGACCCCGGCGGCATCGTCGGCACGACCATCATCGGCATCGTGGGCGCCTTCCTCGGTGGCTGGCTGTCGTCCCGCTTCCTCGACCGCCCCATCAGTACGGACTTCTACGACACGGCCACCTGGGTCGCCGCCATCTCCGGCTCGCTCGTCCTGCTGATCGCCTACCGGCTGCTCTTCGGCAACTCCCGCGACCGTCGCTGAGCCGCTCCCGCACAGCCGCGGCGGACACGGCGACGGGGCGGGGCGTGCCGACCGGCACGCCCCGCCCCGCCCATGACCCGCTGACACGGCAGCGAGCCGCCTACCGGTAGTTGGCGAACTGCACCGCGAAGTCGAGGTCCTTGCCCTTGATCAGCGCCTGCACGGTCTGCAGGTCGTCCCGGCTCTTCGAGCTGACGCGCAGCTCGTCGCCCTGGACCAGCGCCTTGACACCCTTCGGGCCCTCATCGCGGATGATCTTCGCCACCTTCTTGGCGTTCTCCTGGGAGATGCCCTCCTCGATCGTGGCGAAGATCTTGTACTCCTTGCCGGAAAGCTGCGGCTCACCCGCGTCCAGCGACTTCAGGGAGATCCCGCGCTTGATCAGCTTGGACTGGAAGATGTCGAGGATCGCCTTGACCCGCTCCTCGCCGTTCGCCTCCATCAGGATCTTCTCGCCGGACCAGGAGATCGACGCCCCCGTGCCCTTGAAGTCGTAGCGCTGGGAGATCTCCTTGGCGGCCTGGTTGAGGGCGTTGTCGACCTCCTGCCGCTCGACCTTCGAGACGATGTCGAAACTGGAGTCGGCCATGACGTGTGGCTCCTTGCGTCGTATGCGTTGGGGTACGGCACAAAGCCTAGCCACCGTCGACCGCACCCGGTGCTGATCAACCAGGTGGCGTAGCACCCCTGGGCATCAGGTATCGTTTACGTCGTCGCCAAGGAGCCCCCAACCGGGATCCGACGCGTCGTTCCAGGCGGTGTGCCCGAGTGGCCAAAGGGAGCAGACTGTAAATCTGCCGGCTCAGCCTACCCAGGTTCGAACCCTGGCGCCGCCACAGGACGGGAAACCCCGTCCGACCTGCTTAAACCGCAGGTCGGACGGGGTTTCTGCGTATGTGTAAGTGTGACCGCGGAAGGCGCCGATCGGCCCCTGAATCCCACCCCTGATCAGGGTGTGTCCCTCAGTCGTCCCCCCGGGGGACGGGGTCACTCCGGCTCGCAGTTCCCGGCGAAACCGCCGCTACCTTGCGGCACGCGACGTCAAGCACACCATTCCGGAACCGAAAGACCAGCGCGCCAACCGCCGGCGCAAAAACAGTATGGGCGGGAAGACCTACCGGCTTCGAGCCTGACCGCTACCGGCGTCGCAACGAGGCCGAGCGGACCATCAACCGCCCCAAGAACTTCCGTGCTGTCGCAACCCGTTACGACAAACGAGCCGACGTTTTCCACGGCACCGTCACCGCAGCAGCAGTCCGCCTCTGGCCCAAGCCGTGAAATGCCGGGACCAAGCTCTCAGAATCCCGGGGCGGGGAGGAGGCTCGGCCACCACGGGGGCACGCCGCTGGGGCACGGAGGAGTGCCGGTGCCTTCCCAGAAGATCGAGATGACGAACCAGGCAACTCCGAGGAGTGTCACCGCGAGGGCCAGGGCATGGAGAAGGGGACGGTTCCCTAGCAGGGCCCCCACCGCGACCCAGGCGAGCAGCAGGACCGTCCAGAGGCCCGGGATGAACAGCCACAGCAGGAAACCGCTGTTGGCCGCGTTGTTCACTCCTACGTCGCAGGCGGTCCACGACCTGCCCAGGAGCATGGCGGCGGATATCGCGAGCAGCAGAGCCACCGCAGCCCCGAGACAACCATGCAGCCGTCGGCTCTCCACAGGCCCCCCGTTTGTCATCCGCTGCGAGAAGCATCGGATCCGCCCCGCGTCACTGCAGCATCCACTCGATCCCTCGGCGTTGATCGACAGGGAACGGACGCTCCTCGATCCTAGTAATCACATGATCCGCCGGTCAGTGCCTAGCCGAAGTGAACCTGGCTCGTGAGCGACGCGGTGAGCGGACTGTCCCCGGATTCCACGTCCGGCCAGACTTCGAAGCGTTCTCCGGGCTCGCGGCGGACCTGTACGCGCATCTCCACCACGGGCGAGTGAATGACTACCGAGCCGACGCCCATGCCCTGCGCTCCCAGTGGCCCGTCGACCACACGGCGAAGGGGTGGGGCCCCGTCTCTGTTCGGCCCGATGGATCCATCATGGCCATGCGGCTTCTACGCACCTGACTCCCGACCGGAGTGAGGCTCATCTATCGGACGTCTCGTATGTCGGCATACCTCCCTCGGAGCCAGGCACAGGAGCAACGGAAGGTGGAGGGAGGTAGCTGCCGCCCTCGCTGACGTCGACGGTTGGCGTATCGCTGACGTGCACTGGTCGAGGGTCGATGCACGTCAGCCGTCGAACCAGACGACCAGGCGGACCCCCTCCTCGCCGTGCAGATTCGCCAGCGTGCGCATGACCGACCAGACGGCGCCCCATTCGCTGTCGGGTACGGCGTCCTTTCGCCGCAGGCGGCCGACGCGGAAGAGTCGGTCGCCGTCCGGCCACTCGGTGTTCTCGGGAAAGACGCTGCCCGCGGAGTGGAGCTGCCGTGCATCGGTGAGGCCGGAGAGTTCGGCAAAGCGGGTGAGGCCGGTGTTCCGTCCGTGCATCTTCCAGCCGCCGTCAGAGCTCCGGTGGAACTCGTGAACACAGCCGTCGACCTCGTTCGAGACCTCGTCCCAGTCGGCGGCTGCCAGCTCGGCCCACGAGATCCAGGACTCGCCGTGCAGCTCATCACTCGAGGGCTCGAAGTCGGCGAGTACCTCTTTCGACACGTCATGCGGGAGGCCTCGGTAATCGGCAAGTGGGCGGAACGAGGTGGTGTCGCGGACACCGAAGAGGGACCCGAAGGCAACGTAGTCGCGCCCGTTGTAGAGGTGCACGAGGTCGACGGCCTGGAACCACTCGCGATCGTCCTCGTCCAGCCAGCGATCCCAGCGGCACTCGATGAAGCCGTGAATGTCTGTCCCCATGCCCGGCATTGTTCTGTGCCGGCATGAGGTGGGCGACGGGATTTCTGGCTGCTGGCCCAGCCGAGGGTGCGGCCTGTCGGGCCATGCCTTCCCCCAGGTGTGCCCCGAGAGCATCCACCATCGAAGTATCCGCAGGTCAGACGTACCGAGGGGGGCCCGCTGGAAATCTGTCCCACCGTGTGGGCCAGCCCGAGGTCGGGCCCGGTTCCGTTGGCCTTGTGGGTCTGTCGCTTCGCGGGGACAGCCCTTACAGTCGCTGTTGGCGACTCCTGGGGGGGGTAGGAACATGGAGACGGCACAACGGGTTGTCCACCGCAGTGCGCTGTTTTCCAGACTCCTTTGGGGGCTTGTGATTCTGGCGCTGCTTCTCTTTGGCTACACGGCGCTCAGGGAGAATCTGCCGCAGCGGCTGACTCATCAGTGGCCCTGGAAGATCAAGCTACTGGACTTCCAGAGTGCCACCGCAGCAGTGATCGCCACGGTGGGAGCTGCTTTGGCGCGAGCCCAATACGCAAGGACGGTCAGGCCTGCCCTCGGGCACTTCGGTCGGGCCATGGCCGGTGTGGCCCCGAATGATCAGCTGGCCTGGACCTGCCACTTCTTCAACGGGGGCCAAGACGTAGCGGTCATCACAGAAGTGAACTACTGGTTGACCTTCACGCCGTCGGCGCGTGCCGAGGGGGCTTCGGACTCGACCGACTGGGGCACCAGCCGGGAGGTAGCGGCAGCCATAGAGACACGCGGCCTGACGGCCCGGGAGGACTTCTCGCTGGAGCTCCTGGGTGCGGGGCACCCCATCCCGCCCGAAGGGCTGATGTTTCTGGGGTGGTTCGCGGAACCGGCCATGCGCGAGGTCGAGACCATCTTCGTCAAGGTGCGTGTTGTCGACCGCGTCGGCGATACACATGAGCGCGTTGTCGACCTGCTGAAGGGCGTCAATCGCTCGCCTCGTCACCCTGACCCCCCGCCCTTCTGATACCGCTGTTCGGCTCGGCCGGCTCAGCTGGCACGGTGGTCTGGAAGGGATCAATCTCCTCGTCATCAACAGCGCACAGCCACGCCCGTCGGAGATCTCTCTCCCCTCACCGTCTGATAAACGGAAGGCGCCACGCCCTATGGGGGATTGGTGGGGTGCCTGTGGGGCCGGTGGTCCTGAGCGGGGGAGAGACCCCGGTCAGGCTGGACACCCGGCGCGGACTGCGAAATCGCGCGTCGCCTGCGACGAGGGCCGCGTCGGGGGCGGCCCGGTTCAAAGGGCGGCCGGTACCCTTTCCGGATGCCTCAGCCCCTAGTTGTTCTGTCCGGGGAGGTTGTGGACGGGTGATGCAGGTCTCGGCTGAGGGATCTTGAACGGGTGAGGGCCTTCCGGGTTCGGTGTGGA
>NZ_JBEXYB010000069.1:0-19109 GCF_040630715.1 Streptomyces sp. NPDC005752 | reverse complement strand
GCCCGGGGGGGGCGGCCCCGCGACACCGCGTACGCGAGTTGAAGTCGGCGTGCCTCCGGGTGAGTGGTCTTGTCGAGGACGCTGTGAGCGGACGGGCGCATCCGGGCAGAGAGATGGGGCCCAGAGCCCCTTCATCCACGGAGTCCTGAATGAAACACACCGCTACCGCTGCCACCGGCACCGCCACACTGCTTCTCGCCGCCGTCCTCACCGGCTGCTCCGACAGCACCTCGGCGGAGGGGCGCGGGCCCACTGCCTCCAGCGCCTCGCCCTCGGCACCGGCCACCGTGGACACGAAGTCCGAGGGCAAGCTCGGCAGCATTCTCGTCGACGACAAGGGCAACACCCTCTACCTCTTCCTCGCCGACACGAAGAACAAGTCGAACTGCACGGATGCCTGCGCCAAGGCCTGGCCGCCCCTCCTGACCAAGGGTGCCGCCAAGGTCGGCAGCGGCGTGGACAAGAAGCTCCTCGACACCACCAAGCGTTCCGGCGGTGACGAGCAGGTCACCTACAACGGCCACCCCCTGTACTACTACGCCGAGGACACCAAGCCCGGCCAGACCAACGGCCAGGGACTCGACCAGTTCGGCGCCGAGTGGTACGTCCTTGACGCCAAGGGCAATAAGGTCGAGAGCTGAGTCGGCTGAACGGCACCGGTTCCCGGCGCGGCGAAGGCAGCGGTACGAAGCTCGCGACCGGCGCCGTGCTCGCCGTTCTTCTGCCTGTCGCGGTCGGTGTCGCGATCTACCTTTTCGGGACCCACCACACGCCGCGCTACGACAACGGACTCTACGGTCAGCACGGCACCACCGCCGTAGACCTCAAAGCCCAGCTCAGCACCGCACTGCTCGGCCTCGCCCTCATTCAGCTCGCTCTCGCCCTGTGGATGTACGGCCGCCTGCCAGGCGCCCGCTCCGCACCCCCGCCGGTGCGCCTAGGACACCGCGTGCTCGGGTTCCTCACGTTTCTCTTCTCACTGCCGGTCGCCTATCACTGCCTTACGACCTACGGGATCGAGACGACAACCCCACGGGTCGCGATCCACTCCTTCGCCGGATGCGCCCTTTACGGGGTGTTCGTGGCCAAGGTCGTCGTCGTACGCAGCAGACGCCTCCCCGGCCTGCTCCTCCCGGCGATGGGCGCCCTGCTCGTACTCGGCGTGGCCCTCCTTTGGTACACCGCAGCTCTGTGGGCCCTGAACGGAGACTCGGTCCCAGGTTTCTCCACCGTCTGAGGAAGCCGTCCCCGGCCTCGCGCACGCGCTTACCGTCCAGCGAGCGCAGGCCCGGGACGGCTGCGTCCTCACCGCACGATGGAGGCCGGAACGGGAAACGGGACGGGACACCGGGACTGTCAGCGTCGGCAGGTCGGACGAATGCCCCGAACTGCTTCATACGCGGGGTGTTTCACGGCGCGAAATAGGGGTCTGCCGCCATCCGCCGGTAGGCGGCGAGGGTCGCGGGCGACGAGTCGATCTGCCAGTGCCGCTCCTTGTCGACGTCGAACCACACGAGGGCCTTGATCAGCGGAAACTCTTCCTTCAGGCCCGGGACGATTCCCCGGATCCACTCGGCTTTGCTTCCCCCGATCTCATCGGATGCCGTTTCGCAGATGATGATCGGCTTGCCCTTCCCGGCGAGCTTGCCGTAGATGTCCCCGAAGCGGTCGGTGAAGCTCTGCCACCCGAAGTCGGGTTCGGATGTGCCCCAGTTGTATCCGTCGACGCCCGTCCAGTCCACGTACCGGTCTCCGGGGTAGTACGCCATGGTGGCGGGAGCGTCGGGGCTGTCGGTGACGTTCGGTGCCCAGACCCAGATGACGTTCGAGGCGCCACGGTGATCAAAAACGTCGTGGATATGACGGTACGCGGCGATGTACTGCTCCGGGTCGTGTCCGCCCCAGCCTTCCTCCTCGTTCATCTCCGCAGCGAAGTCGAGGAAGAAAGGTTTGCCCAGCTTCTTCGCTCCATCGGCCTGCTTCTCGATGGTCGCATCCAGCGATCCGTCGATGATGTCCTCGAAGTCGACGTCGAACGGTTCCCAGTTCACCAGGGGGACACGGTTGCCGCTGAGGTCGTTCCGGGTGGGTTCGGAGGCAGACCAGTCGTCTTCCCAACGGTAGTAGGTGAGGTGGATCCTGGGCGTCGTCCCGATACGGGCGTCGGTCTCCTCCACGGTGCCGTTACCGTAGTAATGCCCCAGCAGAGCCCCCTTCGACGGAACAAGTGGCCCGACCGACGAGGACGTGTTGGCCTCCTTGCCCACGGCCGAGCAGGAAGTGGCGAGCAGCACTATTGCTGCGGCCAGGGCCGTGCTTGCCAAGCCGGCTCCGAGACGGCGGAAGGCAGGCCTCGGCGGCGCGGCACTCTCACCCCTGGAACGCCTGTTCGCTTCTTGGCCATGCCGCCGACGCCGCGGCCAGTCGAACGAGGTTGCCCTACCTGTCATGCTGTCGCTCCCCTGCCGCAGAACTGACTCTCTCTCAGCTCCGGGCTTTCACAAGTTGGGCTGTCCGGGCCCCTGACCAAATGAACAGAGAGTGCTGTTGACCTGCACCGATGGGACTTGTCGAGGGTCCTGTCAGCTGCGGGGGACGAAGCACTCTCCAGGTGAAGAAGCGTAGCCGGTCGTACCCGTACGCCCGTTTCGAGGGTGTCCGGGCCCTGGTCTCGCAGTCGGGCCGGGGACTGCTGGCCGATACGTTCCGCAGGACCGGCCTTGATGCCATGTCCGTAGACCTCGCCTCGGAGCAGAGACCCCGGGCCGTGCACGAACAAGGCCAGGCGCGCTTGGACTTGGTGTCGGCGGTCGCATGGGGAGGGCGATGCTACGTCGCCGGCATCACACTGCTGGGGGCCGGTATCGGCTCGGCGTACGCTGCCACCGCTCGACGGGGGCCACCGGCTTGGCGGCGCCGACATGCCGGGTTGCGGCATGCGTTGATGATGTCCTCGTCATCCGCCTTGTACGCGGCTGAAATCGTCGACACCTCGGTCTGGGCTGATTCCAGCTGACGGCGGCGCGGATGTCGGGCTGCCAGGTGGGACGCCCCGGGGCCGGCCAGCGTTATCCCTGCTTGTAGTTCCTGCCCTGCGGGCGCTCCCGCAGTTTCCCCACAACCCCTTTGACCGGGCCCTGGAGTCCTAGCTCAGACACCAGCCGCAAACTAGCCGGATGATCACGCGACGGCCGCCGTGGCGGCCTGTTCGTCGTGCTCCCGCAGCATCCGCATGACGGTGGCGGGCGAGGGGTGCTGGCCCTTCTTCGCGCCGGTGGTGATGACGAGGCGCTTGGCGATGTCGCGCAGGCTCATCTCCTGAACGCGTAGGTGGAGGGCCATGGACAACATGTCGTCGTCGGTGACCCCGGCGCCGCCGATGGTCTTGCCGCGCTTCCGCGCGGACTCGTGTCCTTCGAGGGTGCGGTCACGGATGTACTCGCGCTCCATGCCGGACATGGCCGCGAGCACGGTGAACACGATGCCGGACGGGTCGTGCGAGCCCTTCAATTCTCCGGTGAGGAATTCCAGGCCGACGTCGCTCGCCTTCAGCTCCTCGGCGAGCATGGCGAGTTCGATGCCGCGGCCGAGCCGTTTGTGCTCGTGCACGACGAGGGTGACGGCGACCCCGGAGGATCGGATCTCACCGGCAAGCTCCACGGCGGCCTCCAACTCCGGTCGTTTGGTGGCGCGGGTGGAGATCTTCTCCGAGAAGACCCGGGTGACCCCGGCCTCGCCGAGCGAGTCGAGCTGTGCCTCGAGGGACTGCCGGGCGGTCGAGGCACGGGCGTAGCCGAGGCGGACGTGTCCGACCGGTTCGGTGCCGGCGCGCACGGGCCGGGGCAGCTCGGTCCACGTCGAGCCCGGTTTGCGTACGGCGGGGGTCGGCACGCTCAACACCTTGGCGAGTTGGGGCACGAGGCGGAAGCGGGCAGTGTGGTATTGGATGGCCACCTTGCCCTTGCCGGTCCGGCACGGGGAGCCCGCCGGGGCGGCGCAGGTGGACATCGGGCAGTCGTGCGATTCCACGCGCTTGAAGTCGTCGCTCACGACCCCGGACTGTTTCATGAGGGTGTTTCAGACGTCCAGTCGTTTGCAACAACTCATGAAACATGATCGCCGCAGGTGGGCCGCCGGGTGATCGCCTGTTTCATGAGCGACCACCTATGAAACAGCCGAGTGCGGACGGATATACCGCGGGCGGGGCCGCGGCACCTGGGACGGGACAGACGTGTCGCCCATGACAGGCGCTTTCGGTGATGCCCCCCTCACCTGGGATTCCTGCGCAGTCAGCCGAGGTAGAAGTCCTTGCGGGCGGCGACGAACTCCTCGACGGTCAGGGGCCGCTTCCCGGTGATGCGCTCGACGTCGATGGTCGCCCTGTCGTAACGGTTCGCGCGGTGCAGCTGCGCCATGGTCGCGATGTGCTGCTCGGTGTGCCGTGGCAGGCCGGCGTTCGCGAGTACCTCTGTGCGCCACCATTGCAGGGGGACGTCCAGATAGGTCACCGTGCGGCCGAGTGCCTTGGAGAACTCCTGGGCTACTTCGCTCATGTCGAGCGCCCGCGGTCCAGTCAGCTCGTACACCTTCCCGGCGTGCTCCCCGGGATCGCGCAGGATGGTCGCGACCACCTGGGCGACATCGTCGGCAGCGACTGGCGAGGTGCGTCCGGTCCCGAAGGGCAGCGCCAGGGTGCCGTTTTCGCGGATCGAGCGCGCTGCGAGAGCGGTGAACAACGGATTGTCGAGGAACGTCGTCGGGCGCACGTGCACCACGGGCAGGCCCGACCAGTCCAGCACCTGCTCCGCCAGCCAGTGCAGCCGCTGCTGGTGGGATTCCGCGGTGCTGGTGGCGGTCATCTGCGACACCGTCATCTGTGACATGTCCACCAGGAGGTCGAGTTCGCCGTGTGCCTTCGCGACCGTGGCCATGACGGTCGCCGCCAGCAGGTGGTCCGGGGAGACACTGAGTCCGAAGTACGTCCGGCGGACGCCGTGGAGCGCGGCCGCCACCGTTTCGGGCCGGGTCAGGTCCCCGGTGACGACCTGGGCGCCCAGTGCCCGCACCTGGGCCGCGCGCTCGTCCTCGCGGCGGATCAGGACGCGGACCGGCACGTTCTGCGCGCGTAGCCGCTCGGTGACGAGGCGGCCCATGCCGCCGGCGCCGGTGACGAGAACGAGGTCGTGATCAGCCATCGGTGGGTTCCTTCGGGAGGTGTTCGCAGCGGCCAGGCGCTGGCCGCTGCACGGGTGTGCGTTTTGGTGATCGAGGTCGCTGCTCGGGGTGAACGCCGTTTCCGCCGATCCGCCGATCGGTCTCGATGAACGGCCGGCCGCACTTGTGTGTGGGTGTGGCGCGGGGGCCGGTGATGCCTTCTTCATCGGAGGAAGAAGTTGAGGAGAGCTTCGGTGCGCTTGTTGAAGGGGGCGTACAGCAGGCGGGTGGAGTTCCAGCGTCCTTGTACGTAGATGCCCTTGGGGTGGCTGAGCGTGCGGAATCCTTCGATGCCGTGGTATTTGCCCATCCCGCTGGCGCCGACGCCGCCGAAGGGGAGGTCGTCCTGTGCGACGTGCATGATGGTGCCGTTGACGGTGACGTTGCCGGAGGTCGTGCGGGTAAGGACCTTGCGCCGCTCGGGGCCGTTGTCGCCGAAGTAGTAGAGGGCGAGCGGCCGCGGTCGTGCGTTGACGTAAGTGATGGCGTCGTCGATGTTGCGGTAGCCGAAGATCGGCAGGATGGGGCCGAAGATCTCTTCGTGGGCGATGCGCATGTCGTCGGTGACGCCGAGTACGACCGTCGGTGCGAGGGTGTGCGGGCGGCGGGCCGCGTCGCCCGGCCGGTGTCCGACCTCGATGATCCGGGCCCCGTGGGCGCGGGCGTCGTCGATCAGGTCGGTGAGGATCTTGTACTGCTTGTCGTCGACGATCGAGGTGTAGTCGTCGCTGGTGGGGCCGTCGGGGTAGGCGGCCTTGACCAGTCGGTCGTAGGCGGCGATGAAGGCGTCGATCTCGGATTCGTGCACCAGGGCGTAGTCGGGGGCGATGCAGGTCTGCCCGCCGCTGAGGAGCTTGCCGAAGACGATGTCGGACACGGCCCGGTCGCGGACGTGTCCCTTGGCCACGATGGTCGGGGACTTGCCGCCGAGTTCGAGGGTGACGGGGACGAGGTGGTCGCTGGCCGCCTTCATCACGGCCCGCCCGACCTCGGTGCTGCCGGTGAAGACGAGATGGTCGAACGGCAGCGCGGAGAACGCGGAGCCGTCGCCGCTGACGATTGTGACCTGCTCCGGCGGGAAGAGTTCGCTGAGCATCGACGCGAGGACCGCGTTCGTCGCCGGGGTCAGCTTCGAGGGCTTGAGCATGACGCGGTTGCCGGCCGCGATCGCGGTGACCACGGGCATCAGCGACAGGTTGACCGGATAGTTCCACGGCGAGATGACGCCCACCACTCCCAGCGGCTGGTACTCGATGCGGTTGCTGCCGAAACGCAGCAGCAGCTCGATGTGGCGGCGGGTAGGGCGCATGAACCGGTGAAGGTTGCGCCGCAGGTAATCGATGCCCTGCACGACGCCCACGACTTCCATCAACGCGGTCTCGTGCCGCGAGCGATGTCCGAAGTCGGCGTCGATCGCCTCCTCGATGGCGCCACGCCGGGCGATCAGCGCCGCCCTGAACCTGCTCAGATCGCGGCGCCGCGCCTCCAGGGAGGGCGCTCCGTCTCGGAGGTATGCGGCACGCTGAGTCTGGAGGATGTGGTGGAAGCGCTCCGCGTCGGTGGGCTGTGCGGTGACGTCGGTGATGGCCATGACGGTGTTCCTTAGCTGTTGATGAGGGCGGGGGCGATGGGGCGCTACGGGCGCTGGCGGCGGTCCATCCAGCCCATAAGCCGGACCATCGAGCGGCGCGGCAGGAGCCTTCCCAGGAGAGCGACCGGCCGGCCGTTGGTGACCACCGACGGGGGCGCGGACCGGCGGTCGAGCGTGTCGAGCGCGATCTTCACGACCTGCTCGGGGGTTGCCCGCTTCGTGCCGTAGTCAGCGGTGCTGCCGGCGACGTCGTAGAACTCGGTCCGGGTGGCACCGGGGTTCACGGCCAGGACGCGCAGACCGGTGCCGCGGTTCTCCTCCCACAGTGCTTCGGTGAAGTTGAGGACGAAGGCCTTGGTGGCGCCGTAGGCGCTCATGTATGGGGTCGGCTGGAAGCCGAGCAGGCTCGCGACGTTGATCAGGATGCCGGTGTCGGCGGAGGCCAGCGGGGCGATGTAGGCGCGGCTGAGGTCGACCAGTGCGCTGATATTCAGCGTGATCATGCTCTGCAGGCGGTCGGGGTCCTCGTCGGTGAACGCGTCGTGGGTGCCGAAGCCGGCGTTGTTGACCAGTCCGGTGGCGTGGATGCCGCGGGACTCGAGTTCGGCGCGCAGGGTGCGGCCGGCGTCGGGCTTGCCGAGGTCGCGGGCGACGGTGGTCACCGTGACGCCGTGGGCGCGGGTGAGTTCGGCGGCCAGGCTCTCGAGCCGGTCCGCCCGGCGGGCGACCAGCACCAGGTTGGCGCCGCGGCGGGCCAGCTGGCGGGCGAATTCGGCGCCGAGGCCGGAGCTGGCGCCGGTGACGATGACGGTCTGGCGGGGGTAGTCGATTTTGCTCATGACTTCACTCTACGCACGTATTTGCACTGAGTGCAAGTAGATGCATCGAGTGATACCGCGTACCATCGGTGCATGACTCCGAAACCGGCCCCTATCCGGGAACAGACCCGCTCCGTGGTCCGATCACTGCTGGCCCGGACCGCCATCGAGCTGTTCGGCGCCAAGGGCTTCGACAACACCACCCTCGACGAGGTCGCCGCCGCCGCGGGCGTCTCCCGGCGGACCCTGTTCAACTACTTCCGCAACAAGGAGGACCTCGCGCTCAGTGGCCTGGACGAACAGGGTGACCTGATCGCCGCCCGCCTCGCCGAGCGCCCGGCAGACGAGGACGCCTGGACGGCGCTACGCGCGGCGTTCCAGGTACTCGAAGAGATCGACATAACAGCCGAAGGCCGCCTGGAGTTCATCACGCTGCTGTTCGGCAACGATTCCCTGCGCGCCGGGCACGCCGAGAAACAAGCCCGCTGGCAGGACCTGTTCGCACCGCTGATCGAGCCGCGACTGCCCGACTCCGACCGCCGCACCCTGCAGGCCCGCGCGATCGCAGCCACAGCGATCGTCTGCCTGCAGGCAGCCAACGAGGAATGGGTACGCCTGAGCGGACAGGCCGACATGCTCGACCTCTACGACACCGCCGTACACGCCATCCGCCGCCCCGCCTGAAACCCGGCGCAGCCAGCTCCACCACGCTCGTCGGCGTGGGGACCAGGGCCCGAACCGCCCAACCGCGCCCAGCAAGACCGAACGATCCGGCCACCGTAAACCGCGCATCCAGAGGTCAACCCTGGGCCGGTAGCCGCAGCGGCCGGTAGCCGTCGACATCGAGCTTGGCCAGCTCGCCGCCGATGTCCACCGTGTGAGTGCCATGAAAGTGGACGTTGGCGTGGTAGCTGGGTCAGATATGTGCCAGCAGGCCGTCATCAATGGCTCGGCCGGCTACTCCAGCTGCTCCGCCTCCAGGGGCGCGAGGTGCTCGACAATCGCGGCGCGGTCGCGTGCGGCGTAGGCGCGCATGAGGTCGAGCGCCCGCCACGCGGCCTCGTTCATCCGGGGGTCGGTGAGGTCGGCGAAGTCCTTCATCGCGTCTCCGTGCTCGATCGGTCGGCGGCGTCCGCCGGGGTACGGGGGCGGGGCACCGTGAGCCCCAGGTCGAGGCGCTTGTCCATGTCCAGGCGAAAGGTGCCGTACGGATTGACGTTCGACCAGAACAGCGCGGTCAGGCCTCGCCGGTCCTCATCGCTGAGCTTCTTCGCCCATGCCGGTTCGGCAAGGACCTGCTGCACCAGCAGAGTGTTGACGTTCACGAGCGCGGACTGGAGCAGGTGCAGGGCGAGCATCGACGTCTCGGCGTGCTCCTTGTCGGGGCCGGTCAGAGCACCATCCTTGCCGTAGTGGAGCACGGTGTTCGCGCTGTTCCAGTTCTCCACGACCTGGAGCCCGCCGTGGATCTCGCGGCGCAGGCCGGGGCAGGCCAGGTAGTCGCATGCGAAGATCGTGCGCACGGTCCGGCCGAGCTCTTCGAGGGCCTGGTAGGTGGGGTGCTTGGGGCCACCCCTGGTGAAGCGCCGCAGCACCTGCTCCGCCTCCGCCGTCCCGAGCCGAAGCGCGGTCGCGTACTTCACCATCTGGTCGTACTGCTGCTCGATCAGCTCCCAGCGGATCGGCCGCGTCAGCGAGGCACCGAGCGCCGGCCAGCCGGGTGGGGAGTCGTCCGGGCGGTACAGGCGGATGCTGCCGATGTTCTTCAACCGGGGCAGCAGCCGGAAGTTGAGCAGCTCGGTGAAGGCGAACCCGACGACGCTCGCGCCGTGGGTGTCGACGTAGTTCGACTCGATCTCGGCATCCGTGCAGTGCCGCAACAGGCCCTCGATCATCGCCGCGACCTCGGACGACGAACAGCTCTTGAGCTGGGAGTAAACGCAGACGTTCTTCCGCTCGACGTGCCAGTAGATCATCACGCCGTTGCCGCCGTAGCGGGCGTGGTACTCGGTCATGAAGTTCGAGGACCAGGACCCGAACTTCTTCGAGTCCGACGCGCACGCGGTGCCACGGCCCCACCATGCGGTATCGCGGGCAGCGAAGGTGGCGTTCACCAGCCTGGTGACGGCGGCCCGCAGATTGTCGACGGTGATGAAGTGCCGGCGCACGTGCCGCAGCGCTGCCTCGCTCTCGCCGTGCTCGCCGGTCGCCACGATCGCCCGGATGCCCATGTTCGTGCCGAGTGCAAAGAGGGCCAGCAGAAGGCGGCGCTGGAGGACGTTACGCTCGATGCGCTCGTAGGCGGCCACCGAGGAGAACTCCTCGGTGAACCCGGTGAGGAAGTCGGCGTTCTTCAGCACGTCCAGGAGGTCCAGGACGCCCCAGCGGCGCGCGACCTCCTCCTTGAGCGCCTGAAGGCCGGTGGGCTCGGCCAGCGGCTCCAGCTTGGGCACGGTGATCCACGGCTCGCCCTTGCGGGTGGTGACCTTCACTCCGCCCGCGCTGCCGTCCGCGAGCGCGCCGGACAGCTGGTCCAGGCCCGCGGCCATGCGCTTCTTCAGGTCCGCGATGAACGCCCTCGGGTTCAGCGGCTGGCGGATCGCGGCGTAGTGCACGGCGCGGGTGGCCTCGAAGTCCCCGGGCAGATCGTCCTCCGGATTGCGCCAGCGGGCGGCGCCCTCGACGTAGATCTCCCGGCGCCGTACGGCGTCCCGCAGCGCGACCAGGACGCACAGCTCGTAGGGGATGCGCTCGACCTTGCCCTTGTCGTCGACGACCGCCTCGCGCCAGTCCTTGCGCACCACGCCGTCCATCGGCGGCTCGTCCTCGACGCTGTCGTAGAAGCGGGTCTTGCCGTCGACATCGGCGTACTTCTTCAGCAGCTTCATCGCGTCCATCACCGGCCGGTAGGCCGTGTTGTTGCACTTGAAGCCCAGCGTGTTCAGCAGCGGCGGCAGCATCTGCCGGTAGTACGAGCTGTACGACGACCGGAGCGTGGTGCGGACCTTGGCCTTGAAGACCGTCTCGTTCGCCTTCGCCTCGGCCACCAGCTCGCGCAGCGTCTTCTCCCCGACCACCGGGAACAGGGCCCGGCGTACGACCTCGTCGGGCTTGTCGACCGCGGCCGTCGCCAGCTTGAAGAGGATGCCCTCCTTGCCGCGGACCTTCTTCAACTCGGCGGTGAGCTGCTTCTCCACCCGCCGCTCGGCGCGTGCGTTGATCTTGTGGACCAGAGCCACCAGCAAGTCGACCAGGGCGTCAGTGATCTCCGCCTGCCGGGACGAGCACAGCGCCGCGAGCAGGGTGATCCGTACGTCCTCCGCCGTGTCACGGAAGTCCGAGGGGTACATCTTGATCGCTCGTGCCCGCCAGGCGGCCACCAGCTTCTCCGAGCAGTCCGTGAACAGCCCGTCGGCAAGCCCGAGCTTGCGCACATCATTGAGCTTGGTGATCTCCGTCAACAGGGAGTCCAAGCCGACCGCGCCCGGGTCGCGCTTGAGCGCGGCCAGCAGGGCGGTACCCGCCTCGTTGTCTTCGGCCACCAGGGACAGCAGCCGAGCCGTGCCCGCCTCGCCTAGGCGGCCGATCGTGCGGGCGCAGAACGTCTTCTCCCACTTGCCGCGCGCCGCGACGAGGACCTTATCGACCCGGGTCCGGCCCGGCGGCTCGATCTTCCGAGCCCGGCACTCGACCAGCAGAGCCTCTCGTTGCCGGTCCTCCACCAGCTCGACCGGACAGACCTCCACGGCCAGCCACTCGGCCAGCGCCTTCTCGTCTGCGACCGTCGAGGGCCGAAATCCCAGGGCCTCACGGATCTGCTTGCGGTGGTACTCGGCAGTCCGGCCGACCAGCGTGTACTTCGTGAAGTCGGTGGCCGGGACCTTCACCAGATCGGCGACGTATTCCACCGCGGCCGACGGGACCTCCTCCAGCACATCGGGGAACCGGCCTTCCAGCTCGAAGAACTTCAGCAAGAGGCTGAAGCCGAGCAGGGTCGTCCCGCTCTTGTTCGCCACCAGGTCCCAGTCGCCGTCTACCAGCGTCCAGTTCGCCAACAGCTCTTCTGGCGACCACTCTTGCCGCACGCCCGCCCCTTTGACCTCGATCACTCAATCAGACCAACGACGACGCCCAAGACGGGGAAACGGGGCTCGCCCGGCTACCCGCGACCTACTTTGCGGCTGGTGTCTGAGCTAGGACTCCATGGCCGACCGTGGCCTTGATCGCGGTGAGGAGGGCGACCCGAACGACCGAGCGGCAGGCCGTCGCCGTAGGTTGGACGAGTGACGACTACGGCATCGCAAGAAGCATTTCTCCAGGAGTTCCACGCGGAGCACCCGACAGTGACCGCAGAAGCGTTCGGCCGTGGCCATGCTCCAGACGGCCGGTCCAGCTACGAGATCTTGCATGATCGGGTAGCAGGAAGCATGCGCGTGCTGGACCTCGGCTGCGGCGATGGCCTACTGCTCGAGCTCCTGGCCCGAAAGGCAGGGAGGGAACTCGCCGGGGTGGACCTGTCTGCGCACTCGCTGGCGCTGGCGCGACGTCGACCAGCATTGTCCGAAGCACAGCTGGAAGAGGGCCGAGTCCAGGAGCTTCCCTTCGCCGACGACAGCTTCGACGCCTGCGTTTCCCACATGGCGCTGATGCTGATGGGCGAGATCGAACAAGTCGCATCCGAGGTCGCCAGAGTGCTTTCACCCGGTGGGGTGTTGGCATGCGTAGTGGGAGGCGGGGCCGTGGGCGGCGAGGCCTACGAGCGGTTCCTCACGCTGTTGCGGCGCACGATTCAGGAGACACCGGCCTCTCAGCGCATCCCTGCGTTGGGGGACAAGAGAACACGCAGCCGCGAAGGGCTCGACGAAGTGCTCGGCCCAGCCGGCTTCACGGCAGTCGACTGGGAGACCGTTCCGATCGATCTGAGCGGACCGGTTGACCAGGTATGGGCTGCTGTTTCCAGTCTTTACGATCTTGGTCCGCTCGATCGCGCGACTGTGGAGCGTCTACGCAAATCCTTCTTCGCCGACGTGAGGGATCTGACGGCTTCGGACGGACGCGTCCCCTGCGGCTTCAAGATCCACCTCGCAACCGCGCGCCTGGGTTGAGGACTTCTCGGGTGAGCCCGGCCCACCTGGGGCTGGGCTCACCCCGTGCCGGAACAGGCTAATGCCGGGCTCGGGTCCGGGTCCTCCCATCTACGGATCGTCGTCCCTCCGGCCCGAAAGCAGCATGCTCAACGGAGCAGGCGGTCCAGCATTGCAGTCAACTCAGGCGACCACTCTTCGCGGGGAACACCGCACTGCTCAACAAGCCGTGCCGCTTTCACGAGCTCACCAGGATCATCCGACTGTCGGCGGACGCCCGGAACTCGCCGGCTGGCCGCTCGGCCCCCCGCGGCAGTGTGGGAAGCCGGCTGGGTGCGGGGCAGGTCGTCCTGGAGAACCACTATGGGCGGAGTCGGGTAATTGGAGCTGCCGAAACACTCCCGGACCAGGGCCATGTGCCGCCCCGAACGACGCCAGTCGCCGTGCGTAGGCGGATCAGCTGTCGGTCAGACCTGTTCGAAGTGGAACGCCTTGATGAAGCAGTCGCGGGGCTGGGCGAGGGCGAAGAGGATGCACTCCACGAGCGATTGCGCGGTGAGGACGTCTTCGGCCTCGCGCGGGGTGGTCTTCCACTCGGCGGAGTCCGGGTCGGGATTGTTGAAGTCGGGCGGATAGAGGGAGATCACCCGGACTCCCTGCGGCCGCAACCGCTTGGAGAGGATCTCGGCGAACCCTGCCTGGGCGCTTTTGCTTGCGTAGAAGGCGTCGTGCGCGTCGGAGCGGTGATGACCGGCCGCCCCGCAGGCGGAAACCATGGTCACGACGTCCGGCTTATCCGATTCGAGGAGGAGAGGGAGGAAGTTCTTCACGGTCAGGACGGTGCCAGTGGCACCGGACGCGATGGTGTCGACGATGTCGGCATCAGCAGCGGAGAGGAGGTCTGGGCCTTCGAGGTACCGGGAGCCGTTGTTGATCAGCACGTCGATGCGGTCGGTGTGCCGGGCGACGCCGGCGGCGAAATCGTGGATCGAGGCGGGGTCCGTCAGGTCGCAGGCGAAGGCATGGACCTGCTGGTGCCCTCGGCTCCGGATCTCATCGCGGACGTGCTCAGCGGCGGCGAGTGTGCGCGCGGAGAGAAATACCTCGGCGCCGAGGTCCGCCAGAACGAAGGCCAGGGTGCGGCCGAAATCACGGCCGGCAGCGGTGATGACCACGCGGTGGTTGTCGAATCTCATCTGTCCATTCCTGGTTGGTGATCGGATGTGCGGTGAAGTGCGGCGGCTGGTCTCGGCTGGGCAGGTCTCCCAGCCTGGTGAGGGCGAGAACAGCGACGGGAGGCTCGGTCGCGAGCCGGAGCATCAGATCGAGCAAGCCTCGGCGAGCCGGAGGCCGAGTTTACGGAGCCGTTCCCCCAGGGCCCAGGCGCTGACCGCGCGGCCGGGCCGTCCTCCAGAGAAGAGCCGGGGGTGTCCTGCCACGGGCGCATGGCTGCGGCGAACTGGCGAAGACGGACGTCGTCGTTGGTCGTCCAGCTTTCAAAATCACCTTGTTGGGGTGCCAAAGCCGGACCGTGCCCCGGCAGCTGCGGACCGTGGACCGCGCCAGTGCCCCAAGGGCGCAAGAGGCTTCGCCATTCCCCCGCCACTGGCGCGTCGAAGGGACCCTCGGCCGGATCGTGAACACCGTCGCGATGTCAGTGACTGCGAAGACCTCCCACGACACGGCCAATTCTCTGAACTAGGCCTGGCTGCTTGCCGCTCAGGGAGTGCCCGTCGAAGTGTCGAAGAATGCTGCGAAAGCCGCGAGGGTAGTGAAGTCGTCGTTCCGCAGACCGATCCGCGGATTGACGTGATGGAGCAAGGCAGGTGCGCGGTGGTTGGCAGCCACGTGGGCATGATCCGCGTCGCTCTGTTCGTCGTCCACCCAAGCGAACGGTCGGCCGTTGGCGTACTCCACCAACGGCTCGGACTTCCAATGAACGCCATCAGGGCGCTCGTTGAACAGGGCGGTACCGAAGTCGACGAACGGCAGTTCAGGCAGACCGAGCACAGGTCCGATCCACTTGTTCGCGTCACGCATCCAGGTTGTGGCCCAGCAGATCTCGTAGCCAAGAGCCAGCAGCGCACGCCCGTGATCGGGGTTGAGCCATACCCGCAGTGGCCGCATGTGGGTCCGCAGTCTCCCAGGCTCCCCAGCTGCCCCGCTCTCCTGTGGGACGCGGAGGGTGGTGTAGCCCTCGGGGCGCTTCTCGGGCTTTGCCGCATACGGATTCAGGGGTCCGTCGACATCCAGGAACAGCAACGGCCGACCCATGGCACCCCCCGAATTTTCGCTCCCGATCTACTGAGTCGCCGAAGCATATCCGCCTTCATGTATCGCTGGCGCGTCCAGAGGGAAGACGCCAGCCCTGTGCAGCAGCCGGTAGAACGCGGTTCGGTCGCCGGTCGTTGCGTGGGTGACGTCCTGGGCCTCCAGGATGTCCACGCAGTCTCCGACCGTGATGTCGCTGATGGATCCGCCGTTGCGGGCGAGGATGACCGAGATTCGGTGCCGGGCGATCCGTAAGACAGCTGGCGGCACTTTGTCGGACGCCGCTTGGGCACTCAGAAGGTCGAAGCCCTTCGGGTCGCGGGCCGACGCCATCGCCCGTGCGAGGTGCTGCGAGGTGCGGCTGAGGAGCCATGGCGACGTGGGACGGATGACGTCCCCGCAGGTCAGCATCAGGAGCCCCGGCGACAATTGCGAGTCTCGCAGGACCAGTCCTTGAGTTCGGACGAACCACTGCCGGGGCAGATCGAGCCAGTCCTCCTTCGGCAGGTTCTCGGCCCCCGTGGAGGTCCAGCGTTCCTGCCAGGTGGCACCGGGTTGGGCCTCCAGCCAGGCCAGTACGTAGCGCACGCCGCGACACCGGGATCTCGTCGTGGCCTCCTTCTGCGCGGTGAAGGGGTGCTGTGCCAAGCGGTGCACGACTTCGTCCCTGGGTGCCCTTACATCCATGAGTTCAGGATTTCCGAGGGTTCTCATCGGGAACTCATGGCTGTTACCGGTGGCTGTGCGAACGTGCCGCCTTGGGTTCGGCTTCTGTCGTCTGCCATCGGGACGTCAGCGGACGTCTGCCATTGGATGTCAGTGGTTCTGCCATGAGGTGTGTCAGTAGGCGCTGACGTCGTCGGCGTCGGTGAGGCGAAGGCCTTACCGGACGTCGTCGGCCAGGACGGCGGTGCCGTCGTCGGCGCGGACCAGGAGCCCTGCGTCGAGCAGGCTGGCGACCGTGGCCGCGGTCGGCTCCTCTGGATCGGTGGAGACGGAGCCTTCGTAGGACGCTTGGAACAGCACGGTCGCGTCCTGACTGCTGAGGACGTCATGCTGGAGCGGCCGGTAGGGGTGCCGTTAGCGAACGGCGAATCAGGTGACAAGTAACCCGCCAGTAGCTTCCTAGGTGGTTCTCACCGCTCTGGGCGCCTTGTCTGGTTGAGGGGCGTGCTGCCGGTACGGCGCCATGGTTTCTCGTACTTGCCGCCGCACGCCCGGCACACAGCTCGGAAGAGCGCGGCGGCGGGGCCCATTCTGATCGCTCGGTTCGGCGGGGTACTCGGCGTTCTGGATTCTCGCGACGAGCTGCGGGGTGGTGCAGGTGCACGCGCGGGGACTGGACGCGCGCGGGCGAGAGCTGGCGGGGCCGGAAGGCGGGCTGTCGACGAAGTCGGTCCGGTAGCCGTCGATCGGCTTGTACTTGGTCCGCTTCGTGGCCTTCTCGAAACGCCGCTTGCTGGTCTGGCTGGGGAAGATCAGGAGGAGCCCGACCAGGAGCCGAAAGACGCCTCCTCGGACCCGTCCCGGGTCCGGGTCGAGGACGGCGGCCGGGACACGCCCCTCGTCGACGCGGGGGACGCCGCCGGCGTACCGGGGATCACCGGTGCTCCAGCCCACCGTCGCGGTGACGTTGTGCTCATCGGCGAGCTACGCGAGGGCCTGGCCTATGCCGGGACGGAAGCGGGTAGCGACCTCTCGCAGCCACCTGGCCTGGGCGGCGCGGGCTGCTTGCTCGGCCTCAGTCGCTGCCGTCGTTATCTGGGGTTAAACGCGAATAGGGGGGCGTGGACCGGGCAGCGTAACGTCCATCCTTTAGGAAGCAACCACGATGCCCTTCGGTCGCGGGTTGCTTGCCGTATCCGGCCGTTTCGAGGAGCCATCTGTGCAGTGCCCGCCGCGTCACGTCGCGTTGATCCTGGATGGGAACGGACGGTGGGCCGCTAGGCGGGCTCTGGAACGCATCGACGGGCACTCGGCGGGCGAGGAGGCGATCGTCGCGGCGGTGCCGGCCGCCCGCGAGGCCGGGGTGGCGTGGCTGACTCTATTCACCTTCTCCACCGAGAACTGGAACCGCCCGCAGCCCGAAGTGGACTTCCTGATGCACGTCAACCAGCGGGTCATCCGCAACAACACCCAGCACTGGCACGAGCTGGGCATTCGGATGCGCTACCTCGGCAGGGAGGACGAGCGGATCCCCGCCTCCGTGCAGGACGACATCGCCTACGCCGAGGACCTCACCCGCCACAACACCGGCATGACGCTGACGACGGCCTTCGACCACGGCGGGCGCCGGGATCTGGCGCGCGCCGCACGCGCCATTGTCGCGGCCGGCCTGACACCCTCGCAGGTCACCGAGGACGCCTTGGCGGCCCACATGCAGTACCCGGACCTGCCCGACATCGACCTGCTGGTGCGCACCTCCGGCGAGCACCGCCTGTCGAACTTCATGCTGTGGCAGGCCGCCTACGCCGAACTGGTCTTCCTGGACGTGCTGTGGCCCGACTTCCGCGCCGAGCACCTGGCCGAGGCCATCGGCCTGTACCACCGGCGCCAGCGCCGCTTCGGTGCGATCACCGCACCCGCCCAGACTCGGGCCGGGCTCCTGGACGGGTCGGTGAGCGCCCGGTGAGCGCCGCCGTGGCCGACCTCGTGAGCACCCCCGCCGGCGAATGGCGGAACGCTTTGACCCCGTGGAGCCGGTGCCTGGACCTGGCCGGCGTCCACGACCCGCAGCTGCGGCAGGACTATACGACCCTCAACCGCTACCTGCGCCGCCGCGAGAGGGCCGGCTGGCTCGCCGCGCGGGCACTGGCTCCGGCCCACCACCAGGCGCACGTCATCGCGGGTGGCGCCCTTGTCCACTTCACCGACGACGTCCACGACCGGGCCCCCGCCGGCCAGCAGGGCCGGAACCTGGCCCTGTGGACTGCCAGGATGCGCGAGGCGATGGACAGCGGCCGGTCACAGCACCCGATGCTGCGGGCTTACCTGCACTCCGCGCAGGCGTGCGGACTGTCCCTGCAATGGGCGCTGGACCACGCCGCGGGCGTGCGCCTGGACACCGGCTTCGCCGGCTTCGCCGACGAGGGCGGCTACCAGGCCTACGTGGACACGTCCACCTGGCCCGGCACCATGATCGTCTGCGGCCTCATCCCGCACCACGTGACGGACCAGGACTTCGCCCAATCCTGCCGGGCACTCGCCGACGGGGCCCAGCGCACCGACAACCTGATGGATTTGGCCCAGGACCTGCGCCAGGGGCGCATGACGTTCTCCGCAGCCGACCTGCAACGGCACGGCGTCACCCCCCGTGAACTCCACCTGGGCATCCACACACCAGGCGTGCACGCCCTGCTGATGGCCAACATCCGCGCCGCCCGCGCCGCCCTCGACCGGGCGAGCCGCATGCTCGACGAGATCACCCCTGCGTTCGCCCCCTCCGTCCGCTGTCTGATCGGCATCAACCAGCACCGCCTGGACCGGGTCGAGGACCACGGAACGGCCATCACCCTCACCCCCGTGCGGGAAGACCCGCTGGCCTGCCTGCGCCTGCTGATCACCGCCCGCACCCCCCTCACCACCTGACGGCCCGCCATGACCACCACCCCCACCCCCTGACGTATCGCCGGGCAGGCGGGCCCGGGAGCGCTCCGTCCGAACCTGGCCCGCAACTGCGCTCCGTACCACTCACAAGTGCGCGCCAGGTTCCATCTTGAGTGTCACGCTCCCTCCCCGAAAACGGCCCCTGGGACCTCTATAGCTTCGAGAAATGGACAAATGCGGACAGATTCGGGGCAGCGTGACACGCCAGATCTGACATCGCGAAGCAGCGTGACACTCGCCGTCCGTCAGCGTGACATCGGTACCGGGCTCACAGGCAGGCGGCCGGTGGTGGGCCGGCCTGTGTCCTTTGACGCTGAACCTGGGCTGATTGCCGGGGAAGTTGGACAACCATGACGTTCCTGCCACCCGAGGGGGCTGGGCGCAGGGTGGCAGCATCACCTTTTGCCTGCAAGAACGCCTAGTAATTATCTGAGCTGCCCTGGGTTTCGTAGCGGCCGATGTCTTTGGTTTCAGGCGGTGTTCGTGGTCGCCTGGGAGCGATGGTGCTGGGCCTCGAATTCTTCG
>NZ_JBEXYB010000068.1:3858-19568 GCF_040630715.1 Streptomyces sp. NPDC005752 | reverse complement strand
CGGGGCCCTCCGGGCGCTTCCCTTCTGTTCTTGCGTTTCCGACTCTATCAGACTCTTTCGTGTCCGATTCCCGGCCGAAGCGGGTTCCTGCTTTTCCGCTTTCCAGTTCTTCGCTTTCGCGCTTCCCTTTCCGGCGGTTCCGACTTTACCAGACTCTTTTCCGTACCGTTTCCGGTCCGAATTAGATTCGGGCGACCCGTGGAGTGGTCTTTGCCTTTCGGCTGACTCGACTTTATCAGAAGCAATTCGACCGAAGCGAATCCGGCGTTTGCTTGAAGAGAAGAATCGATCGGCCCTGCGAGGAACACGCCCTCTGCACGAGCGAGATGAACTTTAGACGTTCACGAGCGAGCTGTCCAGCTCGTTCGAACCGTTAAAATCTACCTCTCCACGCGAACTGTGTCAACAGTTTTTGTGGGCGACGAGCAGACTAGCAGCTCAGCGGCCCCGCCCGCACATCGGCTCTCAGGCCGCGGCAGGAAGCTCTGCGCTTCGCTCCTCGGGTGCCAGATCTCCGGTGTCGCCGGCGCGGGCGGCCCGGCCCCCGAGAACGTAGACGTATGCGAGAAATGCCAGCTCAGCCACTACGCCGATGGTGATGCGGGCCCAGGTGGGGAGGCCCGACGGGGTGACGAAGCCTTCGATGACACCGGAGACGAACAGGACGAGTGCCAGACCGATGGCCATGCCTATCGCGGCTCGGCCCTGCTGGGCGAGAGCCGAGCGCCGGGTGTGCGGGCCAGGGTCGATGACCGTCCAGCCGAGGCGGAGTCCGGTGCCCGCTGCGACGAAGACAGCGGTGAGTTCGAGCAGACCGTGCGGGAGGACGAGCCCGAGGAAGGTGTCCAGCCGACCGGCCGAGGACATCAGCCCTATGCCGACGGCCAGGTTCATGACGTTGACGAAGAGGATCCAGATCACCGGTACGCAGAGAAACGCCCCCAGCACCAGACACATGGCTGCCGCCTGGGCGTTGTTCGTCCAGACCTGAGCGGCGAACGAGGCGGCAGGGTAGCTGGAGTAGTACGTCTCGTACTCCCCGCCGGGCCGGGTCAGCGCGCGAAGGTCCTCCGGTGCGGCGATGGACGCCTGGACCTCGGGGTGTGTGCCTATCCACCAGCCGATGACGGCCGCGAGCAGCGTGGAGAGCACAGCAGTCGGAATCCACCAGTGCCGCGAGCGGTAGACCGCGGCCGGGAACCCGGCGGTCAAGAATCCTGCGGCGTCGCGCCATGAAGCGCGGCGGGTACCCGTCACGGTGGAGCGAGCGCGGGCAACGAGCTGCGTGAGACGAGCGACCAGCATCGGGTCCGGGGCGCTGGACTGGATCAGGGACAGGTGTGTGGCGGTGCGCTGGTAAAGGGCGACCAGTTCGTCCGCCTCGTCGCCTGTCAGGCTGCGTCCTCGACGCAGGAGGTGGTCCAGGCGGTCCCACTCGATGCGGTGGGTGGTCACGAAGACGTCAAGATCCATGGTCGGCTGCTGCTCCAGGCATGGGTGCGTACGGGTCCGTACTACGGCGGCGCGCTGCGGGGTCAGCTTGGCAGACTGTGGTGCCCGGGGGCAGGGAAGGGCGGCGACGAGGGGTGGCTGGCGATGAATGAACTCGTGACAGGGGAAGCGGTCGTACTGGGGTTGCAGCCGGCGAGGCTGCCCAGCCGGGCGTTGGCCATAGCTATCGATCTCGCGGTGCTTCTGACCGTTTTCGTGCTGCTGTCCATCGGCCTGGCCGTGGCTACCGTGACGCTCGACGAGGCCGCGGTCGCCGCGATCGCCGTCGCCTCGTTCCTTCTGGTGCTGGTGGGCGGGCCTGTGGCGGTCGAGACGCTCAGTCATGGCCGTTCGCTCGGAAAGCTTGCCTGCGGGCTCCGAGTGGTGCGCGACGACGGTGGGCCGATCCGGTTCCGGCACGCGCTCGTGCGGGGGGCGATGGGAGTGGTCGAGGTCCTGGGGACGTTCGGAGTGGTGGGCTGTGTCGCCTCGCTGGTGTCGGCCCGGGGCCGCCGGCTCGGCGACGTGTTCGCGGGAACCCTCGTCGTGCGTGAGCGGGTGCCGGCCGGGCGGGCTCTCGCGGTGCCGCCTCCTCCCCCCTGGCTCGTTGGCCGTTTCGCCCAGCTGGATCTCTCGGGTGTCCCCGAGGGCCTCTGGCTGGCCGTACGGCAATACCTGACGCGTATGAACCAACTCGACGTCACTGTGCGCGGATCCATGGCCGAGCGGCTGTCCACGGACCTCGCCGCGCACACCGGCGTTCCGATGCCGCAGGGGGTGCCGGCGGCCGCCTACCTGGCGGCAGTGGTGAACGAACGCCAGGCCCGAGATGCCCGGCGGGTGGCCGCGGCTGCGGTCCGCGGCGGCCAGGCACCGGCGCCCTCGCCCGTATCCATGGATCGCGAGTTCTCGGTTCACCGGGAGTTCTCCGGTCACCGGCCGACCGAAGGCCGGACTGGAGAGGTGGGCGCCTCGGCGACGGCTTCCTCGGCCAGGGACGTGGGCACTGCCGCGCCGCCGACGACAGGGTTCGCCCCACCTGCCTGAGCTCCCACCTTCCTGAACTCCCACCTGGCTGGGCCCGGGCAGCTTGGGCCTCAGGAGCTCGAGCCTTTTGAACCACCGGCCCCTGCGAACCGGGTTCAGCCCGCGGCCTCAGGCCGTCAGGCGCCTTCGGTAGGGCGGGGCATGGCCGAGGGCGGCGATTCGAGGTGCTCGAGCTCGATTCCCGGCGCCGCGAGCACCACGTCGCCCGCGATGTGCACGGCGTACTGATCACCGGTGTCCAGTGCCGTGACCTGGTACTCGTCCACAAGCAGGGGGCCGTTGTCAGTGGCGTGCGCTTCACTGTTCAGCAGAGACCAGGACTGGTCGACGGTACGGGGGGCGAGTACCGGGTCCGTGAAGGTGACCAGACGGACCCGGGTCGCGGAGGAAGAGGGGGAACCGGAAGAAGCGGGGGAATCAGGGGTGAGGCGCAGGAGCCGGGCGGTGGCGACGAGGAAAGCGGGGGATGTGCCGGAGAAGGTGTGGGCGCGGACGTTGCCTTCGGTGGCGTGAGTGCCGGTGGGGTCGGTTCGCACCCAGGTGACCCCGTCAAGGGCGGCACCGCGGATCTGCCAGCTCGCGGCGTGCAGTTCGAGGCGGATGGGGCGGCCGAGCTCGTCCAGAGCCAGATCGACGGAACCCAGGTGGGCGCCCGAAGGGGCCGTGGTCTGGGAGACATAGCGCCAGCCCGAGGGGCCGGGCGCGCAGTGGAAGTGTTCTTCGCCGAGGGGGGTGTGGTCGTGGACATCGTGGAGCGAATAACGGCCGCGGGGCATGGGGTCCTTCGGGTTCCTCGAGCTGTGCGGGTGAGGTACGGCGCAGGCCCCCGACACGGGGGTGCGGGGGCCTGCGCTCGGACCTGCTGCTGAGGGCTGCGCCGGCCGGTGGCCGACGGTCGGCTCAGTAGCGGTAGAGGTCGGACTTGTACGGGCCTTCGACCGGGACACCGATGTAGTCGGCCTGCTCCTGGCGCAGGGTCGTGAGCTTCACGCCCAGCGCGTCGAGGTGAAGGCGCGCGACCTTCTCGTCCAGGTGCTTCGGCAGCACGTAGACATCGGTCGGGTACGCCTCGGGCTTCGTGAACAGCTCGATCTGGGCCAGGGTCTGGTCCGCGAACGAGTTGGACATGACGAACGAGGGGTGGCCGGTGGCGTTGCCGAGGTTCAGGAGGCGGCCCTCGGACAGGACGATCAGGACCTTGCCGTCGGCGAACGTCCAGGTGTGGACCTGCGGCTTGACCTCGTCCTTGACGACGCCGTCGATCTTCGCCAGGCCGGCCATGTCGATCTCGTTGTCGAAGTGACCGATGTTGCCGACGATGGCCTGGTGCTTCATCCGGGCCATGTCGGAGGCCATGATGATGTCCTTGTTGCCCGTCGTCGTGACGAAGATGTCCGCGGTCTCCACCACGTCGTCCAGCGTCGTGACCTGGTAGCCGTCCATCGCGGCCTGCAGGGCGCAGATCGGGTCGACCTCGGTGATGATCACCCGGGCGCCCTGGCCACGGAGGGACTCAGCACAGCCCTTGCCCACGTCGCCGTAGCCGCAGACGACGGCGGTCTTGCCGCCGATCAGAACGTCGGTGGCGCGGTTGATGCCGTCGATCAGCGAGTGACGGCAGCCGTACTTGTTGTCGAACTTCGACTTGGTGACAGCGTCGTTGACGTTGATCGCCGGGAAAAGGAGGGTGCCGTCACGGTGCATCTCGTAGAGCCGGTGGACACCCGTCGTGGTCTCCTCGGTCACGCCGCGGATCTCGGACGCCAGCTGGGTCCACTTCTGCGGGGACTCGCCGAGGGTGCGGTTCAGCAGGGTGAGGATGTAGGCGTACTCCTCGCTGTCCGCGGTGGACGGGTCCGGGGCTTCGCCGGCCTTCTCGAACTCGACGCCCTTGTGGACGAGGAGGGTGGCGTCACCACCGTCGTCGAGGATCATGTTCGGGCCGCCGGTGGGGGTGTTCGGCCAGGTCAGAGCCTGCTCCGTGCACCACCAGTACTCCTCCAGGCTCTCGCCCTTCCAGGCGAAGACCGGGACGCCGGCGGGGGCGTCCGGGGTGCCGTTCGGGCCGACCGCGATGGCGGCGGCGGCGTGGTCCTGCGTGGAGAAGATGTTGCAGGAGGCCCAGCGGACCTCGGCGCCCAGGGCGACGAGGGTCTCGATGAGCACAGCGGTCTGCACCGTCATGTGCAGCGAGCCGGTGACCCGGGCGCCGGCCAGCGGCTGCGTGGCGGCGTACTCCTTGCGGATCGACATCAGGCCGGGCATCTCGTGCTCGGCGAGGGTGATCTCCTTGCGCCCGAAGGCGGCGAGGGAGAGGTCTGCGACCTTGAAGTCCTGGCGATTGGCGGCCGTCGTCATAACGGGCTGCTCCTCGTAGTGGGTCGAGGGTGGGCTGGCTGGCTCTGCGGCGGTCACGGGCACACGGATGCCCGGGTGATCCGCAGTGCAGTCCGTCGGAGGCCCTCTCTCCCTCGGCCGGCCCGCTTCCGCGAACCGATCGACCGCCATCAGCAGCGACGTCTGGTACTTCCCCGAATCTACACCGAACGGCCCAGTGAGCCCCAGCCCGCCTGTGCGGCGGCGTGGGTCACCGGGCCGTTCGAGGCTGATCCTCAGCAGGTCAGTGGCCGGATCCGGCCGGTACACCGTCGGGGGACGCGGGGCCGCCCGGGGCCTTGCCGGGGTTACCGCCGGCCTCGGCGGCGGCCTCGTCGTAGATGTCGGGTTCGAGGTAGATGACCCGGGCGATCGGGACCGCCTCACGGATCCGGTTCTCGGCGGCGTTGATCGCGTCCGCGACCTCGGCGGCGGACTCCTCGGCACGCACCGCGATCTTGGCTGCGACCAGAAGCTCCTCCGGACCGAGGTGGAGCGTGCGCATGTGGATGACGCGGGTGACGGTGTCACCGTCGACCACCGAGGCCTGGATCTTCTCGACGTCCTCGACACCCGCCGCCTCACCGAGCAGCAGCGACTTCGTCTCGGCGGCGAGAACGATCGCGATCACGATCAGCAGGACACCGATGCACAGGGTGCCGATGCCGTCCCACACCCCGTTGCCGGTGCCCAGCGCCAGGCCGACACCGCCGAGGGCCAGGATCAGACCGACGAGCGCGCCGAGGTCCTCGAGGAGGACGACCGGGAGCTCGGGCGCCTTGGAGCGGCGGATGAACTGCGTCCAGGACAGCTTTCCGCGGGTCTGGTTGGACTCCACGATCGCCGTGCGGAAGGAGAAGCTCTCGGCGATGATCGCGAAGACCAGCACGCCTACCGGCCAGTACCAGGCCTCGATCGGGTGCGGGTCCTTGATCTTCTCGTAGCCCTCGTAGATCGCGAACATGCCACCGACGGAGAAGAGCACGATGGAGACGAGGAAGGCGTAGATGTAGCGCTCGCGCCCGTAGCCGAAGGGGTGCTGCGGGGTCGCCTCGCGCTGGGCCTTCTTGCCGCCGAGCAGCAGGAGTCCCTGGTTGCCCGAGTCCGCCAGTGAGTGGACGCTCTCCGCCAGCATCGACGACGAGCCACTGAAGAGGAACGCCACGAATTTGGCCACTGCGATCGCGAGGTTGGCGGCGAGTGCCGCCACGATCGCCTTGGTTCCGCCTGACGCGCTCATGAGTGCCTGGTGTCCCTTCGTCGGTGCTGCGGCACGGGCGCCGCTCACGGCCGGACATTGTTGCAGCCGCTGGTGCGGACCGTACGTCAGACCACCACGGTCGCGCGGAACAGTGTTCCTGTTCCGGCCACTTCGACCGTTTCGTCCGCGGGTACGAACACGGATTCGCCGGGAGCGAGATCGGCCTCCCCCACACGCGGGGCGCCTGCGGTGCAGAGCAGGATCTGCGGGGTGGCGGCGGTGAGGTCGGCGGGAGCGCCGCCGGTCGGCAGGACGTAGCGCGACAGCCGGAACTCGTCGACCGGCGTCTCGTACAGCTCCTCACCGGACGGTGACGCCTCCGGGCGCAGGATGCCGGGCTCGGTGGCTTCGAAGCGCACGATGCGCAGCAGCTCGGGGACGTCGACGTGCTTCGGGGTGAGACCGCAGCGCAGCACGTTGTCGGAATTGGCCATGATCTCGACACCCAGGCCGCCGAGGTAGGCGTGCGGCACGCCCGCTCCGAGGAACATGGCCTCGCCGGGCTGGAGTTGAACGTAGTTCAGCAGCATGGCCGCGATGACGCCCGGGTCGCCGGGGTAGTGGCGGGCGATCTGGGCGTACGGGGCATGGGCACCGCCGAGCCGCTCGGCGGCCGTGGCCGCGTCGGCGACGGTGTGCGCCATCTCGTCGGGGTCCGCCGTGAGGATCGCTGTGAGGACCTCGCGCAGCGCGCCGTCCTCGGGACGCGCGCGGAGCAGGTCGACATAGGGCTTGAGGGAGTCGACGCCGAGCGCCGCTATCAGGTCGGCGGCGTCGGCGGGCCGGCGGAAACCGCACAGCCCGTCGAAGGGCGTGAGCGCGCAGATCAGCTCGGGCTTGTGGTTGGCGTCCTTGTAGGTGCGGTGCGGCGCGTCCACGGGGACACCCCGGCGCTCCTCGTCCGCGTAGCCCTCCTGCGCCTGCGTGAGGTCGGGGTGCACCTGGAGCGACAGCGGGGCGCCCGCGGCGAGCAGCTTGAGCAGGAAGGGGAGGCGGGGGCCGAAGGCGCGGACCGCGGCGGGACCGAGCTCTCGCTCGGGGTCGGCCGCGATGACGTCCGTGAGGGGCCGCTCCCCCGGTCCGGCCGGGCGGGTGAGACGCGAAGGGGCTCCCGGGTGGGCTCCCATCCACATCTCGGCCTGCGGTTCGCCGGTCGGGGCTGTTCCGAGCAGCTCGGGGATGGCCGTGGTGGAACCCCAGGCGTAGGGGCGCACGGTGTTGGAGAGCCGGTCCATGGAGATGAGTCCTCGTGGGATGCGCGGGGCGTGGGTGCCCAGGGGCGGGCGGGCGGTCAGGTCCGGTTGTCGGACGCCAGGGAGGCGTAGACGGCGGCGAAGTCCGTGACCGCGAGGAGTTCGGCGAGGGCTTCGAGCTCGCTGCTGCCCTCCTCCGGTTCGAGTTCGCTGATGGCCGTGTCGTGGGTCAGGGCCAGCTCGCGGGCGGCCGGGCCCGCGGTCAGGCCGCCGGCGGGCCGGTCGCGGAGCAGGACGACCCGGGCCCGCATGGCCTCGGGCTCGTCCACCCGGTCCCGGAAGAAGTCGTCGGGGTCGGCTCCCGCGGCGAACGCTCCGGCGAGCAGCCCCCCGTGGGAGGGCAGGGCCTGCGGGAGCTCGGCCACGAGGGCCGGGCGGCCGGCGAGCTCGGCAAGGACGGCGGCGAACCGGCGCCCGACGGGGCCGGCTGCGTCGCCCTCCGTCCAGACGAGGGGCAGGCTGTCGGCGAGCTCCGCGGCGAGGGTCTTGGCCGGGTTGCTGTACGTGGCGATGGCAGGCCCGCAGCGCTCAGCGGTGCGGTCGAGCCGGTCTGCGACCTTCTGCAGCGTGTCCGGGGGCGCGTCGATCAGGCCCACCCGGTCGAGCAGGGCGAGCAGCGGGGTGAGCAGCGCCCAGAGCGTGCCGGGTCCCGCCGCCGAGGTCTCGGCGTCGTACTCTCCGTACGGCGCGGCCGCCATGGGGACGACGAGTCCATGGACCCCGTCGACGGCCTCGCGCAGCGGGGACCGGACGGGTGCGACGGCGACGACGGTGCAGCCGCGGCGGTACGCCTGCTCGGCGAGCAGCGCGAGGCCGGGTTCCGAACCGTCGGCCGTCGCGATAAGCAGAAGATCCACGGAGCCGGCCCAGCCGGGCAGCGTCCAGCGCAGCGCTCCGGCCGCTGCGGCGACCCCGGTGGGGCGGATCGCGGTGACCGGTGCGAAGGCCCCCGCAAGGGCACCGATCAGGTCGGCGACGCCGGACGCGGCGGTGCCGGGTCCCGCGACCAGGACGGCGCGGGGCCGGCCTTCGGGGGCCAGGGCCCCTATCCCCGCCTCGGCGGCGTGGCGGGCGGCGGTGCGGACGCGGGCCCCTGCCTCGGCGGCGCCGCGCAGCAGATCCCGCCGGTCGGCTCGGGCCAGGGCGTCCGGTGCGTCGAGCAGCGACTCGTCGAGCATGGTGGTGGGCCTCCGATCACCGTGCTGATCAGGGTGCGGGTTACGCGGGGCGGCGTGCCTCGTCGACCAGGAGCACCGGGATGCCGTCCCGGACCGGGTAGGCGAGCCCGCAGTCCGTGCCGGTGCAGACCAGCTCGGGGCTTTCGGCCGCGGACCGGTCGTCGAGCCCGGCGTGGCAGGCCGGGCAGGCGAGGATCTCCAGGAGGCCGGCTTCGAGCGGCATGGGGTGGGTCCCTTCGGGCATGCGGTGAGGATCCGGTCCGGACCCGGTGTGGGTCCGCCCAGCTTGGGGCGTGGTCAGCCTACCGCCGGGCCGGGTGGGTCGCGGCCCGGCGGGCCCCGCCCGACGGCGCATGCGTCGGTGGCGTGCACGCCGCGGACGCTGCGGGCGGTACGGACGGCGCGGGCACTGCGGGGCACCATAAACACTGCCGAGGCACAACGGGCACAACAGGCACAACAGACGCCGTGGGCACCATGGGCCGCGCATGCAGGCCGCACGACTCGGCATGCCCGGTGCCTGCCCCGGGCCACCCGGGCGCCCACGGTGCGTGTGCCCGAGGTGCCCGGCGGTCAGGCGCGGACGAGGGCGAGGACCTCGTCGCGCACCGCGGTCATGGTCTTCTCGTCCCGTGCCTCGACGTTCAGCCGCAGCAGCGGCTCGGTGTTGGAGGCGCGGAGGTTGAACCACCAGTCGTCGCCGGTCACCGTGAGTCCGTCGAGTCCGTCGAACCGCACGTCGTCGCGGCTGCCGTACGCCGCCCTGATCGCGGCGAGCCTGTCCGCCTGGTCGGCGACGGTGGAGTTGATCTCCCCGGAGCCCACGTAGCGGTCGTACCGGTCGAGGAGCCCGGAGAGCGGCCCGTCCTGGCCGCCGAGCGCGGCCAGGACGTGGAGGGCGGCGAGCATGCCCGTGTCGGCGTTCCAGAAATCGCGGAAGTAGTAGTGAGCGGAGTGCTCGCCTCCGAAGATCGCGCCGTGCTCGGCCATCTCGGCCTTGATGAAGGAGTGGCCGACGCGGGTGCGGACGGGGGTCCCCCCGTTCTCGCGTACGACTTCGGGGACCGACCAGGACGTGATCAGGTTGTGGATGACGGTGCCCTTGCCGCCGTTGCGGGCCAGTTCGCGGGCCGCGACCAGGGCCGTGATCGCGGAGGGGGACACGCCTTCACCCCGCTCGTCGACGACGAAGCAGCGGTCCGCGTCACCGTCGAAGGCGAGGCCGAGGTCGGCACCCTCTGCGAGGACGCGGGCCTGGAGGTCGACGATGTTCTTCGGGTCCAGAGGGTTGGCCTCGTGGTTGGGGAAGGTCCCGTCGAGCTCGAAGTACATGGGTACGAGGTCGAGGGGGAGGCCCTCGAAGACGGTGGGGACGGTGTGACCGCCCATGCCGTTGCCCGCGTCCACGACGACCTTGAGCGGCCGGATCCCGGAGAGGCCGACGAGGCCCAGGAGGTGTGCGGCGTAGTCGGAGAGGGTGTCGCGCTCGGTGACCTTGCCCGGGGTGGTGACGGCGGTGGCGGGCTGACCGTGCTCCGACCACTGCTCGACCAGCGTGCGGATCTCGGTCAGACCGGTGTCCTGGCCCACGGGCGCGGCACCGGCGCGGCACAGCTTGATGCCGTTGTACCGCGCCGGGTTGTGCGAGGCGGTGAACATGGCGCCGGGCAGGTCCAGGGCCCCGGACGCGTAGTACAGCTGGTCCGTCGAGCAGAGCCCGATGAGGGTCACGTCGGAGCCGCGTGCCGTCGCCCCACGGGCGAAGGCGGCGGCCAGACCGGGTGAGGACGGCCGCATGTCGTGGCCGATCACGATCGCGTCCGCGTCGGTGACCTGGACGAAGGCGGCGCCGAAGAGTTCGGCGAGCGGCTCGTCCCACTGGTCGGGCACGACTCCGCGCACGTCGTACGCCTTCACGAGCTGCGACAGGTCAGCAACCACGGCCGGTCCTCCTGGGGGTCTTTACGGACCGCCCAAACTACCCGGCGGCCCGGGGACGCCCGTCAGGGGAGCATCCAGCCCAGCACGGCCGTGCTCTGCGCCATGACCACCAGGCACATCACCAGCAGCAGACCGAGACTCCAGGGCAGGACCTTGCGCAGCAGATCCCCTTCCCGCCCGGCGAGCCCGACGGCGGCGCAGGCGATCGTCAGATTCTGCGGGGAGATCATCTTGCCGAGCACTCCCCCGGAGCTGTTCGCGGCCGCGAGCAGCTCGGGCGAGAGGCCGGACTCCCGTGCGGCGGAGACCTGGAGTGCGCCGAAGAGGGCGTTGGCCGAGGTGTCGGAGCCGGACACGGCGACGCCGAACCAGCCGAGCACCGGTGAGAGGAAGGCGAGTCCCGCCCCGGCCGCGGCGACGAACTGGCCGATGGTGGCGGCCTGTCCGGAGAGGTTCATGACGTAGGCGAGGGCGAGCACGGACGTCACGGTGAGGACGGCGTAGCGCAGTTCGTGCACGGTGGCCGCCCACTCCCGTGCCGCCGTCCCGGCCCGTACTCCGAGCACGACGGCGGTGACCAGGCCGGCGAGGAGTACGAGGGTGCCGCCCGTGCCGAGGAGCGGAAGGGTGAACACGTTCGCGCCGACCCGTTCGCCGTCGGGCCCCGCGACGTCGAGGAACGGCCAGTCGAAGACCTGCGTGGCCTCGGCCAGCAGCCGCTTGACGGGCGGTATCTGGGCGACGGAGAAGACCGCGACGATGAGTGCGTACGGGGCGTAGGCGCGCAACACCTCGCGGCGCGGATCCTCGACCTCCAGGTCCTCGCTCCGCGCGCCCGTCAGGACGGCAGCCCGTACGGGTTCGTCGGCGGGCCTGCGGGCCCCGGGAAGGGCGATCAGCGCGCCCGCGCCCACCAGAGCCGCCGCGATGTCGGCGAGTTGGGCGGAGAGGAAGTTGGACGCGGCGAACTGCGCGACCGCGAAGGCGACTCCGCAGACGAGCGCGGGCAGCCAGGTCTCCCGCAGTCCCCGCCTGCCGTCGACGAGGAAGACCAGGATCAGCGGGACGACGAGCGCGAGCAGCGGCGTCTGGCGGCCGACGACCGTGGCGACGTCGTCGAGCGGGAGTCCGGTGACCTGGGCGAGCGTCACCACGGGTGTGCCCATGGCGCCGAAGGCGACGGGCGCGGTGTTGGCGACCAGGGACACGACGGCCGCCTTCACCGGGTCGAAGCCGAGCGCGACGAGCATGACCGAGCAGATCGCGACGGGTGCGCCGAAGCCGGCCAGCGCTTCCAGGAGCGCTCCGAAGCAGAAGGCGATGACCAGCGCCTGGATGCGTGGGTCGTCGGAGATCCTGCCGAAGGAGCGGCGCAGGATGTCGAAGTGTCGGGTGCGGACGGTCATCCTGTACACCCAGAGGGCGTTGACGACGATCCACATGATGGGGAAGAGCCCGAAGAGGACGCCCTGCGCCCCTGCGGACAGGGTCTGCCCGACGGGCATGCCGAACGCGAGCCAGCCGACGAGCACGGCGACGGCGAGGCCGATGAGTCCGGCGCGGTGGGCCTTCATGCGGACGGCGCCGAGCAGAACCAGGACGGTCACCAGCGGCAAGGAAGCGACAAGAGCGGACAGGCCGAGCGAATCGGCTACGGGTTCGAGTTGCTGGACAAACACACAGGCCTCCCCGGATTCCGTGATGCGGAAGCGATCTCTCACGGGTGGGGGAATGGTCGTGTCCGCGACAAGTCATCGTCAATGCTCCGCACCGGAAAACTTCTTCCAACCGCGGACCTGACGCGGACCGGGCGCAGACCGGTCACGGAGCCTGCACGACCCGGACAGAGTCCGGGCGGAGTGGTGACAGGCGGGACCGCCGGGGCGGTAGGTGTGTCAGGAGTCCGGGGAGCGCAGCACCCGGAGATGCCCCCGGCGCGCGACCTCGACCGGGTCGGCCGCCCGTGGTCCTCTACCGCTTTGCTGCCGGTCCTGGGGCCTGGCTGCCTCTCGCACGGCGTTGGCGAGCGCTTCGAGGTCGTCGCCGCTCGGGCGCGTGGGGGCGGACGGGTCGGAGAGCCGGACGACCTCCCAGCCGCGCGGCGCGGTGAGCCGCTCGCCGTGCTCGGCGCAGAGGTCGTAGCAGTGGGGCTCGGCATAGGTGGCGAGCGGGCCGAGGACCGCGGTCGAGTCGGCATAGACGTACGTCAGTGTCGCGACGGCGGGACGGCCGCACGCGGTTCGCGAACAGCGACGTACAGGGCTCACGATGTTGGACGGTACCGCACTCTTGAGCGGGCTGCGACGACTCTCCCCCGGCTCACCCCCTCGTGTCGCCCCCGGACCGGTCCCATGCGCCTGTCGCGCAGCCCTTCCGACCTGCGCCGCAGCCGGGACGCGCCGGTGCGTACGGGCCCGGTCGCGGTCGCGGGGGAGGACACAAGCGGTCATTCGGCGGAGCTTCAACGATCGGACCAAGAGCAGGAAACGGACTCTCCCCGGCCGCAATGTTCATCTTGGGACATCCGGCGGACCTGCGCAGAAGCCGTGATCGACCGGGCCCGGGGAGGGCTACGCTGCGTCGGTGATGGACAGTCCCGTACCGCCCCACCCGTCCGAGCCGCGGCCCCGACGCCGTGACCGCCATGGCCGCGGCATGCGCGGACCGGTCGCACCGCCCCAGGTGCCGCTGTCCGTCAGCAGGAACGAGAGCTTCCGCGACCTCGTCCAGGATTCCGTGGAGCGACTGGAGCGCCGCTGGCCGCAGCTGTCGGATGTCGACTTCCTGGTGCTCGACGTGCCGGGTTCGCTCGAGGAGACCGTGCCGCTGGGACGCGCGCTGTCGGCGGCGAAGGGACAGCCCGCGCAGATCGTCGTCTACCGGCGCCCCATCGAGATCCGTACCAAGAGCCGCGACGAGCGCGCCCTGCTGGTGCACGAGGTCGTGGTGGAGCAGGTCGCGGAGCTGCTCGGCCTCTCGCCGGAGTCGGTCGACCCGCGCTACGGGCAGGACTGAAGGCCGCCCGCAGCGCCGGGCCTCAGTCGTCCAGGACCGACAGGTCCTGTTCCGCCGTCGGCACCTCCACCGTGCCCCCGTCGTCCGGCATCGTCTGCACGGTGAACATGTCGACCCCGCCTTCCGTGAGCTCCAGCGTGCGGGAGGCGTACACCGGGCCGCCCGACCCGGTCTCCACCGTCAGGGCGTAGCCGCCCTTGAGGCCCGCCGGGGTCTCGGGCGTGAACTGGAGCGTCGTACCCCCCTTGACCGTGTACGTCTTGACGGTCGCCTCGCCGCCCCCGCTCCCCGCCGACGCCGTGACCTTGACCTCGGCCGTTCCGCCCGGGGCTGCGAGGGAGAGCATCGAGCCCTTCGCCCGGTTGTCGGCCACGCTCGCCCGTCCACCCACGGGGCCGGTCGCCGGAATGAAGGCGATCTCCTGCTTCGCGCCGGTGCCGCGCACCACGCGCAGCGCGGCGACGACCGGCGTCCTGCTGCCGTCGGCGGGGGACAGCCGGAGCGAACCGGGCTCCCCCCGTGTGACGTTCTTGAGGTCGACACTCGCGGTCATCTGCGACTTGATGTGCAGCGTGTCGTTCCCCGCCGGTGAGAACGCCCCACCCTTGCCCAGGAGCTGCACCTTCACGTCGGCGTCGTCCTCCCCCGGCGCGAAGGCGACCAGGCGCACGGAGGTGGCGTCGGCCGGGATGCCGGGCAGGATCTGGGTGGCCGCCGGGTCCGCGGAGGAGGCCAGCCAGTCGCTGCCCACCTCGTCCTCGGCTGCGCTCACGACCGCGCCGACGCGCCCCGACCGGGTGGTGACGTGGACGGTCACGTTCTCGGCGGTCTCGCTGGTCAGGGTCGAGATCAGCAGGGGGACGCTCGACTTCGCGGGGACCTTGATGCCCTCCCCCGCATCGGACTTGAGGGGGCCCTCGGCGTCGTACAGCTCGATGTCGGCGACGGCGGCGGTGTCGTCGGGGTTGGTCAGGTGGACGTAGTCCTGGCGGGACTCCCCTGTGCTCGCGCCCGGGAACCAGAAGTCCGTGTCGGGGGCGGTGCAGCTGACGCCGAGCAGGCCACGGGCACCGCCGGCGGCGGCCATGGTGGTCTGCTGCGCGGTCCAGCCGGGGGCGAACTTCCCGGTGGCCGTGCCGACCAGTGCGGGGGCGCCGGAGTCGGAGGTGTCGGCGGTGGCGGGCCTGCCGAGTTCCTTCAGGGAGACGACGGGCTTGCCGTCCGCCGCCTTCTCCTTGTCCCCGTCGTCCTTCGCGTCCTTCTCCTCCTTCTCGTCCGCCGCTGTGTCGTCGTCCGCCTGAAGGGTCTCGGCCGGCGTCAGCTCGGCGGCACCGGCCTCTCCGCCGCCCTCCCCCGCCGGGGTGAAGGACGTGTACGTCGTCTCCGCCAGATCGGACGTGCTCGGAGCGGGGCAGAGCAGGCTGGAGCGCTCGACCGGAAGCCGGGCAGCGGCCTTCGCCTGTACCGGGCCCTCGTCGCCGGGCGCGGTGAGCGCGGCGAAACCGGTGACGGCGGCGAGGGCGACGACGCCCGCGATGAGGGACAGGGGGGTGGACTTCACTCGGACTCGCCTCGCGATGCGTTGCCGTTGTCGTTCGGCCACGGGCCCTGGCCCGGGGTCGCGTTCTCGTCGTGCCCGTCATGCCCGTCGTACGGGGCGGCTTCGCCCGTCCCCGTGGCGTAGGGCTGCTGCTGGGGGTACCCGTACACGTCGTAGGCGCCCTGCTGCTGGTACGGAGTCTGCTGGTAGGGGTCGGCCTGGTAGTACTGGCCGGCGTCCTGCCCGCCCTGGTACTGGCCGTAGTCGGTGCCCTGGTACTGCTGCGAGCCCCACTCCTCGTAGTTCTCCTGCGGCACCGCGGCGTACGTACCGGTGCCGTCCTGGTCTCCCTGCACCGCCGCGTACGTACCGGTGCCGTCCTGGTCACCCTGCACCGCCGCGTACGTACCGGTGCCGTCCTGGTCCGTCTGCACCGCCGCGTACGTACCGGTGCCGTCCTGGTCACCCTGCACCGCCGCGTACGTACCGGTGCCGTCCTGGTCCGTCTGCACAGCCGCGTACGTACCGGTGCCGTCCTGGTCACCCTGCACCGCCGCGTACGTACCGGTGCCGTCCTGGTCCGTCTGCACAGCCGCGTACGTACCGGT
>NZ_JBEXYB010000068.1:0-3769 GCF_040630715.1 Streptomyces sp. NPDC005752 | reverse complement strand
CGTACGTACCGGTGCCGTCCTGGTGGGTCCCCGGATTCGCCGTGTACGGATCGGCGTTCTGCTGAGCCGGGATGTACCCCCCGGGCGCCTGCTGGGGAACGCCGGGAGCCGTCTGGCCGTATCCGGCCGCCGTGCCGTCCTCCGCGTACGCCGTACCCGCAGGGTCCTCGCCCGCGGCCCCCGCTTCCGCCTGCGCGGCCGCGCGCAGCCGGCGTGCCCGGCGGCCCTCCCCTGCGACCGGCTCGGCCGCCACGGCCTCGGTCTCCTCGGGCAGGTCGTCGTCGATCTCCCGGCGTCGGCCCGGCAGGGCCAGCACCACCAGGACAACGAAGAGCGCCACCTGGGTCCAGACCCAGGCGGTGTGGGTGACAGGGGTGTCGTAGGTGAGGTCCAGCGTGCCGCCCTCGGCAGGCAGCTCGAAGCCCTGTGCCCAGCCGTCCACTGTCTTCGGGGTCAGCGTCCGGCCGTTCAGCGTGGCCTGCCAGCCCGCGTCCGCCGCGTCGGCGACGCGCAGCACCCGGCCCGGGTCTCCTGCGGGGATCTCGGTGTGCGCCTCGACGGCCAGCGATCCGACCGGTACGGGCTCGGCGCCGGCGCCGGTGGAGACGATCGAGACACGGGAGACCTGCCGGTCGACCCACCACAGAGCGCTGCCGTCCAGCTGGCTGAGCCGGCTCAGGCCCGGGGTGGCGTCCAGCACCCGGCTCATCTGCCGGGGCGCCCCGTCCCGCACGAGGACGTAGCGGATGGCGAAGCCGCTGAGCTGGCTGCCCTGGTCCGCGCCGGAGCCCGCGACCAGGTTGGCGACGACCTTGTCGAGGTGGCTGTTGCTGCCGCCCGCCTCGGTCAGTTCGGCGTCGCCCAGACGGGCGCCGGAGCCCCGGACCAGGCTGTAGGAGACGGCGGCCGGGGACGTGCCTCCGAGCACCAGGGTGCGGGCCTGGTCGCGGGTGCTGCTCTCCTCCGCGACGAAGGCGGGCACCTGCACGGGGTCGCGGCGCTCCACCGGGCCGGCGGCGCCGCCGATCATCCAGCCCGCCGCGGCCAGGACCGGCGCGAGCCCGGCGGCAAGGGCGATCAGCGCGGCGACCGGCTGGCGCCAGCCGAAGCTCAACGCGGCGACCCGCACCCGGGCGCCGTCCGCGCCGAGCAGGGCGGCGGCGAGCAGCGCGATGCCGTAGACGAGGGTCGCGGGCCCCGCCCAGGTGGAGCCGTTGGAGACACCCGCGAAGACCAGGGAGACGAGGACGACGACCCAGGCGGTACGGATCGCGAACTGCCGCTCCCCGCGCAGCAGTGCGGCCAGCGCCGCCAGCACGATGCCCAGCAGGAGGACACCGCCCGCGGCCTTGGGGCCGCCGGGGCTGATACCGAGCAGGTCGAGGGCGGAAGCCGTACCCGTACCGATGTCGAGACCGGCCTCCTCCAGGAAGCCGGACGGGCTGGTCAGCAAGGACAGTGACCAGGGTGCGAGAACCAGGATCGGGGTGCCCGCCATGGCCAGGAAGCGCAGTCCGTACGCGGCGATGTCGCTCCGGCGCAGCACGAGTACGCCGATGCCGAGCACCACCGCGAGGGGCCACACGACCGGCGTGAAGGCCGTCGTGAAGGTGAGCAGCAGGGTGTACGCCCAGGTGGCGCGCCAGCTGCCGCGTGCGGTGGAGCCGTCGCCCCGCAGCCCGTGCGCGGCGACTGCCGCGCGGGCGATCAGCGGCAGCAGGACGGCCAGGACGGCCGTGCCGAGGCGTCCGGTGGCCAGCGCTCCGGTGGCCGCGGGCAGGAACGCGTACGCGACGCTCGCCCAGGCCCGCAGGAGCCGGGACTCGAGCAGCGGCCGGGAGGCGAAGTACGCGGTGAGCCCGGCGAGCGGAACCGAACAGACCAGCAGAACGGTGAGCGCGAAGCCCGTGGAGCCGAGGAACAGCGCCGACAGTGCGGCGAGCACACCGAGGTAGGGCGGCGCGGACTGGGTTCCGCCGGTACCGACGGGGTGCCAGCCGTCCGCGTAGCGCCCCCAGAGGTCGGAGACGTCCGCGGGAGCGGGCAGCAGTGCACCACCGGCGAGGGCGCCGCCCGACAGGAGACCCCGGCAGGCCACCAGCGCGATGAGGAGGAGGAGCGCGAAGAGCACCGGGCCGGGCTTGCGGCCGACCTTCTTGAGCCGCGCGAACTGTTCGATCTCCAGGAAGTCGGCGTCATCGCCGCCGGGCCCGGACTCGACCGCTCCGTGCCGTGAGCCACCGGAGTCGGATTCGGTGCGGTTGCCGAAGTTGCCCGCGACCTGCTCGACGGTGGCGCGGACCGTGGCACCGGGCGGCGGGAAGAGCGATCGCAGCTCTGCCGCGTCCACCACTCCTCTGCCGCGCGCGCGGCGCGCGGCGATGATCCTCCCAGGACGCAGCAGGGTGCCGAAGAGCCCGGCGACCTCGTCGAGTGCCTGCCCCGGCACCTTGCCGACCAGGTAGGCGAGGGTGCGCAGCAGGGTACCGACGAGAAGGCGGAACAGGGACCAAGGCAGTTGCTTGCCCCGGGCGTTGACGAGCATCGTGTAGACGGCGCCCGCCTTGTCGACGCGGTGCGGGCTGGTGACCGAACGCCCGGCGCAGTCGATGGGGCGGCGTTCCCGGGCGGAGGCCTCCGCGTGCCGCAGGACCGCGTCGGGCGCGACGAGCACCCGGTGGCCGGCCATGTGGGCGCGCCAGCAGAGGTCGACGTCGTCACGCATCAGCGGGAGCCTGCGGTCGAAGCCGCCGAGCTCCTCCCAGACGTCGCGGCGCACGAGCATTCCGGCCGAGGAGACGGAGAGCACCGTACGGACCTGGTCGTGCTGGCCCTGGTCCTGCTCACGGCGGTCCAGCCCGGTCCAGCGGCGTCCGCTGTTGGCGATGGACACGCCGACCTCGAGGAGTTGCTTGCGGTCGTACCAGCCTCGCAGCTTGGGTCCGACGATCGCGGCGTGCTTGTCGTTGTCGACGACGCGGAGCATCTCGGCGAGCGCGTCCGGCTCGGGGGCGCTGTCGTCGTGCAGCAGCCAGAGCCACTGGACGGGTTCGCCGTGCGGAAGCTCCGGTTGGTCGTAGGCGTCGTCCCGCCAGCTCCGGGTGACCGGGTCCCAGCCGCTGGGGCGCTTCAGGTACGGCAGGTCGTCGGGGGTGAGGACCCCTGCGGTGCGGGTGGCCTCCTCGACGGCGGTGCCGAAGCTCGTACGCCGCGCCAGGTGGAGGACGCGCTCACCGCCGAGTGCCTCCGTGACCAGGCGGGCGGAGTCGTCGGCGCTGCCGGTGTCGGCGGCGACGACGTTCTGTACGGGGCGCTCCTGCCCCAGCAGTCCGGCGAGCACGCGGGGCAGCCAGCGTGCGCCGTCGTGCGAGACGAGCACGGCGGTGACGACGTGCCGGGGGAACTCTGGAGCGGCGGCGGCCTCGTTCGGCGCCGGCGAGTGGCTGTGCACGGACATCGGGGTAGGGGCCCTCCGGCCGGGTCCGGAGGGGGGTCCCCCCGGGGGCTGCATCGGTGTACACGCGCGCCCCGGCGGGGCGTTGACGCGTCTCTCGGACGGGGCCCCACACTAACGGTACGGATGTCCGCCCCGCGCCGAGCGGTTGACCGGCGGGACCGGAGGCGGCCGCAGGCACCGGAGACGGCCGGACGCGGCGATGGCCCGGGGGCCGCACCCTTGCGCATGGAGCCCTGATGGTCGGCTGGGGTGGTCGGCTCAACGGTTGGGCGGGCGGGGGCGAACGTAGTCCCGTTGTCGAGGAGGTCTTCG
>NZ_JBEXYB010000067.1:0-20024 GCF_040630715.1 Streptomyces sp. NPDC005752 | reverse complement strand
GCCGTAGGGGCAGCCATCAGTGATGGCTGCCCCTACGGCGTCGTGCCCGGACGATGACGCGTCGGCCGCGGTACCGGCGTCGGCTACGCCGCCGTGAGGACCATCGCGGAGTTGATGCCGTCGCCCCGGGCCAGTACCAAAGCCGTGGAGACGGTCGTCTCCCTCGGCCGGCCGAGCACCAGGTCAAGCTGATCGGACCCGACCGGTTCGGCCACATTGATCATGGGCGGTATGACGCCGTGCCGCATGCTCAACGACGCGGTGGCCACATCGAGCGCCGGGCCACCGGAATACAGTCGGCCGGTCATCGTCTTCGGCGCGGTCACTGGAACCCCCCGTGGACCGAACACGGCGGTCACGGCAGCGGCTTCGGCGCGGTCGAGTTCGGCGACGCCGGCCGCGTCCGCGAACACCACGTCGACTTCGGCGGGCGTTACACCGGCGTCCGCGAGCGCCGCCTCGATGGCCCGGCGCAGCCCGGGCTCCCGAGCCGAACCGGGCCGCGGGTCGAAGGTTGTGGCGTACCCGGCGATCTCGCCGTACGGCTGAACCCCTCGAGCGCGTGCGTACCCGGCCTCCTCGACGATGAGGATGGCGCCACCCTCACCAGGCAGATGGCCGGACGCGGCAGCGTCGAAGGGCAGGTAGGCCCGCTCCGGGTCGGTCACCGAGCTCATCCGGCCGGTGGTCAGCTCGATCACCCACCCGAGCGGACACAACGTGCTGTCCGTCGCGCCGCACACCACCACCGGCAGACCGTCGGCCACGTATCGGCGGGCCTGGGCGATGGAGTCCATCCCGCTCGTCAGCCCGGTCAAGACCCCGCCGGGACCGTGCAGTCCATGCCGGATCGAGATCTGCCCCGTGTTCACCGCGTAGAACCAGGAGAACGAGAGATAGGCGCTGACATGGTCGCCGCCGAGACTCCACAGTTTCTCCAACTCGCGCTGGCTGTACTCGAGCCCGCCCGCGGAGATGCCGGTGACGATACCGACCTGATCGTCCGGGACAGCGGCCAGTTCGAGGCCGGAGTCGCTGACCGCGGCGTCCGTCGCGATCAGCGCCAGCCGGGTGGCCTGATCGGTCTGCGGCACCAGCCGGCCGGGGACGTGCTCGCGGACGTCGTAGTCGGCCACCTCGCCCGCCAGCTTGACCGGGTACTGATCCGGTTCGAATCGAGTGATCCGTTCGATCCCACTGCGCCCGTGCAGAACGGCGTCCCAGTATGCGTCGGCGTCGAACCCGTTCGGCGCGACCACCCCGAGGCCGGTGATCACCGCGCGAGGGCGCGTCGGCGCCGGGATGGTGTCACTCATCGGAATCCCCCCTGGTCAGCACCATGGCGCTCTGGAAACCACCGAACCCACTGCCCACTTTGAGCACCGTGCGCAGATCCGCCGGCCGCGCTTCCAGCGGGACATAGTCGAGCCCCAGCTCCGGGTCGGGCTCATGCAGATTGGCCGTCGGCGGAATCAGCCCGGCTTCCATGGCCATCGCGCACGCCGCGATCTCGATCGAGCCGATCGCTCCCAATGAGTGGCCGATCATGGACTTGATGGAACTCACCGGCGTCCGGAACGCGTGATCGCCAAGGCTGCGCTTGAACGCGTCCGACTCGTGCCTGTCGTTCTGTACCGTGCTGGAGCCGTGCGCGTTCACGTAGTCCACCTGCTCGGGAGTGCGCCCGGCCATCCGCAGCGCCACCTCGATGGCCTTGGCCATTTCGGTGCCCTCGGTCCGGAGACCGGTCATGTGGAACGCGTTCGCGCGCACGTCCCAGCCGCCGATCTCCGCGTAGATGTGCGCGCCACGGGCCCTGGCGTGGTTCCACTCCTCCAGCACCAGCATCGCGCTGCCTTCGGCAAGCACGAACCCGTTCCGGGTGCGGTCGAACGGACGGGACGCGGTGTGCGGGTCGTCGTTGCGGGGGGTCGTCGCCTTGATCGCGTCGAAGGAGGCGACGCAGACCGGTGAGATGGGCGCGTCCGTGCCGCCGGCCAGCATCACGTCGGCGGAGCCCTCGCGAATCAGCCGCGCCGCATGGGACACCGATTCGATGCCCGCGGTGCAGCCCGTGGACACCAGCGCCACGGGACCTTCCGCACCGACCTCCCAGGCCACATCGGCGGCGATCGACGTCGGGACGAGATACTTGGATAGATGCGGCATCGCGTATTCGTGGTCGAGAAGCCACTTGCGGCCGCCGTCGGAGAGCACGTTGTATTCCCGGTCCAGGCTCATCGTGCCGCCGATGGCGCTGCCGACGCTCGTCCCGGTGCGATGCGGGTCGACCGTGTCGAGGTCGAGGTCGGCGTCCGCGACCGCTTCCCTGGTCGCGGCGACGGCGAGCTGCGCGCTCCGGTCCATCCGCCGGATCTCCTGCGCGGTGAAGCCCTCCGCCACCGGATCGAAGTCGCACTCGCCCGCGACCCGGGAGCGGAACCCGGACGGTGCGAACAGCGAGATGGTGCGAATGGCCGCGGTGCCGGACGAAATCAGCTCCCAGAACTCCTTGGCGTTTCCACCGCCTGGGGCACGCACGCCAATGCCGGTGATGGCGACCCGTCGATTCATCGTGCGCTCACCGTTCGCGCGCTCAATTCAGCATGTGGCATGGGAATCTCATTCCTGCTAGCGGAGGTCAGGCATCGAATGTGACGGGCAGCGATTCCAGCCCGCGGATCGTGAGGCTTCGCTGCCAGCGCAGTTCCTCGGGCGGTACGGCCAATGTGAGGCCGGGCAGCCTGCGCAGCAGCCCGTCGAACGCGATCCGGCCCTCCAGCCTGGCCAGCGGAGCGCCGAGGCAGAAGTGCGCGCCACGTCCGAATGCCACGTGCCCGTTGTCGGAACGCATAACGTCGAAACGGTCCGGTTCCTTGAACTTCGCCTGATCCCGGTCGGCCGAGGCCAGCGACAAGAGCACCGGGTGGCCCTTCTCGATGCGGGTACCCGCGATCTCTATGGGCTCCAGCGGGAACCGCCACGTCGCCGTCTCGAACGACCCGTCGTAGCGGAGCATCTCCTCCAGGGCCGGTTCCACCAGGTGCGATTGCTCGCGCAGCAGCGCGAGTTGGTCGGGATGGCGCAGCAGAGCGAGCGTGCCGTTCCCGATCAGATTGACGGTCGTTTCGAAGCCTCCGATCAGCAGAAGGGACATCATCGACAGCAACTCGGTCTCGTTGAGTCGGTCGTCGTCGTCCCTGGCCGCGATCAGCGCGTCGACCAGACCGTCGGCCGGCACCTCTCGGCGCTTGTCGACCAGTTCGGTGAGGTATCCGAGGAGGTCACGCAGTCCGACCGGCCGCGCGTTCTCGCTCTGGGCCTGGCCGGAGCCGGTCTTGTTCGTCCACCGGCGGAAGTCCTTCGTCCACCGGCGGAACATCTCTTGGTCCGCCGAGGGAACTCCCAGCAGCTCGCAGATCACCGTGATCGCCAGCGGGAACGCGAACTCGGCGACCAGGTCGACGCGTCCTCTCGGCACGATCTCGTCGAGAAGCCCGTCCGTGATCTGCTGCACCTGGCCGCGCAGACCCTCGACACGGCGGGCGGTGAACGCGGTCGAGACCAGTCGGCGCAGCCGCGTGTGTTCGAGCCCGTCCGTGGTGAGCAGGTGTGTCCCGAGCCCGGTCCGGTCCTCCAACGGCCGCCCCTTGCCCGCCTCCTGCCAGTCGAGCGGCGCGTTGCGTGGGTCCTTGCTCATCCGGGGATCGGTCAGCAACATCCGTACGTCCTCGTACCGGGTCACCAGCAATCCGTAAAGGCCCTGGCCTTCCATGACCTGCAGGACGGGCTCTTGCTCACGCAGCCACGCGTACTTGGGATAGGGATCCGCGCCGAAATCCATCGTCCGCCTCCTCTGCTCTGGTACTCGGTTCGTAACCAAGATGAATCGGCCCACCGTGCTGTGCCGAAGGTGCGTTTTGGCGGCGTCCATTCGCGGACAGCCTGGAAGGCGACGTTGTACGCCAAGCTTCGCCGCATCGGTTCGAGAGGAGCTCGTGGTCGGTTAAACGGACGGACCCTGCTTACGGTCAATTGACCCGAAACGGCAGGGGTTCCCGCTCGTGGGTGCTTGTGAGTGAACTGGCGGGAGACAGCTGGCAGTTGTCGCCGTCGACGCATGAGGATCTTCGGATGCGGACGGATGTGAGGCGCTGGTGTCCCAGCCGCGCGGGCGCCGGATCGGCGGACATCAGCTCCTCGGGAGGCCGAGCGGCGATCAACGGGAGCGCCGAACAGCAGGCGGCTGGCACCGGCATAGCCGGTGCCAGCCGTATGACCGTGTCGAGGATCCGGTGTCAGACCTCCTGCGTGACAGCGCCCGGGCTCTTCCGGCACAGGATCCGGTCGAGAGCGTCCCGCAGCTGCTGCTCGCTGGAGGCGGCCGCTCGCGTGGTCGCCGTACGCCAGCCGACGAAGCCGTCGGGACGGATCAGCACGGCACCGTCCTCCTTGGTGTTGGCGGCCTCGGCCCAGCCTTCGACCGCATGAGCCGTGATGCCCAGTGCCCGTGCGGCATCCAGCCAGTGGCCGGCCGCGGTCCCGGTGAGCAGCGTGAAGCCGCTCACAAGGTCGACGGTGGACCGTCCGTCCGGAAGCCACCGGTGCGGCAGGCGGCTGCCCGGTGCGCCGTCGAGTACGAGATTCTCCATGTCCGACAGCGGTTCCGGATCGATCACCGCGGCTGAGTCGTACCGGTAGCCGACGACGGGGATCATGACACCCGTCATGCCGACGGCGGCCCGGTCGGCGGCAAGACTCGGATCGTTGTTCCAGTGCAGGTCGTGGTTCTGCGCGCGGATCACGCTCTGTTCCATGGTGAGCAACGCGACCGGACGGCGCTCGGCTTCATAGGTGTCGAGCAGCCCCTCGCCCCCAGCGGCCAGTTTCCACGCCAGGTTGTGGCCGTCAGCGATACCCGTGTTGAGTCCGAAGCCGCCGACCGGCGGCAACGCGTGTGCCGCGTCGCCGACGAGGAAGAACCTGCCCCACCTGAACGCGTCGGCCACATGTGCAATCGGTGCCCACGGTATCTGGCTGATGATCTGCGGCTGGGCCTCCGTGACGCCGGTCGCGTCCCTGATCCGCTGCTGGATCTGCTCGGCGGGCATGTTCGGATCGCCGTTGTGGATGTGGAAGATCCAGCGGCCGGCTTCGTCGACCCGGTACAGGATTCCGGATGCCCGCTCGTTGCGCAGGAAGGTCATGGAGAGCGGTGGGGCCGGCAGTTCGGCGCGGAACAGGACGTTGAGCATGTGTGAGTCGCCCAACGGCCCCGGGCCGGTCACGCCGATGCCGAGCAGCTCCCGGGTCCTGCTGCGGATTCCGTCGGCGCCGATCAGATAGTCCCCCGTGACGACCCGGCCGTCCTTGGTGGTGACGCTGTCGTCCCCGACAGCGACCACCTCACTGTCGAAGTCGACCCGGCTTCCCATGTCGCGCAGCAGGGCCACGGCGGCACGGTCGATCCGGTCCTGCGGGCAACTGCCCAGTTTCGCCGAACCGATCTCCGGTCGCTCGAACTTGGAGGTGACGGCGGTCAGTTCGCCCAGGCTCGGTCCGGTCATCAGGCCACGGCCAAAGCTCGCCGTCTCCACCTCGATGCCGGCCTCGCGCAGGATCTCCGCCGACCGGTCGCTGAGGCCGAACGCCCTCGGATGGTCATTGACCTTGGCCCGGCGCTCCAGAACGTGAACCGACACCCCTTGGCGGGCAAGGAAAACCGCGGTGCACAGCCCGACGGTGCCGCCGCCGACAATCACTACGCGCATGACTCCCCATTCATGTCATTCATTCTTGAACGTGATTCAGCGTTGTTCTCAGTAGTGAGCTTGGTGACCTGTCCGCCGGCCTGACCGGGGACGGGCGCCCCCTGCGGAGGCCGGGGTGGCCGGACCTTCGACAAGTCCGGTCACCCCAGCTCCGAGGGCAGGTTCGCGTGAAGAGCAGCCGTCGAAGGAGTCACAGTCCCGCTCGGGCGAACTTGCGCGCCGAGAGCGGTACGAAGATCACCAACAGCAGCCCGGCCCACAGCAGGCTCGCGGCCACCGGATGCGCGAGCGGCCATGCGGCGTCCGGCCCGGGGGTACCGGGATTGCCAAACAACTCCCGGGTCGCCGTCGCCAACGCGCTGAGCGGGTTCCACTCACAGATCACCTGCAGCCAGCCCGGCATCCCGTCGGTGGGCACAAACGCGTTGGAGACCATGGTGAGCGGCAGCGTCAACGGCGCCAGGGCAGCCGCGGTGGACGCCGAAGGGATCGCCAGTCCGAGGTAGGTACCCACCCAGGCCAGCGTGTAGCGGAACAGCAGAAGCAGGCCGATGGCGGCCAACGTCTTCCCGACGCCGTTGTGTGCCCGCCAGCCGACGACGAGACCGCACAGCATCATGACGACCAGACCGTACGCTCCGATGACTCCCTCCGCACTGCTCTGGCCGAGAGGCACGGACACGCGGTTGGTCGGCATGGAGCGGAGGCGGTCCATCACCCCACGCGCATTGTCCATCGAGACGTCCACCATCGCCGAGGACAGCGCGGTGCCGCTGCCCAGCACGAACATCCCCGGCATCATGTACTCGCGGTAGTTCGAGGAGCCGTCAATGCCGATCGCACTGCCGAACACGTATCCGAAAAGCACCACGAACACCATCGGCATCAGCAGGATGGTGAGCAGGGTCCCGGGTTCGTGACGCAACCGTAGGAGATTTCGCTGGGTCAGGGTCCAGCCGTCGATGAGGACATTCATGCCGCCACCTCCTGCGCTTCAGCCGGCTTCGCCGACTCAGCCGTCTTGCCGGTCAGAGACAGGAAGACGTCGTCGAGGCTCGGCTCACGAATCCCGACGTCACGGATCACGGCACCGGACGCGTCGAGTTCACGCACGATCTGCGGCAGGGTCGGCACCGCATCCACCGCGGCGGCGACGATGTGCAGTCCGTCCGCCTCCGGTCGCCGGCCGGTGATCCTTTCGAGGACCGACATGGCCTTCTCCACATGGTCCGTGGATTCCACCACGACGTCGATGTGGCTGCCGATCTGAGACTTGAGCTGGGCCGGGCTGCCTTCGGCGATGAGATGTCCGTGGTCGATCACACCGACGGCGGAGGCGAGCTGGTCCACCTCCTCCAGATACTGACTGGTGAGCAGAACCGTCGTGCCGTCGCTGACCAGTTCACGGACGGTGTCCCAGATCTCCATCCGGCTGCGGACGTCGAGCCCCGTCGTGGGCTCGTCGAGGAAGAGCACCGCGGGAGCACGCAACAGGCTGGCGATCAGGTCGAGCCGACGGCGCATGCCGCCGGAATAGGTGCCGACCAGCCGATTGCCGGCGTGGGCGAGGTCGAACCGTTCAAGGAGTTCCTCCGCGCGCCGCCGGGACCCACGCACACCGAGGCGCGACAGGCGGCCGAAGATCCGCAGGTTCTCTCTGGCCGTCAGTTTGTCGTCGAGAGTGGCGTCCTGACCGGCCAGCCCGATCGCCTTGCGGACTTCCCCCGACTCCCGGGCCACGTCGAACCCGGCGACGACGGCCTGCCCACTGGTGGGCCGGGTCAGCGTGCTCAGGATGCGCAGGGTGGTGCTCTTACCCGCACCGTTGGGGCCGAGCAGGCCGTAGACCAGCCCCGGCGGAATGGCCAGATCCAAGCCGGTCAGCGCTTCGACGTCCCCGTACTGCTTTCGCAGGTCTTTCGTATACACGATCGATTTTTCCACGGCCCTCTCCCGACTGGGTGCAGTGTACGCGGTTCCACGATAGGGAACCGCGTGCGGTGTACGCAAGTGCACCGGGTGCGGTGTACGCAGATGATTCGCACGCGTATGCTGGTCGCCGTGTCGGACCCCAAACCCATCATCTGGATGAGACCGGAGAAGCCCACGCGCGGCCCGGTGCCGACGCACAGTCGCAGAGAGATCGCCACGGTGGCGATCAAGATCGCGGACGCCGAAGGGCTGGAAGCCGCCTCGGTACGAAACATCGCCAGGAACCTCGGCGCGGGCGTGATGACCCTCTACCGATACCTGCCCGCCAAGGAAGACCTGTGGGCGGTGATGATCGATGAGGCGACCGTCTTCGAGCCGCAGGAGCCGACCGGTGACCTCCGCGCGGACTTGATCGTCCTGGCGCACCGCAGACGCCAGAACTTTCTGCGCCATCCCTGGCTGGCTCCGCTCCTCTCCACCCGCCCGATCATCGGCCCCAACTACTTGCGCAGCATGGAACGCGATCTCGCCGTGCTTGGCGGCTGCGGTCTCGACATCGACGACTCGATCGACGTGATGAACCTGATCTACTCCTGGGTCAGCGGTGCCGTCCAGGCCGAGCTGACCGAGCGGGCGAACGTGAACCAGTCCGGCGTCGATCGTCACAGCTGGCGGATGCGCATGAAGCCGTATCTGGTGACCCTGCTCGCGACCGGCGAGTTCCCTTATCTGAGCAGGATGACCGAGGCGGCAGAGATCGCCGACGCCGACGAACAGTTCGACACCGGACTGGCCATCATCCTTGAGGGAATCGAAGCCCGGTACTCGACGGCCACTGAGGAGAACAGGCCGCGCACGGCTGAATAGCCGCACCGGCACCGGCTCGCGTTCACTGAGCATCCGTAGTCAGCGAGACGCTTGCAGTTCCACGATGGACATACGACCGGCAGGCACGATGGACACGATCTCGAGGCCGACGGATCCGGCCAGTTCGCCCACCTGCTCGGGGGTGTGCTGCCTTCCCCCGAAGTAGCAGAGCATGCGAAGGTCGCCTTCCGTCTGCCTCTGGTCGTTGAAATAGTCCACGACGAATACGCTTCCCGTCGTCGACGACGCCTCGGCGCAACGTCGCATGATGCGGGCGGCCGCCTCGTCGTTCCAGTTGTGCAGGATGCTCGACAGCAGATAGCCGTCCGCTCCGGCGGGAAGCTCGTCGAAGAAGCTGCCTGGCACGGCGTCGGCACGATGCTCGAAACCGGCGGCCGCGATGGCCTTGCCGGCACGACGCACGGGTCCAGGCAGGTCGACGACTGTCCCCCGCAGGTCGGGATGGGCCTGCAGGATGGTGATCAACATGCTGCCGTCGCCACCGCCGACATCAACGAGATGACGAAGCCTTCCCCACGGATATCCCGCGGCCACGGCGGGCGCGTGCACCGCCAGCCGTGCTCCCATCTGCGCGTCGAACGACTCGGCACGCTCGTCGTTGGCCGACAGGTCTTCCCAGAACGCCAGACCGTACTGCTGCTGGAACGCGGGCTCACCGGTGCGGACCGTGTGCAGCAGCTGGACAAGACTCAACTCGGCGTGGCCGATCGCACCCTCGATGTCGAGCACCGACCGCATTCCCTCGGGCTCGCCGTCACACAGGTACCGGCCCATGTCCGTCAGGTCGTAGGCAGCGGTCCCCGTACTCGACAGCACTCCGGCGGAGACCAAGTGGTCCAGCAGTCGCCCCAGCACGTCCGGGTCGGCCCGCACAGCCTCAGCGAGCGCCTCCGTCGTCCGGGTGCCCGCGACGATGTGGTCGGCCAACCGCAACGTCGCCGCCACCCGGATCGCCATCGGGGTCAACAGATCGGCCGCTGCCCACACTCCCCCGCCTCTGGCGGTCGTCTTCTCGGCCATTGCCCCTCCTGGATCAACGATTGTCTGTCCGATGAACACGGCGTGCCCGGCTCAGAACCCGGCGCGCTCCTCCGCGAATGCCTTGGCAAGGCTCAGGTTGCTCATGCTGTTGCCGCTCAGCAGACGCCGCAGGAACCGGCGCGCCTCACCGATCGTCGTCCCGCTGCCGAGCAGTGACAGTGCCGAGGGCTTGATCGTGCTGGTGTGCCGGGCTTCGCCGATGACGCCTTCCCGCGTCTCGGTGAACCGCCAGTGGCCGGTGTGCGCGTCCAGCATCGCGGGCAACGAGATCTGCTTGTACACGATCAGGTTGGGCGGCAGGCAGATCCGCACGGAACGGACGGTGTGCGTGCCGCCGTCCGGACCTTTGGTGTCCATGTCGAAGAACTGGACGTTCTGCACGTCCTCGGTCATGGCGAGCCCGACCACGTGAGGAATGCGCTTGGGCCACAGGTCCGCACGGTAGAGGTAGTCGTAGGCATCCTCGATGGAACCGGCGATGAACAGCGGGTCGGTGAAGGACAGGACGAGCTCGTCCAGTTCGGCACGCCGCTGCGCCGTGTCACGCAGCGTGTCGAGGTGCTCCTTGCTGTCCTGGTTGATCCTGTCCAGCAGGGGGCCGAGATCGGCGCCGGCCGGCGCGCTGACATGGTGGCGCAGCTCGACCCGGGTACGGTCCTGCGCCAGCTCGGTGAACACCCACTCGCCGCGTATCTCTGTGGCGGGCGGATCGGCCTCCACGTCCGTGAACGTGATGCGGCGTCCCGTCCGGTCGGTGCGGCGCACGGTCCGCCATGTGCGGACGGCGGAGTCACTGACCAGCGACCAGTGCTGGACCAGATCACCCTTCTCGTTGCTGTGGACTATTTCCGCGTGCACGGCGGACAGATGGAACTGCGGCCACCGCGCAACATCCGCGACCAGCTCGAACACCGTCTGGTAGTCGGCGTCGATGGTCACGCCGTGGTCGACATGCTGCTGCGTGCTCGACACAACAAGCCACCTCACAAGCGTCGTAGGTCTGGAACCGTCGCGCCTGACGATGTCCGTCGGCGTTCGACCACGCTTCGAGGACCCTTCGAGTTGATCCGGCGTCGATTCGGCGTCGAAGGCAACAGCACAGGCTTGGCACGACCTCGAAACGAGCCCGCAAGGGTCCGTGACGCGGCACCGGTTCCAACCCGCCAACCGTGAGGAGAGGTATATGCCGAGCATCGTCACCGTCGGCACGTTCGACAGTGATCACGCCACCGACGTCACCAAGATCCTTCGGGAGTTCGACGGCGAGGTTGCATCCGGACTTCCCCAGCTGCGCCGCAGGCAGGTCTTCCACTACGGCGATCTCTACGTGCACATGCAGGACTGGGACGTCGCGGACGCGGCCGAGGCGTACCGGATGACAACTACCGATCCCCGGTGCACACGGCTGAACGACAGCCTGTCGGCCTACTTCGGCGACCACACCGCGACGGAGGACTGGGACGGCCCGGTCGACCAGCCGACCACCGAGCGTTTCTACGTGTGGCCGACCGAGCAACTGGAGAACCTGGAGCAGACGTACAGCGCGGTGATTGTGAACACCCAGCGGCAGGAGCACATCCCGGAGGTGTCGCGGCTCTTCTCGGAGTCGGATGCGACCGACATTCCGCAGAACATGGGGACGCTGCGCCGTCAGATCTATCTGTGGCGTGGCATCTACCTGCACATCCAGGACTTCGCGGAACCCGACGCCATCAAGGTGATCAGCGCGGTGTGGACAGAAGGCGATCCCCGCTTCCTCCAGCTCGTCGACGACCTGACGCGGCTCATTCCGCCGTATGACCCAGAAGGCAACTCGTTGGCCACTCGCTTCTACCACTGGGCTGCAGAGGTGTCAGAATGACCAAACTACCGACCCATCCCATTCGCCGGAAGCTGCCTGGCGTGCTCCCGGCCGAGTACGAAACGCTGCGAAAACGAGGCATCGGCCGCGTGACCCTGCCCACCGGCAAGTTGGCGTGGATGGTGGTGAAGCCCGAGTACGCACGATTCGTACTCTCCGACCCGCGGTTCAGCTCGGACAAGATGAGCGACGACTTTCCGAAGATGACGCCGAAGTCGTTGAACAAGTTGAAGTACTGCGCACCATTTATGATCAATCTGGACGGCCCAGAACACCTGGAGCTGAAGAAGCCGGTCATCCAGGAATTCTCCCCGGCAGGGCTCGCCCGACTGTTGCCGCGACTGCGGGTCGCCGTGGAGGAGAAGGTCGACGCGATGCTGGGCCGGCAGGACAAGCCCGTCGACCTGGTGATGGAGCTGGCGTACCCGATCGCCTGGCGGCTGCAGGAGATATTCCTCGGCATCCCCATGGCCGAGATGCGGAAGATGCGGGACAACGTCTGGCATCTGCTGATGCAAACCTCCACCGAGGAAGAAGAGAAGGCATCAGCCGCGCGCCTGAACCAGCACGCAGAGGACGTCCTGAAAGAGAAGGCGAAAAACCTCGGCGACGACCTGATGAGCCGCATGATCCAGCAAGAACTCGACGAGCGTGGCGAGGTCGACTGGTTCAAGATGGCGCCCCTGATGCTGTCGAACGCCCAGGGCATTCACAACTCGACGTCCATGATGATCACGTTGGGCGTGCTCACCTTGCTGAGCCACCCGGAAGAGCGGGCGACGTTGCTCGCTGAGCCGGACCGGATGACGGTGGCAATCGACGAGATGATCCGGTACTTCTCGGTCAATGATGGAACGCCGATGCGGCTGGCCGTGGAAGACGTGCGCATCGGCGACACGTTGGTCAAGGCTGGTGACGGCCTGGCAGTGCCGACGCTGCCCGTCAACCGCGACCCGTCGGTGTGTCCATATCCCAATGAGCTCAATCTCATGCGGGAAATGCCCACCAGGCACTTGGCGTTCGGCCACGGGCCGCACCAGTGTCCGGCGAACCGCTTGGTGCCGGAGCTGATGGAGATCGTCTACACGACACTGTTCGAGCGGGCTCCCAGTCTCGCGCTGGCTGTGCCGGAGTCGGAGCTGACGTACAAGTACCACTCGATTCAGGCGTTCGGTCCGGCCGAAATGCCAGTCATCTGGTAGGAATGCCGGCCGCCGCACACCTGCCTCGGCAGCGGGCGCGGCGGCCTTACCATCGGCCGATGTTCGGCGGGCACAACGGCTCGCTGCCCCTGGGGAGGACGTGACAAGGTGACCGACGACGACATCCGGGCCGCCACTGCGCCGAGCGCCGACGGCCGCATCGCCCTCGTCACCGGCGCTTCGGGGGCCCTCGGCGCCGCCGTGGCACACGTTCTCGACCGCCGTGGCTACCGGCTGGCGTTGCACTGCACCACCGGTGCGGACCGGGCCCGCAAGGTCGCCGCCGAGCTCAGCGGGCCCAGCGTTGTCGTGCAGGCGGACGTCGCTGACTGGGCTGCCACGCGGGACATGGTGGGCCGGGTGCGCGCCGAGCTAGGCAGCATCAGCGTGCTCGTCAACGCGGGTGCGATCCGCCGCGACGGCTTCATGGCCACCCAGTCCATCGACGACTGGACCCAGACCATCGCCGTCAATCTGATCGGCTCCTTCCATACCTGCCGGGCGGCGCTGCCGGACATGATGCGGGCCCGCTGGGGGCGCATCATCAACGTCGTCTCGCCCGCCGGTCTCATCGGCAGCCCGGGCCAGACGGCATACTCGGCGGCCAAGGCCGGCGTGCTGGGGATGACCCGGAGCCTGGCCCTGGAGTGCGGGCGGTTCAAGGTGACGGTCAACGCGCTGTCGCCCGGACTCATGGCCACCGCGCTCACCGCGGAGATGTCGGCCGAAGCCCGTGCCGCGCTCGTTGCCCGGACCGCGTTCGGCCGCATGGGCACGCCCGGCGAGGTGGCCCGAGGCATCGAGCTACTGCTGGACGCCGACTACATGACCGGTCAGGTGCTGTCCATCGACGGCGGGATGTCGATCTCGTGACCGCCGCAACGGCCGGCTTCGCCGCGGCTCTAGGCCAGGCCCCAGGCGGGCGGCGCGGCATGAGTGTGGACACGTAGCGTTCGGCCGTACGAGTGGTGCCAGGGTTTAGCGGTGTTCGGTCACCTCTCTGCCGCCACCGGCGACGCTTCCCTCATGCATGGTGAATCTGAACGACCCACGCCCGGCACATCACCGGCCCCGTGCCCAGGCCAGCTGCCCCTCCTTCTGGCCTGTGCGCTGTTCACCCAGCACGCCACGACGGCGGCTGCCCGTCTCCTTGGCCTCTCCCCGGACCCTGCCCCGCCCCAGTCCCATGATTCCTCTCCGTACACCCGCGCGCTCGGCGTCTGAGCGGGACGGGCTGCACTGCACCGCCCAACCAGCGGACACACGCGCTCCTCGTTGCGCTCCACGGCCCGCACTTTGGGCACCTGCCACGACCAGCCCAGGCGGTCCAGCAGCCGCCACACCCCGGAGATCTCGTACGAGACCTTGAACCGCTCCTCGATCAGCACCCCGACCCGGGCCAGCGCAGCAGAGTCCTGGGAGTGCCCAAAGAACATGCACCCACTGTTGGGATGCCACAACCATCGTTCCCCTGTGAACCACCAACTTCGCGGTTAACCGGGAGCCGGTCTGCACACTCGGCCACCACACGGCCACCACGCCAATCCGCACAGCCCGAAGAAGAGCGACCACAGAGACAAAAGACCAGCTCACAGCCCTGCAAAGCAAAAACGCCACCGACTGTAAACCTCAGACCTACGCATTGCGATGCACAGACCACACGTGCCCGATTGGCCCGAATTCCAAGGTCAACCAAAACAAGAAACCCCAGGTCAAAGGCCTGACCTGGGGTTCACGACAGAGCCGCCTTCGGAATTCGAACCCGAGACCTACGCATTACGAGTACAGGGGTCCGAAAAAACAATCAAGCGCCCACAGGCTGTCACGTGCCATCGGATACCTGTAGGTAGCTGTCGACAAGAAGTCCCTGGAAAGTCCCTGACGTGACGCAAGTCGAGCTCGCCGCACCATGTTCGCAGGTCACGGCCATGATCAAAAATGGCTGACATGAGCGTGAAGTACAAGGAGACCGCCCGCGGCGGGCTCGCGGTGAACATCATCGATGCTAGTCGAATAGGCCCTGACCAGCGCGTTTGCTTCTTTCAGCGCTGCCAGGGTCTTCCCTGCCTGCGGGGTGGAAAGCCCCTGGAAACCCCCTGGGACAGACGTGAAAGCCCTGAAAAGTCCCTGGGATGTCCCCGTAGGACTTGGCTGATCGCCGTTGCGGTAGGCCAACTTCCAGGCTGATCTGACGCTCTTGCGGCCGACTCAGGTAGTGGTGCAGTGGGTACACGCCAGGTAGCGAAACCTGCGCATTACGAGACCGTGAGCGTTCGTGCTGCGTGGTATCTGACCATGCCGCTGAATGACGTTCTTCCTGATCAGAGCACGTGCGGCTGGTTGACCTGTGCCCCCTCGTATTACCTCGTCCAAAGGCGTCCGGCCACCGGCTGGCCACCGAAGCGGCCACCGACGACGGCAACGGGAGGCTCGAAGCTCGTTGTAGGTCTCCACAGTCCGACCGGGCGCCGGTCTCGCTCCTCGCGCGAGGGCCCAGAGGAGTGCCTCGCCTATGGACGGTAGCAGCGTGAACGGCAGGGCTCGTTTCCGGAATATCCCTCTGGCGATTTCGATTCCCCTTAGTAGTGATCACGGGAGGGGGCGCTGGTGGGCGAGCTGATGTTGTTCCGGCGAGACGCGGGCGGGCAGGATGTCGAGCTGACCGGTTCGACGGTGGCGTTGGAGGTGGAGCTGCAGCGGCGGGTCGAGGCCGGTCTGGAGCAGATGCTCGGCATCCGGTTCCTGGCGTCGGAGTACCCGACCGGTCCGTGGCACCGAGGGCGGATCGACACCCTGGGGCTGGACGAGAACGGCGCCCCGGTGGTGATCGAGGTCAAGAAGGGCTCTGACAGCGGGGTGCTGTCGCAGGCCGTCTCCTACCTGTCCTGGCTGGACTCGGCGCACCACGAGTTCGAGGCGCTCGTCCGGAGGGTGCTCGGCGCGGAGGCCGCCGAGTCGATCGACTGGCGTCGACCGCGGATAGTCTGCATCGCGGCTGGCTTCTCCCACCACGATCGCGTGGCCGTGCAGCGACTGCCCGAGCGGATCGACCTGGTGCGCTACCGCGTCTTCGACGGCGGCCTGCTGAGCCTGCTGCTCGTCGACTCCTCGCCCGGCTCCCCGAACCCGGCTGCGTCCCGGCGTCACCGGGAGCGGGACGCCGCAGTCGTCAGCGCGCCGACGGTGCCGGCAGGTCCAGCGGCGGGAAGTGCCGGCCTCGTCCCGGAGTGCCTGCGGGACCTGTACGCGGAACTGGACGACGCCCTAACGGCGTGGGGCGAGGTCGAGGTGGCAGCGCTTCGGCATTACATCGCCTACCGGCGGCTGGTGAACGTGGCATCGGTGCTGTTCCGTCCGAGGCACGAGGCCATCCTGGTCCACCTCAGACTCGACCCGGGCTCGGTCGTGCTGGAGGAGGGCTTCTCCCGGGACATGCGCGGCATCGGGCACCTGGGCACCGGGGACGTGGAGGTGCGCCTCGCGTCGGCGGACGACCTGGAGAGGGCAACGCCGCTGATCCGGAAGGCGTTCGAGGCGGCTTGAACGAGAAGGGCGGCTGGAGCATCGGTTCTCGATGCTTCAGCCGCCCTTCGGCGTTCGCGGCCCGTTGGCCCCGGGCTCTCTTCGCTCTCATGATCATGCCTGCGGTCCGGCCAGGGCGACGTCGTCCTGCGTCAGCTCGGCGCGGAGCCGCTGCTCGGCCACGTCGGCGTAGTGGGAGGACAGTTCGACGCCCACGAAGCGGCGGCCTTCGCGCAGGGCCGCGACGCCCGTGGAGCCGCTGCCGGTGAACGGGTCGAGCACCGTTCCGCCTTCGCGGCAGATCTGTACGAGCTGCTGCATGACCTCGACCGGCTTCTGGGTGATGTGCACCCGGCCCTTGCGCGGCTGGGACGCGATGAAGTGGCCGGGCAGGTACAGGTCCCGGCCCTTGGCCAGGCTGCCCTTGACTCCCCAGGTGATGAATTCGGCGGACTGCTTGAACCCGCCCTTGCGGGGCCGGCTGGCGGGCTTGATCCACGGGATAGTTCCGCTCCAGGTCCACCCCGGCATCTGCAGGGCGTCAGACGTCGTCGGTTCCTGGCGCCAGTCCGAGAAGACGATGGCGACCGCGTGCTCGGTCGATGCCCGGTATGCCTCGGTCAACAGCTCGGTCAGCCAGGAGCGGTACGAGCGCTGATCGCGGTTCTCGCCGGGGAAGGTGGCGCGGTCGTGCGCCGAGTTGCTGGTGACGTACTTCGCTCGCGCCGTACGACCGGTGCGCTCGGAGCTGGTTCGGCCGCCGCTGTTGTACGGGGGGTCGGTGATGACGGCGTCGACGCTCTCGTCGGGGAGGGTCTTCATCACGGTGAGGGCGTCGCCTCGGTGCAGCGTGTAGCTCATGTGGAGGGCCTCTTTCAGGGCATGACGGGGCTGTTCCCGCTCCGGACCGTGCTCAACGGCGTGCGTCTCGGGCGGGGTTGCGCCGGAGGTTAGCCGTGATCTCCGGCCGGGCCTAACGAGGTGTGCCGTGCTGCGGCCCCGGGTCCGGGAGTCGTTTGGTGCGGCCGGATTCCCAGTCTACTGTCTCGCCGTGCCACCGGGACGAAGCCTCGCTTTACCCCTGCTGACCTGTGCTTATCCGTGTTGTCTCGCCCTATCGAGCACCCCGGGGCGGCACGCTTTCCCCTCGTTCCACGCGTTGTCAGGAGGCCAGGTGTACCGCCTGAGATTACGAGCGCGGCTCGCTGCCGCGCTTGACCGGAGACCGGTGTCCGGGAGCTACCAACTCCCGTGACCCGGGCCCGCCCTGAGAGGCGGACGCACATCGGCGCGGTGCCGACGGCTTTGCACGAGAGGTCGGCACCGCGCCTCCTACGAACACGAGGAGCCGCTGCGATGTGACCTGGCTTGCTGAGAAGCGGCCTGGAAGGATGTTGCAGTGCCCAAGCCGTATCCCAAGGAGTTCCGCGAGGACGTCGTGCGGGTCGCGCGCAACCGCGAGCCCGGCGTCACGCTGGAACAGGTGGCCGCCGACTTCGGAGTCCACCCGGCCTCGCTGACGAAATGGCTGCGCCACGCGGAGACCGAGAACACCCCACCAGGTTTGCGACGGCGCCGGCCGAGTCGGCCGAACTGCGCGAGGCCCGCAAGCGGATCCGGATGCTCGAGCAGGAGAACGAGGTCCTCAGGAAGGCCGCGGCGTGAAGCGGCTGTGCAGCATCCTCGGGATCAGCCGCTCGAGCTTCTACTACTGGCGCCGGACAGTTGCGGACCGGGCCGCCCGGCAGGCGGCCGACGCGAGGCTGACCGCCCTGATACGGGCGGTGCACCAGGACTCGGACGGCACGTACGGAGCGCCGAGAATCACCGCCGAACTCCGCGAGACGAGCGGAGAGGCACTCAACCACAAGCGCGTCGCCAGGATCATGCGGGCGTTCGGCATCGAAGGGGTCCGGTTGCGCCGCCGGCACCGCACCACCGTCGCCGACCCAGCGGCGGCCAAGGCGTCGGACCCGATCGGCCGCGACTTCACCGCCACGGCTCCGAACACGAAGTACGTCGGTGACATCATCTACCTGCCCCTCGATGGCGGGAAGTTCTGCTACCTGGCGACCGTCATCGACCTCGCCTCCCGGCGTCTCGCCGGCTGGGCGATCGCCGACCACATGCGAACCGACCTTGTGACCGACGCCCTGGCCGCAGCGGTCCGCACCCGCGGCAGCCTGGCCGGATCGATCATGCACACCGGCCACGGAGCTCAGTACACAAGCAGGGCCTTCGCCGAAGCCTGCAGGTCAGCAGGGGTGCGGAGGAGCATGAGCGCGGTCGGGTCCAGCGCGGACAACGCACTCGCCGAGTCCTTCAACGCGACCTTCAAACGCGAGACCCTGCAAGGACGAAAGAGCTGGCCAAACGAGCGTGAGGCCCGCCTTGACGCCTTCCGATGGCTCAACCGCTACAACACCCGACGCCGGCACTCCCACCTCGGGCAACGATCACCGATCGCCTTCTACCGCACACCAACTACGCTGGCACGAGCCGCATAGCCCGTGTTCAGGATTCGGGGTCAAGGCCCACCCTCGTCATTCTGGAACGGATGAGCAGCCCCCACTCCAGCCGTACGGCACGGTCTGCCCCGACCCCGTCCGGCACGGCCCTGGCCACCTCCGGTCAGCGGCTCCTCAGACCACGCCGGGCGGCCTGGGGCTCTCCAGGCTGGCTCGGCATCTGACCGGATCGGCTATGGGTTCCCGGCAGTGAAGGCGTCGCGCCGCGCCTTGCGAGCCTCGCGCATCGCTCGTCGTTCCTCGGACTGTACGTAGAGGATGTGGACGGCCTCAACAATCAGGGTGGCGACGTCGGCAACCTCCTCGGCGGAGAACTCCAAGCCGTCGTGCAGGCTCCAGTTGCCAAGCAATCGGGCCTCGTGGAGGTCATCCACGATCTCGCGGGTGACGCCCCGGTTAGCCAGATCGTTGATCTTGTTGAAGAGGCCATTGCCTTCGGCGCCGAGGTTCTTGCAGAGTTCCTCGACGGCGGCTCGATACATTGCCCCTGCCGCCCTGTATGCCTCAGCGGCCTCCGCTCGCGAGCCCTCCGCGAACAGCTCACGCATCGCGTTCGGGGCGGAGACATGCAACTCGCGCGACTGCCGCTCCGGCCAGACCTGCATCACCCGGAGCACCTCGCCGGTCTCCCCGTCTTCGTGGAAGCGGATCAGCTGATGTAGGACCGTGGTCTTGTGGCAGTGGTGGCAGATGGCGGGAATCTGACGCAGCCAGGTGTGCATCCCAAATTTGATTTGGTGCTCGACAGACGGGTTCTCGAACTGAGGATGCGGCCAGATGTAGGAGTTGAAGCCATGCTCGGGGACCGCAAAGCCGCTGTGAAGATGACAATTCGGGCATAGGCCCGGGGGGGCGAGTCCGTGTTGGTTAACGGTGAGGCTGGTCATGGTCCATGAATAGCGGACCGTCGAGGCATCCGGCGTCGCGGTCCACCATGCTCTGAGCGGCGCGGTCAAACTCACCTGTCAGGCGGTCAAGATCACCTGTCAGAGGTCAGCGCCCTCCAGCCTCACGCTGATCTCCCTACCTGCACCGCCTAGCATCGAACGTGTGAGCGACATTCTGGATGCGGTGTAGCGACGACCCTGGCGGCCGGAGCACGGGCCCGCCCCCTCCGTGCAGTGCTGGCCAACGCGTGCCGCCCGGCGCACTACATACGGTCCGGCGGCCGGTGGCGTTACGCCCCCATCTAGGCCCGGGCGACGTACGCGGACGGGACTGTGGCCTACCAGGTGGCCGTGGACCTGGACGGAGACACCACCGTCACCGTCCAGGTCCA
>NZ_JBEXYB010000066.1:0-24356 GCF_040630715.1 Streptomyces sp. NPDC005752 | reverse complement strand
ATCGTGTTCAACAGCGTCGACAACACCGCGCAGGAGCCCTTCTCGGCTCCGGTCCGCCGCCCCGAGTTCATCGGGGCACGCGACTTCACACCGGTCAGGTGAGGTCGTCCGCGTGAACGCCTGGCCGACGGTCCTCGTCGGGCTCGATCAGGGGCCGACCGCCGTCCGGCCAGGCAGCGGCGCGTAGCTCGTGCCGCCCGGCCGCGGATGCCGCCGGGCGGCAGTGCTCGCTCCGCGGCCCACCACCCACCGCCACTACCGGGCCGACGCCACGGGGCGCCCGTCGGAGCGCACACCGGTCACGGCGCCAACTGCCGCCGTACGCCGTCCGTCGACTCCCGCACGTCCAGCCGGTGCGGGGCTGTGTGCACCTCGAAAGGCAGCGGCACCTCCGAGCGGATGCGTGTCGCAAGGCACTTCACGGACAAGGCTGCGATGGCGGCCTTGTCGGGCACCACGGAAGTGAGGGACGGCGTGCTGTAGAGCGCCTCGTCCGAGCCGTCGATACTCGCCACCGCGACGTCCCCGGGGATGCTCATACCTGCTTCGTACAGCGCCCGTTGTGCCCCGGACGCCAACAGATCGCTGAAGCAGAACACCGCATCGGGCCGCACCTCCGCCGGCAGGGCGGCGAGTGCGCGGGTGGCCAGCAGGCCGTTGCGCCGGTCGAACTCCCGCACCGGAGGGGCCAGCCGGGGATCGAACATCAACCCGGCATCATGGAGGGCCCGTTGGAACCCCTCGAGGCGCTGGCGACTGGTCGCGGACGCCTGTGAGTCCACACCCACCGCAGCGATCCGGGTCCGCCCGAGGCCGGCCAGGTGCGCGGTCGCCTCACGGGCCGCCGCGACGTTGTCGATCAGGACATGATCCGCCACGACCTGGTCGCCCGCGTAGCTGCGTTCGCCGAGCAGCACCAAGGGGAACTCGCTCGCGACAGGGCCCAGTTCACCACGCGACACGTGCAAGGGCGACAGGATCACGCCGTCGAGGAGCGCGGCGCCGACCCCGGTCGCCAGGCGCAACTCCTCCGTCGCGTCCCCCATCGTCTCCTCGATCAGGACCGTGAGGTCCAGCGCCGCGGCCTCCGCCCTGACGTGGTGGGCCAACTCCGCGAAGTAGGGCGTGGCCAGATCCGGGACGGCGAGACCGATCAGGCCGCTGCGCCCCGTGCGAAGGCGGCGCGCCGACGGGTTCGGGCGGTAGCCGAGGTCGTCCACGGCGCGCATCACGCGTTCCCGGGTCGCTTCGGAGACCCGTGGGGCACCTCGTACAACGTTGGACACAGTCTTGATCGACACCCCTGCGCGATCCGCCACGTCCTTGAGTGTCACTGCTGCCACAGTCCGGGCCCCCTCTTCTTCATCATCAGGATTATGCACGTGTCGGTGCGGGGTGTCAGTGCCGGGACCGTTACTCGAATCCATCACGTTCGAAGGGTTGACCCCGGAGACTCGCGGCGGTTACAACGTTGTAATGAATTACCGGCGACCGTGTCGGCAGCAGTTCCGGGCGGCGCCGCCGCACGTCTGCGGGCCGAGACCGGCCGTCCGCACAGGGGCCTGTCCGGGGCCTGGCCCGTCGCGGTGGGCCCGCCGGCCCGGAGCGCTCCACCCCGCCTGCCTCACGAGAGGGTCTGTATGTCTCCGCATCGTTCGAGCGCCCCGTTGCGCACCGCCGTGGTCGGTACGGGAGGGATAGCGCGTTCCACCCACCTGCCCGCACTTCAGGTCCTGGCGGCGGAGGGTGAGGTGGAGGTCGTCGCCGCGGTGGACGTGGACGCGAACACCGTCCGATCACTCGCGGACGAGGCCGGAATCCCGTATGCCGGAACCGACCTCGACGCGATGCTCGCCGAAGTGCGCCCGGACCTCGTGGTCCTGTGCACGCCGCCCGCAGTACACCGGGAGCAGTCCGTGGCGGCGCTCAGGGCCGGGGCCTGGGTGTGGTGCGAGAAGCCGCCGTGCCCGTCGCTCGCCGATTTCGACGCGATCGAGGCGGCGGAGAAGGGCGGCGACACGGACCCGTACGCGTCCATCGTCTTCCAGCACCGCTTCGGTTCCGGCGCCCGCCACGTCCGCCGGCTGCTGCGTGACGGTGCGTTCGGCCGGCCGCTCGTGGCGCACTGCCAGACCACCTGGTATCGCGACTCGGCGTACTACGCGGTGCCGTGGCGCGGTCGTTGGGCGACCGAGGGCGGCGGCCCCGCCATGGGGCACGGCATCCACCAGACCGACCTGCTGCTCGACCTGATGGGTCCGTGGACGGAGGTGCGCGGCATGGCGGCCCGGCTCGTGCACGACGTCGAGACGGAGGACGTGTCCACCGCCCAGGTCCGTTTCGAGGGGGGAGCCGTCGCCACCGTCGTCAACAGCGTTCTCAGCCCTGACGAGGTCAGCCGGATCCGTATCGACTGCGAAAGGGCCACGATCGAGCTCACCCATCTGTACGGCTACCGCAACGCGGACTGGCGCATCACCCCTGCTCCCGGTGTCCCCGAGGAGACCGCGGCGGCGTGGCGGGACTTCGGCGCGGACGAGCCCAGTTCGCATCTGGCCCAGCTACGCGCCCTGGTGGCCGACATCCGGCACGGGCGGCGCCACCCCACCAGTGGAGCGGGCGGCAGGCAGACGCTCGAGTTCATCACCGCCCTCTACAAGTCGGCGTTCACCGACACCGCCGTTCGCGCGGGCGGCATCGGGCCCGGTGATCCCTACTACACCGAGCTGCACGGCGGCGCCCCGGGCTGGGCACCTGTCATCACCCGCAAGGAAGAGGACCACGCATGACGCTCTCGCTGAACCACGCCCACGGTGACCGGATCACCGTGGCCCATGAGGCGACCGGAACCGAACTCTTCGCCTACGTGTACCGTCCCGAGGCCGCGTGGGAGGCGCCCAAGCCCTACCTGCACCCGATCAGGACCCTCTCCGGCGGACTCGTCACCGACTACCGCCCCAACGACCACCGGTGGCACAAGGGACTGCAGTTGACGGCCTCCCACCTGTCGGGGCAGAACCTGTGGGGCGGCAACACGTACGTGCACGGCGAGGGGTACCTCGCACTGCCGGAGAAGATCGGCTCGATGGCCCATGTGGCCTTCGGCGAGGTCAGCGCCGTCGGCGACCGGGCCGTCATCGCCGAGCAGCTGACCTGGCACCCGCACGGCGGCGAACTGTGGGCCGAGGAGGAACGCCGCATCGAGGTGTGCGACGTCGACCCGGAGGCCGGCAGCTGGACGCTCGGCTGGACCTCGACGCTGACCAACCGGCGCGCCGAGCCCCTGCGTTTCGGCAGCCCCACCACCCACGGCCGACCCGCGGCCGGATACACCGGCCTGTTCTGGCGGGGCCCCCGCGCCTTCCGCGACGGCACGGTGTTCACCGGCGGTTCGGACGGCGGCGAGGACCTCATGGGCGGCCAGGCCCCCTGGCTGGCGTACGTCGGTGAGCACGACGGGCGGGACGGTCACGCCACGGTCGTCTTCGAGCACTCCCCGGCCAACGACCACACGGGCGAGAAGGGGACCCACCCCGCCCACTGGTTCGTCCGCAGCGACCCCTTCGCCGCGGTCGCGCCGTCCTGGGCGTTCCACGAGGAGATGGTCCTCGCCCCCGGCGACACACTCCACCGCAGCTACCGCGTGCTCGTCGCCGACGGTGCCTGGGACCGCGAACAGGTCGCGGCACACCTGGAGTCACGCACATGGTGAGCGCGACCTACGACGGTTTCCCGGCAGCGGTCGGAGTGTCACGGCTGAGCGTCTACGACTGGCCCACGGTCGAGGGCCTGCCCGGCGGCGGCACCCCGCACCTGCACCTCACCTGCAGCGAGGGGTACGTGGTGACGGCCGGCCGGGGCGCCGTGCAGACCCTCACCACCTCCGGCTACCGCGAGACACCCCTGGAGGCGGGCGCCGTGGCCTGGTTCACGCCCGGCACGATCCACCGCCTGGTCAACGACAACGGTCTGGAGATCGTCGTCGTGATGCAGAACAGCGGTCTGCCGGAGGCGGGCGACGCGGTCCTCACCCTGCCGCAGGACCGTCTCACGGACGCCGAGACGTATGCCGACGCGATCCGCATCCCCACCGACGTCCCCGAGGCCGAACAGGCGGACATCGCCCGCGCTCGCCGCGACCTGGCGACGCGCCGCTTCCTGGAGCTTCGTGAAGCCACGGAGGAGGGCGATCCGGAGCCGCTCGCGGCGTTCCAGCGGGCGGCCGCCGCGCTGGTGCGGCCCCGCCTCGACGCGTGGGAGCAGCGCTGGCGGGACGGCGCCCACGCCGCCGCGACGGCGACCGGGGAGCAGTTCGGCGCCCTGCGCGGTGGGGACGGGCGGCACCTGGCCGAGGCGCGGGTCGCCTCGACCGGCCCCACGGCACGCGGACGCTTCGGCATGTGCGGACGCCTCGACGTCTACCCCGGTATCTGACGGCAGTCCGCCGTCCGCGACGCAGCGGCCCCGCCCCCGGACCGGGGCCCTGCGCTCCTCCCTCTCCTCACTCCACCCATGTCCTGTTCCTGGAAGGCTCCTCCATGCCCGAGCCCCGAAGCGGCCGGCGCCGACACCCGAGCCGCCGGGCCGTCCTGGCCGCGGCCGGCATCGGTCTCAGTACTGCACTGACGGCCACGCTCACCGCGTGTTCCGCCGAGAGCGGCGGCACATCCCAAGGAATCACCCTCACGTTCTCCTGGTGGGGCAACGACGACCGAGCCGAACGCACGCAGCGGGCCGTGCGGCTCTTCGAGGAGGAACACCCCGGCGTCACCGTCCGCACCTCCAACGGGGACTTCGGCTCGTACATGCAGAAGCTGGCCACCCAGGCCGCGGGAGGCGGCATCCCGGACCTGGCCCAGCTCGACTACCGCCAGGTCTCCCAGTACGCGGGAGGCGGCGCACTCCTGCCCCTCGGCGAGGCCATCCGGGACAGGACGATCCGGACCTCCGAGATGGACGCCGATTTCCTGCGCACGGGCACGTACGAGGGCAAGCAGTACGCCCTGCCCATGGGCCGAGGCATCACCGGATACGCCTACGACTCCACCGTCTACAAGCAGGCGGGCATCCCCGCGCCGCGCCCCGGCTGGACCTGGCAGGAATGGGCGCAGGCCAACAGGCGGGTCGCCGCCCTGGGGCTGAAGTCCCCCGACGGACGCGGTGTCGTCGGCTCCAACGACGGCGGGGTCAACGAGGACGTGTTCGAGAACTGGCTGCGCGGCCGCGGCGGGCAGCTGTACGCCGGCCAGAACAAGCTCGGGTTCACCGAGGACGACCTCACCGAGTTCTGGACGTTCTGCGACGAGCTGCGCAAGGAAGGCGCCGTCGCCGAGGCCAAGGACACCGTGCAGGCCAACAGCACCGAGACGAGTCCCATCGGACGCGGACTCGCGGCGGCCGACTACACCTGGGACGCACCGTTCCCCGGCTACACGGCTCTCCTCGGTGACGACATCCACTTCGCTCCGGTCCCCACGACCGACGGCCGCGCGGGCCAGTACTTCAAGCCCTCCATGCTCCTCGGCGTCGGAGCCCACAGCGAACACCCGAAGGAGGCGGCCCAGTTGGCCGACTTTCTGCTCAACGACCGGCGGGCCGGCGACATCCTCGGCTTCACCCGGTCCACTCCGCCCAACCGTGTGGTCGCCGCCCGGGCCGCGAAGACCCTGAAGGGCCCGGAACTGGAGATCTACCGGTACGCGCAGACGATGGAGAAGTACGGCCTGGACGCCCCGCCGACCGCACCGCCACGAGGCGACGTAGCCGTCCAGACCGCCTTCACCCGCCAGTACCAGCGCGTGGCGTACGGCCTCGCCACCCCGCGCGAGGCCGCGCGTGAACTCATCGATGAGGCCGACCGGGAGCTGAGGTCATGAGCGCCGTGCCGACCAGGGCACCCTCGTCCGGCGACCGGACCGAGGCCCCGAAGCCTTCCGGCGAGCGACGCCGCCGGGTACGTGAGAAGCAGTGGCCCGCCTACGTGTTCCTCTCACCGTGGATGATCGGCGCGGGTGTCCTGACCCTCGTGCCGATGGCGGTGTCGCTGTACCTGTCGTTCACCGACTACAACCTCTTCGACCCGCCGCAGTGGGTGGGTCTGCGCAACTACACCGAGATGCTCACCGAGGACCCCCGGTACTGGCGTTCGGTCGGGACCACCCTGCTCTACGTCGTGGTGGCCGTCCCACTCAAGCTGGCCTTCGCCCTCGGGGTGGCCATGCTCCTGAAGAACCTCGGCCGGGGCCGGGCCTTCTACCGCTCCGCGTTCTACGCGCCGTCCCTGCTCGGGGCGAGCATGTCCATCGCCCTGGTGTGGAAGGCCCTCTTCAACGACGGCGGCTCGGTCGACGGCATCCTGGGTGCGATCGGCATCAACACCGGTGGCTGGGTCGGCAACCCCGATCTTGCCGTGTACGCCGTCGTCCTGCTCACCGTGTGGCAGTTCGGCGCGCCCATGGTGATCTTCCTGGCGGGGCTGCAGCAGATATCGCCCGACCTCTACGAGGCGGCGGCCCTCGACGGCGCCGGCCGATGGCGGCAGTTCGTGTCCATCACGGTGCCCATGCTGTCCCCGGTCGTCTTCTTCAACCTGGTGCTCGAGACCATCCAGTCCTTCCAGGTCTTCACCCCGGCCTTCGCGATCAGCGGCGGCAACGGCGGCCCCGCCGACTCCACCATGTTCTACACGCTGTACCTGTACGAGCGCGGCTTCACCGCTTCCCACATGGGCTACGCATCGGCCATGGCCTGGCTGCTTCTCATCGCCATCGGCCTGGTCACCCTGATCCTGTTCCGGACCTCCCGGTCCTGGGTCTTCTACGCGGACGAGGAGGGACGATGAACATCGCCACGAAGCGGTGGCTGCCGCACACGGCCGCGGCCGTGAGCCTCCTCCTCCTGCTGTATCCGCTGGCCTGGCTGCTCGCCACCTCGCTGAAGCCCGCCGACGAAGTCGTGACCAGCCTCGATCTGTGGCCGAGCCACCTGGAGTGGTCGAACTACACGACCGCCCTCGAGGGGGTGTCGGGTGTCACCGTCAGCAGACTCCTCGGCAACACCCTGGTGATCGCGGGTGGCGCGGTCATCGGCAACGTCCTGTCCTGTTCGCTGGCTGCCTACGCCTTCGCCCGGATGCGCTTCCGCATGCGCAAGGTGATGTTCGGCTTCATGGTGGCGACGCTGATGCTGCCGCACCACGTGGTGCTGATCCCGCAGTACATCGTCTTCAACCAGCTCGGCCTGGTGGACTCCTACTGGCCGCTGATCATGCCCAAGTTCCTGGCCACCGAGGCGTTCTTCGTCTTCCTCATCGTCCAGTTCATGCGCGGGCTTCCCCGTGAGCTCGAGGAGTCCGCCCGCATCGACGGCTGCGGTCCCTTCCGCACCTACTGGTCGATCACGCTGCCGCTGAGCCGGCCCGCGCTGATCACCACGGCCATCTTCACGTTCATCTGGACGTGGAACGACTTCTTCACACAGATGATCTACCTCTTCGCACCGGAGAAGTTCACCATCACCCTGGCCCTGCGCAGCTTCGTCGACCAGTCCAGCACCTCCGCGTACGGGCCGATGTTCGCCATGTCGGTGATCTCCGTGCTCCCGATCGTGCTGTTCTTCTTCGTGTTCCAGCGCTATCTGGTGCAGGGCATGGCCACCTCCGGACTGAAGGGCTGAGCCGCCATGTCCCACGCGCCCACCGCACCGCGCCGCGACCGCCGGGAACCCGGCGAGGTCTTCGGATCCGGCTTCAGCCTCTTCGCCGACATGCTGGTCGTCGGACTGCTCACGAGCGTCGCCTGCCTGCCCGTCGTCACGGCTCCGGCCGCGTTCGCCGCAGCGTCAAAGACCCTACGGAAGACCGCGCACGACGGTCTGCCGGTCGGCCTCGGGGCGTACGCCGCCCGGTTGCGTGTGCATCTGACCCTTCGCACGCTGGCCGCCGGACTGCTGATACCCGTTCTCGCCGTGATCCTGTCGGTCGACGCCGCTCTGGTCCGCAGCGAGCTGCCCGGGGCGCCCGTCGTGGCACCCGCACTGGCTCTGCTCGCCCTCTCGGCCGCGGTCGTCGGGCTGCGTGCCACCGCGGTCGCGGGCCCGCACCAGCTGTCCGTACGCGAGGGTCTCGTCCGTTCGGCCGCCGACCCGGGCGGGAGCCTCCTGCTGGCCGCCGCCGTGCTTCTCGCCGCGCTCCTCGTGTGGTCGATGCCCCTGTTGATCCCGCTGCTGCCCGGGCCGCTGGCCTTCGCCGCCACCGTGGTGGACCTCCGCTCCTCCACCGGCCGGGAAGAAACCTGACCGGCTGCGGCGCCCTCCACGCCCGTGCACGTTTCCGACCCCATCCCGGAGTTCCCGTATGCCCCACACGCACCTGGACGCCGCCGACCACCCCCGGCCGCAACTCATCCGCGACCCCAACTGGCGTGATCTGAGCGGCACGTGGCAGTTCGCCTACGACGACGCGGACCGCGGCCTGTCCGGTCGCTGGATGGCCCCGGACGTGACCGCCCCCTTCACCGGCACCATCACCGTGCCGTACCCGCCCGAGAGCCGGGCCTCGGGGGTGGGAAACACCGGCTTCCACCCCACGCTCTGGTACCGGCGCACCGTCGACGTGACGAAGCCGGCCCCCGGGCGGCGTCTGCTCCTGCACTTCGGGGCGGTGGACCACCGGGCCGAAGTATGGGTGAACGGCCGCCTGGTGGGCCGCCACGAAGGCGGACACACCGGCTTCACCTGCGATATCACCGACGTCGTCGATCACGACGGGCACCAGGTCGTCGTGGTCAGGGCCGAAGACCAGCCGTCCGACGCCGCGCAGCCCCGCGGAAAGCAGGACTGGCGCCGCGACCCCCACGTCATCTGGTACCACCGCACGTCCGGAATCTGGCAGCCGGTGTGGCTCGAGGAGGTCCCCGAACAGCACGTGACGCTCCTGCACTGGACGCCCGACGTCACCCACGCCCGGGTGCGCTGCCAGCTCCAGCTCAGCCGGTGGCCGCAGCGCCCCCTGCACCTCACGGTCCGCCTCACCCTCGGCGACCGCGTACTCGCCGAGCAACGCACCCTGGCAGAAGGCCAGGAAACCGACTTCGACATCTCCATCCCCGCGCTGCGCCACGCCCAGGACCTCGACGACCTGCTCTGGAGTCCCGAGCACCCGCACCTCGTCGACGCGTCGGTCACGCTCAGCGACGCCGCCGACGGCCACCCCGTCGACCGCGTCACGTCCTATCTCGGCCTGCGCGACATCGGCTGGGGTGACGGAGTCTTCCTCCTCAATCACAAGCCGTACTTCCTGCGCCTCGCACTCCAGCAGGGCTACTGGCCCGAAACGCACCTGTCCGCGCCCGCCGGGGGATTGCGCCGTGACGCGGAACTGGCCAAGGACATGGGCCTCAACGGACTGCGCGTCCACCAGAAGATCGAGGACCCCCGCTTCCTCTACTGGGCCGACCGGATCGGTCTGGTGCTCTGGCAGGAGATGCCGTCCGCCTTCGCGTTCAGCACCCGGATGGTCCGGCGCAAGATCGGTGAATGGACCGAAGCCGTCACCCGCGACCTCAGCCACCCCTCCATCGTCGCCTGGGTACCCGTCAACGAGTCCTGGTCGGTGCCCAACCCCGCCCTCGTGCCCGCGCAGCGCCACTTCATCGACGCCCTCTACCACCTCACCAAGACCCTGGACCCCTCGCGCCCCACCGTCTCCAACGACGGCTGGGAAGTCTCCACCAGCGACATCTGGGGCGTCCACGACTACACGCAGGACGCGGAGGTCCTCCGCCGTCGCTACGGTGACCCCTCGCTCCGCAGCGGCCACATCGTCGACCCGTGGCCGGGTGCCAAGCGGCTCACCCTCCCCGGGGTCCAGCACCAGGGGCAGCCCGTCGTCCTCAGCGAATTCGGCGGCGCCACCCTCGCACCGGCCGGCACCCGATGGTTCGGCTACGACACCCTCACGACGCCGCAGGAACTCGCCGACCGGCTCTCCGCCCTCGTCGGCGCCGCCGCGGACTCAGGGCTCGCCGGCTTCTGCTACACCCAGTTCACCGACACCGAACAGGAGACCAACGGCCTGCTCACGGCCGACCGCCGACCGAAGATCCCGCTCGCCGACCTGCGCACGATCCTCCGTCAGCTCCCGTCGCGGAAGGCCGAGGACGCCACCTTCGACGCCGCGCCCGAAGGGTGATCGACCCGTCCCGCGTGGCCGCACACGAGGGGACGCCGAGGGCCGGGCACGCGGTGGTGAGTGGGCCGTGCCTGGTCGACCGCGCCGACCGCCCCGCGCAGCCCGGCCACGGGGCGGGAGGCGGTCGGCTCATGCCGGGGGAGGGGCGGCCCCGGATCGTGTCCGGGGCCCGTCCGCCTTCCCCGGCCCCGTGCGCCGGCAGGAGGCCGGCGCTCAGTAGATGTTGGCCTCCACCGCCGGACCGTCCCCCCGTGTGCTGTTGATCTGGGCCCGCAGCGAGATCTCGTCGTAGACACGGAACTCCCTGACGATCCGGCCCTCCTGAATCAGGAACTGGGACACTCCGAGGACGGTCACCGGCTTGTCGGTCAGCTGCCCGAAGACCGGCGTGCCCCGGTAGGTGCCGTGCATGGTCCATGTGACGGCCACCCGCAGTCCGGCGTACCGGGGCGAGTAGTTGGTCTGCACGTCCCGCACCGCGAACCGGGCGTCGGGGAACGCCCCCACCATGGACAGCAGATCGCTCCGGTAACGCTCCGGGCGGATGACGGTCCGGTCGCCGGTGGTGTGAAGGAAGAGGTCGCGCACCATGAAGTCGTCGACCCTGTGCAGGCGGCGCTGCGTCCACACCTCCTCGATGAACTCCAGCACCATCTCGCACTCGGGCCGGAACTCGTCGGGGCGCGGTCCGCTGACGCCGGCCAGCAGGACGTCCTTCGGCGGCTCCTCGGTCATCGACCCGCTGTAGCCCTGGAACCGCAGGGCGCGGCCCGCTTCGTCGGGGTCGACACCGCGCTGCAGGCAGTCCGCCAGCTCGTCCCGCACCACCCATTCCTCCACCATCCGGCCGCGGCGGTAGAGGCAGTTGGCGACCGTACGCTTGCGGATGCGGATGTTCCGGCCGTCGACCAGGTGCTCGTCCGCGGAGAACACGAGGTGCGAACTGAGGAAGGCGTCGTCACCACGCGCCTCCCACACCACGTCCTCCGCCTGGCCGATGTGGCCGGGCGTGCTGCCCATGCGCATCGTGCTGCCCTCGATCACGCCGTCGCGGCCCACCACGGTGCCGAGGCTCGTGTGGACGATCGAGTCCGGCTCGTAGTTGTCGACGATGTAGGCGATGTCGCGTCCGACCCAGATGCGGTCGGTGACCTCACGGATGAAATCGTCCGGGTCCTTGTAGGGAAGGTAGGCGGCGGGGTCGAGCGTCATGATTCTCAGCTTTCTGGGCGTGCATGATGTATGCGTATGTATCTGAACGGAAAGAGGGCTGGTCGGTACGGGGCGGGCGCGAGGCCCGCCGGTGGTCACCCTGCGCAGGTCACGCGGCGAACTTGTCCGTCCCCAGGTGGCTCCGGTACGTCTCCGTCATGAAGGCGCTCACGACGACGAGGGCCATCACCGCGGCCGCCGCGAGGTAGACCCACACGGCGTAGATCGTGTCGAAGCTGCTGACGAGCAGCGCGGCGACGAACGGTGTGATCCCCATGAAGATGGAGAAAGAGCTGTTGTAGGCGATGGCGCTCGCGCTGAACCGGGTCCGTGTGGCGAAGAGTTCCGCCGTGCAGACCGTGACGATGCCGGTGAGGAAGAACTCGGGGACGATGTAGATCAGCTGGCTCGCGATCGCCGTGCCGAAGGTGCCGCCCTCGCCGACCCGGAAGGCCAGCGGCACCAGGACGATGCACGCGACGGCACCCGCGATCAGCATGGGTTTGCGGCCGATCCGGTCCGAGAGGATTCCCGCGAGGGGCAGCAGGGGGATGAGCACGGCGATCGAGATCGCGTTGGACGTCAGCGCCATCCAGCGTGGGAGGCCGAGGGTGCCGGTCAGATACTCGGGATAGAACGTGACCCAGCTGTAGGACAGGATCGCGAGCATCACGGAGACACCGCAGAACACGAGCATCGGCCGCCACTGCGTGCGCAGCGCCTCCCGGATCGGGGACTTGACGACCGCGGTGCCGCCCTCGGTCGCCCGGACGAACTCGGGTGATTCGTCGATGCGCCTGCGCAGCCAGATCCCCACCGCGCTCAGCGGCAGGGCGAGCAGGAACGGGATGCGCCAGCCCCACGAGTCCAGCGAGGGGCCCTGGAACACCCAACTGGTCAGCGCGGCCGTGCCGGCCCCGGCCAGGATGCCGACGAAGCAGCTGTTGGAGGCGTACGAGGCGTAGTAGCCGCGCCGCCGGGGCTCGGCCCACTCCACGATGAAGGCGACCGCCCCCACGTACTCCCCGCCCGACACCATGCCCTGCACGACGCGCAGGAGCAGCAGGAGCAGAGGCGCGAGGATCCCGATCTGGTGGTACGTCGGGAGGGCGCCGATGAGGGCGGTGGTGATGCCCATGACCACGATGGTCCACAACAGTGTCTTCTTCCGGCCCACCCGGTCGCCCCAGCGGCCGACGAGTGTTCCGCCCAGGGGGCGGAACAGGCACGCGATGGCGATGATCGCGTAGGTGCTCAGCACCGCCACGGCCGGATCGCTCTCGGGGAAGAAGGCGGGAGCCAGTACGGGCGCCATGTACCCGTAGAGGCCGTAGTCGAACTGTTCGACGAAGTTTCCGATGCTTCCCGCGCCGATGGCTCGGCGTATCGCCTTCCGCTTCTCCGTGCCGGCCTCGGGGGTGCCGGCGGTGGCGGTGGGCGGCGCTACAGCGGACATGGGTTCTCCGTTCGCGCGTTGACGAGGTTGTGCATACGTATGAACTTCCGCCGAACACTAGGGAGGCCGGCGGAGGCCGTCAAGAGGTGGACGGGGCGCACCCGGTTCGGCGGATGGGGCGGCCCGGCATCGGAGGCGTCCCCCCGGCCGGAGCCGGCTGACAGTGACCTCCGCACGGCTCGCGGGTACCGGACTCCGGCGCGCGGTGTCATGAGGGCCTGCCGGAGTCCTCGGCGGCTCCGGGGCCCGCGAGGGACCGGAACGTGTCCATCAGGACGTGGGCCATGTTGTGGAGCACGAGTTGCGCCCCTGCCCGCTCGGCAGCCCTCGCCCCCTCGGCGCCCGGGACGATCGTCATGACCGCCCGGCCCGCTTCCCGCGTGGCCCGATGGACCTCGGCGACCAGGCCGTCGATCACGCCCTGACCGGGGAAAAGGCAGTCCGCCGCGAGGTCGGCCGGTCCCACCAGGACCGCGTCGACACCCTGCGTGGCGGCGATCTCCCCGGTGGCGGCACAGGCCCGCTCCGTCTCGACCATGACCACCACCAGGGTGTCCCGTGAGGCGGCCAGGTGGTCCGCCGCCGACACCGTCCCGAAGCGGCCCGCCCTGCTGTACGTCGCGAACCCCCGTGTTCCCAGCGGCGGGTGGTGGACCGAGGCCACCGCCCGCCGCGCGTCCCGCGCGGAGTCCACATGCGGGTGGATGATGCCCACGGCCCCCAGGTCGAGGCAGCGCAGGGCGAGAGCGGGCTCGGACGTGCCGACCCGGACGAGGACGTCGATCCCCTGGGCCGCCGCCGCCGTCAGGTGGTGCTGCAGCGCAGCCATGTCGGCAGGCCCGTGCTCGCAGTCGATGACCACGTAGTCGAGGCCGGCGACCCCGGCCATCTCCACCAGGGTTTCCGAGGGGAGCCGCAGCAGCGCTCCGTACAGCCGCTCCCCGGCCGCGAGCCGGGCCTTGAGGGAGCGGCGGTCCGCGCGTGCCGCCGTCACCGCGCCACCATCCCCGCGGAGAGGTCGATGTCCGCGCCGCACAGGCCCGGCATCCGCAGCATCGCGCTCACCGCGGCGCCGACCTCCTCCTCGCCGACCATCCGCCCGAGGGCGGACCGCGACACGAACGCCTCCTCGGCCTCGGCGTAGCTGGTTCCGCCGCGCTCCGCCTCCAGGCGGAAGTTGCGTTCCATCCGGGGACCCGAGACGGGCCCGGGGGAGAGGGAGTTCACCGTGACCCCCAGCGGACCCACCTCGCCCGCCAGGGTGGCGGTCAGCCCGATGACCGCCATCTTCGACGCGCAGTAGGGCGTGCGCCGCAGCAGTGGCCGCTTCCCCGAGACCGAGGCGATGTTCACGACGTCCCCGGCGCCCCGCTCCGTCATCGCGGGAAGGAAGGCGCGGCACATCAGGAACACACCGCGCACGTTCACGTCGAAGACCTCGTCCCAGTCCTCGGCCGAGATCTCGGTCAGGGGCGCCACCGGTCCCGCGATCCCGGCGTTGTTGACCAGCACCGAGATCTCCTCGCCCGCGAGGCCCTCCGCGAGTGACGCGACCTCGTCCGGCCTGGACACGTCGCAGACCCGGTGGGTGACATCGGGGCCCAGGCGCGAGGCCGTGTCCCTCAGCGCGCGTTCGTTGCGGCCGGTGATCACCACGCGCGCCCCGTCGGACAACAGGGAGCGCGTGATGGCGGCACCGAGTCCGCTGCCGCCCCCGCTGACCAGTGCCGTGCGCCCGGCCAGTGGGTCCGTGAGCCGGCTCATGCGTGCGCCTCGTCGTTCCACGACAGCGTTCCGTCGCCGTACTTGGCGGCCCGCACGTCACCGGAACGGGCGTGCCCCTCGAACAGCTCGACGCGCGCCGCCCGCCCGCACACCTCGCCGAGCAGTGCCGACGAGGAGGTGTCCGTCACCTCCTGGTACGTCACCGTCTTCAGGTACTTCCCCACCCACAGGCCACCGGTGTAGCGCGCGGCCCCCCGGGTGGGCAGCACGTGGTTCGTGCCGATGACCTTGTCCCCGTACGAGACGCATGTCCCCTCACCGAGGAAGAGCGCACCGTAGTCCTTCATCCGGTCCAGCGCCTGACGCGGGTTCTCGGTCAGGACCTCCACGTGTTCACTGGCGTAGGAGTCCGCGATCTCGAAGGCCTCGGCCAGGGAGCCGGCCACGACGATCTCGCCGTGGTCGCGCCAGGCCGGTCCGGCGAAGTCCTTCGTCGGCATGCCGGGCAGCAGCCGTTCGATGTGGCGCTCGACCTCCCGGCCAAGCTGTTCGGACGTGGTGACGAGAACGGCGGGGGAGTCCGGGCCGTGCTCGGCCTGCGAGAGGAGGTCGACGGCCACCACGAACGGGTCCGCCTGCTCGTCGGCGATCACCAGGATCTCCGTCGGGCCCGCGAACAGGTCGATGCCGACCTCGCCGAACAGCTGGCGCTTGGCCTCGGCCACGTACGCGTTGCCCGGACCCGCGATCAGCGGCACCCGGCCGACCGTCTCGGTGCCGATGGCGAGCGCCGCCACGGCCTGGACCCCGCCGAGCAGGTGGATCTCGTCGGCACCCGCCAGGTGCATCGCCGCCACCGTCGCCGCGGGGATCTCGCCCCGGATCGGCGGGGTGCAGGCGGCGACCGTCTCCACCCCGGCCACCTTGGCGGTCACGATCGTCATGTGCGCCGACGCGGTCAGCGGGTAGCGCCCGCCGGGTACGTAGGCCCCGGCGCCGGCCACCGGGACGTGCCGGTGCCCGAGGTGGACACCGGGCAGGGTCTCGATCTCGACGTCGTGCAGCGAGTCGCGCTGCGCCTGGGCGAAGGTGCGCACCTGCCGCTGGACGAAACGGATGTCCTCCAGGACCGTCTCCGGCACACCGGCGATGATCTTCCGGATCTCGTCCGGGCTCAGGCGGAAGGAGTCCGGGCTCCAGTCGTCGAACTTCTCGGAGTACCGGCGGACCGCTTCGTCACCCCGCTCGCGGATGTCGTCGAGGATGGTGCGGACGCGCTCGGCGACATCCGCGCGGGCGGCGCTCACCTGACCGGCGGGCACGGGGGACTTGAGGAAGCGAGGCATGGCGGCCTTCTTTCGCGGACGGGTGTCGGATGTGGGGTGTGCGGGGACGGGCCCCGGCGGGGCGTCGGGGCCGGGCGGGGCGTCGGGGCCGGGCCGGGCGGCTCAGCCGGCCGGCGCGGTGTGCGCGGAGGTCACGGGTGCGGCCACCCGCGCCAGCAGGTCCCGCAGTGCGGTGGATACGGCGGACGGGCACTGCCAGGGCAGCAGGTGACCGGCCCCGGCCACCTCCCGCAGCACCGCGCCCGGCACCGCCCGCGCGATCGTCCGGTGGAAGTCCGGCGGGCACAGGGCGTCCTGCGCCCCGGCGAGGACCACGGTCGGGCACCGGGCGGCGCCCAGCGCGCCGGTCGCGTCCCGGCGGGTCGCCTGCGCGGCGAGCTGGGCGCGGGCGGCCTCGGGACCCACGGCATACGCCATGCGCCGGTAGCGCTCCGCCGGTTCGCCCGGGGGGCACGGCGCGGGGAACATGCCCGGCAGCGTCTGTTCGACGACGTCCGTGAACCGGCCGTCGGCGATCAGCTCGTCCCACGCGCGCCAGGCGGCGTGCTGCGCGGGTCGTGGTGCTCCCGCGTTCGTCGACATGACGCACAGGCCGCGGAACCGCTCCGGGGCCGTGCGCAGTGCCTCGAAGGCGACGACGGCACCGAGGCTGAGGCCGACCGCGACGAACGGGCCGGAGACGGCGGACAGCAGATCACCGGCCATGACGCCGATGTCCGGCCCCCTCAGCTCTACGTGATGGACCGGGTGCCCCTCGGGGAACACCACCTCGGACCAGAGGTCCGCGTCGCACAGCATCCCGGGTACGACCACCAGGGGCAGCGGCTCGGGCCGTCCGCTGTCTGCCACGGCGGTCACCAGCGGCGCGCGGAGCGGGGCAGCAGGGCGTACGGCGCGACGTAGCCGTTGTGGTCGATCCCGAGCCCCGCGTCCGCGGCACACTTGGCCACCTCGTCGTCCCAGTCCAGGCGGACCCGGCCGTCGCCCGAGTTGACGACCATCAGATCGCCCTGTCCGTCGCCGACGTTGCGCAGGGTGCGCCAGGCGTCCGGCGGGACGGAGAGCATGTCGCGCGGTCCCAGGCGCACCGACACGGGGTCGGTGCGGTTGAGCGTGACCTCCCACAGGCCGTCCTTGACGATCAGCGTCTGTGTCTCGTGCTGCCGGTGGAGGGAGACCCCCTGGCCCGGATCGGCGCGCAACCAGGCGACGTTGTGCCCGTGCGGATTGAAGATCCGGGGCTCCTGGTGGAGGTCCTCCGTCATGCCGTACCCGATGACACAGCTCAGCCGCGCGCCTCCGCCCGGCAGAGTGCTGTCGAGGAAGGGCCGCTCGGACCAGACCAGTTCGTCCGCCGCCGCGACGCGTCGCTTCATCTCGTCGGCGCTGTAGTGGCGGAGCCGGTCGATGTGCTCCCGCGTCATCGGTTCGGTCAGTTCGGCCCCGGCCGGCACCCTGTCGCCGGCGACCGTGTCGACCAGTTCGTCGTCGGCGGTGAGGTACAGGCCGTGGCCCTCGGCCTCGCGCAGAACCGATGGCCCCCAGATGATGCCGCCCGTGTGGTCCATCCCGAGCACGGTGAACATCCAGCCGTCGTCGGGGCCGGTGTTGGTGAAGCCGCGGAAGATCCAGGTGGGGACGGAGGCGATGTCACCTGCCCGGAGCAGGTGTTCTCCCTGGGAACCGTCGGCGCCCCAGCGCAGCAGGTACTCGCCCTCGGTGCAGACGAACACCTCGGCCGTGTAGTGGAGGTGGAGGTTGTTGGTGATGCCGTGGGGCATCGCTGCCGCACCGATGTTGTAACCGTGCGGCAGCCGGAGGTTGACGTGCTGCCCGGCGGCCTGCGAGACCCCGGGCCCGATCATCGCGTAGTTCTCCTTGCGGTCGGAACCCGGCGTACGGCAGTCGATGAAGGCCTGGTTGCAGGAGACGAAGTCGCTGCGGCGGATCGTGCGGCGGCCCAGCTCGGCGGTGGACACGACGGCATCGGGCATGACTGCTCCCTTGTCTGGAATACGTATGCATTTCCATGACAGGCCCTCTGCCGGGCAATGTCAAGGGGTCGTACGGGGGTGGCTGCGGGCGTAGGGTGCGTGGCGTCTGCGGTGCTTCTCCCGAAGTCCGGACGATCCTGATCGCGGGCCCGGGGCTGGAGTGCGCGGCCTGTGCGGGTGCGGGCCCACCCGCCCGGGTGGCGGGAGGTGTCGGTAGCCGCACCCCGGTGTGCGTCTACATACGTATACTGGTAGCGGCGCCAGAAGTGGGCGCACCGGGTGGGGAGAAGAGGGCGGATGGCGATCACGAGTCACGACGTGGCGAGGCTGGCAGGTGTCTCGCAGCCGACGGTCTCCCGCGCCCTGAGGGACGATCCGCGGGTGTCCGCGGCGACCCGCGAGAAGGTCAGGCGGGCCGCGCAGGCGCTGAACTACGTGCCCAGTGAGGCGGGCCGGACCCTGTCGACCCGGTCCACGCGGCGCATCGGGGTCATCGTGACGGACCTGACGAACCCGTTCTACCCCCACGTCATCGCACCTCTGCACGACGAGCTGCAGAGCCTGGGCTACCGCATGATGCTCCTCACCGAACGCTCCGACGAGGCGGTTGCCGAGGAGAAGCTGCTGGACCAGTCCCTGGACGGTGTGGTGCTTGCGACAGCCACCACCGACTCCCGTCTGCCGGCCCAGCTCGACCGCCGCGGCGTGCCCTACGTCTTCCTCAACCGGGACACCGGCGGCAGCGGCGACTACGCCTCCGTGGTCGACAACGAGGGGGGTGGGCGCCTGGTCGCCGACGCCCTCGTCGAGCTCGGCCACCGACGGATCGCGGGCGTCTTCGGCGCGGCCAACACGACGACCGGGCGCGAGCGTGAGCTCGGCTTCCGGCTGGCCCTGGCCGACTCGGGTATCGGGCTCCCGGCGGACCGGGTCGTGCGCGGCGCGTTCGAGTACGACACGGGATACCGGGCCCTGCCCGCCCTGCTCCGGGCGGCCGAGCCGCCCACAGCGGTCTTCTGCGGCAACGACGTGGTCGCCATCGGCGTCCTGAACGCGGCTCTCGCCGCCGGGCTCCGGGTCCCCGAGGACCTGACGGTGATCGGCTTCGACGACCTCCCCATGGCCGCCTGGGAGGTGTTCCGGCTGACCACGGTCCGCCACGACCTGCGGGAGCTGTCCTGCCAGGCGGCGCGCCTGCTCGTGCGGCGCATCGACGGCGATGCCGATCCCGCCGGCGAACGCCTCGTCCTGCCGACCGAGTTCGTGCCCCGTGCCACGCATGCCCGCCTCCTCTGACCGGTCACCGCGGTGACGAGCCCGCGTGAGGTGACTGCCCGGCGATGCCCGCCCCGGCCCCGGGGCCCGTCCGGTCGGTGCCGTGCCGGTCACCGTGCCGCCGTTGCCGGTGGACGCCGACGCCGACGAGAACCGCCGCCAGGGCGAGGGAGAGCCACAGTTCGAGACGGTGGCCGGGCAGCACCGCCATGAGGACCAGCACTCCGGCGATGAAGACGATCGTGCCGAGGGTGAGGTAGGGGAACGCCCACATGCGCACGTCGCCGGGCTCCCCCTCCTTGCGGCGGGTCGCGTACTGGGTGATCGCGATGACCATGTACATCATCAGGGCGATCGCGCCGCTGGAGGCGATGAGATAGGTGAAGACGCTCGGAAGCAGGTAGTTGGCGATCACCGCGGCGACGCCGATGACCGTCGAGGCGACGACCGCGTTGCGGGGCACGCCTGCCGCGGAGGTGACGGCGAGAGCTGCCGGCGCGTCCTTGCGGCGGGCGAGCGAGAACGCCATGCGGGAGGCGGTGTAGATCGCCGAGTTGAGGCAGCTGCTCACGGCGACCACGAGGACGACATCCATGATCCGTCCGGCGCCCGGGATGTTCATTCGGTCGAGGACCGCCTGGTAGGAGCCGGCTGCCAGTCCGTCCGAGTTCCACGGTACGAGGCTGACCACGACGAAGATCGAGCCGACGTAGAACAGACCGAGGCGCCACACGACGGCCCGGACGGCCTTCTTGATGTTCTTCTTCGGCTCCTCCGACTCGGCGGCGGCGATCGTGACGATCTCGCTGCCCTGGAAACTGAACATCGCCGTGAGCAGCCCCGCGAGCACGGCCATCCCGCCCTTGGGTGCGAACCCCCCGTTGCTCCACAGGTTGGACACCCCGTGGGTGTCGGAACCCGGCAGGAGGCCGAAGATCGCGAGCCCGCCGAGAACGAGGAAGGCCACGATCGCGACCACCTTCAGCAGCGCGAACCAGTACTCGAACTCACCGTAGTTGCGGACGGCGAGGAGATTGCTGCCCGCCAGTATCGCGATCATGGCGAGGGCTGGGATCCAGCTCGGGATCGAGGTCAGCCCCGCGATGACCTCCCCCGCCGCGATCGCCTCGATGGGGATGACGAGGATGTAGAACCACCAGTACAGCCACCCGATGGAGAAGCCGGCCCAGCGGCCGAGGGCCCGGTCCGCGTAGGTCGAGAAGGAACCCGTGTCGGGATGGGCGACGGCCATCTCCCCGAGCATCTGCATGACGAGCACCACCAGGACGGCGGCCAGCAGGAAGGAGATCAGGACGGCCGGCCCGGCGGCTGCCACGGCGGTGGACGAGCCGACGAAGAGGCCGGCCCCGATCACACCCCCGATGGAGATCATCGTGATCTGGCGTCCCTTGAGTCCCTGGGTGAGGGCGGGGCCTGACCCTTCCGACGGGGCGGAAGCGGGCGGGGAATGGAGCATGGGGAGAATCCTCGCGGGAGTGGGAGCGCAGGTGCTCCTGCTGCAGGACGGTACTCACCCGTCCGGGGTGGGTGACGCCACCGGCGGACCGGGCCGCGGGCCGCAGCCGTTCGCGGCGTCCCGGGTGACCGGCCCCGCCTCCGGCCGTGGCCGGCGGAGAGCCGGAGGCGGGGGAGAGGGGATCAGAGCTGTGCGCGCAACGCGTCGGGGACGGCGTCGAACGCGCCGGACTCGCGGCCGATCCGGTCGATCCGGACCGTGGCGGTCGCGCCGTGCGCTGCCAGCCCCTCGAACGCCGAGATGCGCTCGACGGCCGGCGCCAGTGAGGCCGTGCCCTCCTCGGTGACCCTCTGGTACGTCAGGGGCTTGAGGAAGCGGGCGACCGACAGCCCCGCGTTGTAGCGAGCGGTCTTGCCGGTCGGCAGTACGTGATTCGGGCCGGCGATGCCCTTGTCGGAGTAGGCGACGGTGGACCAGGGGCCCAGGAAGAGCGAACCGTAACTGGTGAGGTTGCGCAGGTAGAAGTCGTCGTCCTCGGTCTGGATCTCCAGATGCTCGGGGCCGAGGACGTCCGCCACGGCGACGGCCTCGTCCCGGTCGCGCACGACGATGACGGAGCCGAAGTCCCTCCACGCGGGTCCGGCGATGTCCCGGGTGGCGAGCGTCTCGAGCTGGCGCTCGACCTCTGCGGCGACGGCACGCCCCGTCCTCTCGGAGGTGGTGATGAGGGCGGCGGGAGAGTTGGGGCCGTGCTCGGCCTGGCCGAGCAGATCCGCGGCGACCCAGGCCGGATCGGCGGAGTCGTCGGCGATGACGGCCACCTCGGACGGGCCGGCCAGCAGGTCGATGCCGACCCGGCCGAAGAGCTGCCGCTTGGCCTCGGTGACGAAGGCGTTGCCCGCTCCGACCAGCATGTCCACCGGGGCCTCGCCCAGCAGTCCGAAGGCCATCGCTCCGAGGGCCTGTACGCCGCCGACGGCGAAGACCCGGTCGGCCCGCGACAGGTAGGCCCCGTAGAGCACGGCCGGGTGGGCGCCGTGCTCACCGGAGGGGGGAGTGCACGCCACCACGGTCGGGACACCGGCCGTCTTTGCCACGCCCACGGTCATGAAGGCGCTGGCCAGCAGCGGGAAGCGGCCCGCCGGGAGGTAGGCGCCGACGCGGGACACCGGAACGTAGCGCTGACCGCCCGCCACGCCGGGGGCCAGTTCGATCTCGAAGTCGGTCAGGTGCTCGCGCTGGGCGGAAGCGAAGCGGTGCGTGCGTTCGTAGCCCATCTCCAGGGCGGTGCGGACGTCGGCGGGCAGGGCGTCACCGGACTTCTTCAGCTCGGCCGCCCCGATCTCCAGGTCGCCGGACCAGCCGTCGAGCTTCTGTCCGTAGGCGCGGACGGCGTCCAGGCCCTTGCTCTCGATCTCCTTGAGCATCTCGGAGACGCGCTCGACCACCTTGGGGTCGCGCTGGGCGGGAGGGCCGTCGACCGCCGGCTTCTTCAGCCAGGAGAAAGGGGCGAGGGTCTTCTGTTCGTCGTGCGTGATCTGCATACCCCGGACGCTAGACGCGACGCTGCCACAGGGCTAGAGGGGTAGTTCCTGCGCCTCCCGCAGGCTCACCCTGTGGGAGGCGCCTCGTCCGGACCGTGCCGGGCGTCAGATCATCAGGCCGTGCCCCAACTCGCGGATGGTGTCCTCGGCGAGGCGGGCGAGTTCACGGGTGGCGCGGGAGAGGGGATGGCCGAGGCGCCTGACGAGCGCGATGGTGTCGTACAGCGGCTCGGCGAAGGGGGCGGTGTGAAGTCCCGCGGGGAAGGAAGGGCTGGCGATCACGGCCCGGCTGGCGATCGTGTCGCCGACTCCGGACGCCGCCAACTCGCATGCCGCCTCGACCCGTTCGAGCTCGATGAGGGGATCGATGCGTACCCCGGCGAGCTGCGCGCGCTCGGCGATCTGCCGTCGGGTCGGGTCCTTCCACCCGTAGTGCGCGTCGTACAGGACGAGAGGCGCCCGGGAGAACGCCTCGATGGTCACCGGCGTACGGGTCCGCTCGGCGCTGGCGCTGACGTAGTACACCTCGTCGCGCATCAGGGGAGTCACCGCAAGCCCCTCGTCGTCGATCGGCAGGATGACGAGGCCGGCCTCGATCTGCCCCGCGGCGACGGCCAGTGCGGTCTCGGCGGAGTTCTGTCCCACGAGTCGTACCCGGACGGCCGGGTACCGTGCGTGGAACATCTGTACGAGGTTGGAGAGCAGGTAGTAGTCGGCGTTCCGCAGCACCCCGAACGTGGCGGTGCCGCCACCCAGCGAACCGAGGGAGTGCACGGCCCGCGCTCCGCCGTCCGCAGCCGCCACCGCCTCCTGGGCGTACGGAAGCAACTCCTGCCCGGCCGAGGTCAGGGACAGTGTGCGACTGCCCCGGAGAAACAGCTCCGTGTCCAGCTCCGCCTCCAGGCGGCGGACCAGTTCCGAGGCGGACGCCTGGGCGATCTCCATGGCCTGCGCGGCGGCGGTGAACGATCCGAGCCGCTCGGCCTCGACGAAGGCCCTCAGCTGGACGAGTGTCATGCTGCCCGGTGCAGTGGTCTTGTGCATGCAGGCACCCTACGAACAGACGCCGCCGTCGATGAGGCGCGGGCCCGCGGGATGTCCTGCGGGCCGGTACACCTGGCGGTCATGGAAGCGGCGGCGGCGAGGCAGGTGCCCCGGCCCCTTTGCATGTGAGTCGGCCCATAGGTTCCAGATCACATACGAAGAGCGGTAGTAGGAGTGTGTGCCGTGCCGCACGGTGCTGGATCCCGTCAACCGGCCTGCCGGCCCCTCGCTACGTAGGCGCGTAGTAATGCGGCCCGTTGCCTCCGACCGGCGGTGCCGCTAACCATGGATCGAGTCCAGGGAGCCGACGCTTCGGACCGGCAGGGACGGCAGCACGTTCCGCACGTACGGGACGCACCACGCCCCTTCCGTTCCGCCGTCTCCGGCTCCCGGACTTCCCCGACCGCTGTGCAAGGAGAGTGTTTTATCCGTACGTCCGACCAGTCCCCGGCCCCCACCGCTCGTACCGCCCGGATCCGCAGGTTCTCTGTTTCCGCACTGTGCGCGACGGGAGCCGCAGCAGCGGCCCTCACCCTCGCCCCTTCGCCCGCACACGCCTCGGAGCCGGCCTCGCACGGCATCGCCGCGGCAGCGGAGGCATCGGCAGCAGGGGTCGCCGCACAGGCGGACGCCGTCGCGCAGAAGGCCGCCGCGGCAGCCTCCGACAAGGACGACCTGGACGGCTGGATCCGGGATGCCCTCAAGATCATGGACGACGAGGGGATTCCGGGCAGCTACGAGGGCCTGCACCGAAACATCATGCGTGAGTCCGGCGGCGACCCCGAGGCCGCCAACGGCTGGGACGTCAACGCACAGAACGGCACGCCCTCCAAGGGCCTGCTGCAGGTGATCCAGCCGACCTTCGAGGCCTATCACGTCGACGGCACCCCGAAGGACCTGACCGACCCGGTCGCCAACATCACCGCGGCCGCCAACTACGCCGCCGACAAGTACGGCTCCATCGACAACGTCGACTCCGCCTACTGAGCACTGCCACACGGACGGGGGCGCCCCCGCGGGGGGGGCCGGGCCCCCGTGATGGGGGGGGGCGGCCACCTCGCCCCCTTCGGAGTTGCCCCCTCAGAACAACACAC
>NZ_JBEXYB010000065.1:0-25046 GCF_040630715.1 Streptomyces sp. NPDC005752 | reverse complement strand
CTCCGGACGCCCCTGCCCGTACGTCGCCAACAACGCCTGCGCCTCGATCGGATCACCCAGCGTCGTACCCGTACCGTGCGCCTCCACCGCGTCGATCCGCTCCGGTGCCAACCGTGCGTTGGCCAGGGCCTGCCGGATCACCCGCTGCTGGGACGGACCGTTCGGCGCCGTCAGACCGCTGCTGGCCCCGTCCTGGTTCACGGCGGAGCCGCGGACCACGGCCAGCACGTCGTGTCCCAGCCGGAGGGCGTCGGACAGCCGCTCCACCACGAGGACACCGGCGCCCTCGGCCCAGCCGGTGCCGTCCGCGCCCGCGGCGAAGGACTTGCAGCGTCCGTCGAAGGACAGACCGCGCTGACGTGAGAAGTCCACGAACGTGCCGGGGGTCGCCATCACACTCACCCCGCCGGCCAGGGCCATGGTGCACTCGCCCGACCGCAGCGCCTGCACCGCGAAGTGCAGGGCGACCAGGGAGGAGGAGCACGCCGTGTCGACGGTCACGGAGGGTCCTTCCAGGCCCAGCGTGTACGACACCCGGCCGGACAGGACGCTGCCCGAGTTGCCCGTGCCCAGGTAGCCCTCCACGCCTTCGGGAAGGGAGTGCAGCGTGCTGATGTAGTCGTGGTACATCAGGCCGGCGAACACGCCCGTCCTGCTGCCCTTCAGCGACGTCGGGTCGATCCCCGCTCGTTCGCACGACTCCCACGCGACCTCGAGGAGCAGGCGCTGCTGCGGGTCCATCGCCAGCGCCTCGCGGGGCGAGATGCCGAAGAATCCGGGGTCGAACTCCCCTGCGTCGTGCAGGAATCCGCCCTGACGGACATAGGACGTACCGGACCGGTTCGGGTCCGTGTCGAAGACTCCGTCGAGGTCCCAGCCACGGTTGGTGGGGAACGGCGATATGCCGTCCCCGCCCGACGCGACCAGGTCCCACAGCTTCTCGGGGCTCGTCACCCCTCCCGGGTACCGGCAGCTCATGCCCACGATGGCGATGGGCTCCCGCTCCCGGTCCTCCATGTCCCGCAGCCGACGGCGAGTCTCACGCAGGTCCGCCGTGGCCCGCTTGAGGTAGTCGAGGAACTTCTCCTCGTTCGCCATGGGGTGTCACTCCTTGCAAAAGGGTCGATCGGGAAGGGGCTGGGCGGGCTCGGGTCGTCAGGAGGTTTCGAGCTCGTCGTCCAGCAGGTCGAAGAGCTCGTCCGCCGTGGCCTCTTCGAGGCTCCTGACACCGCCGTGCTCATCGGAGCCGTCGCCGTCGTTCCAGCCGGCCATCAGCCCGCGCAGCCGTTCGCTGACCTTGACGCGGTCGGCGTCGTCGGACGGCACACCGGCGAGCGTCGCTTCCAGCCGGTCCAGTTCGGCCAGCAGCGAGAGTCCCGACACCGTTCCGTCACCGACGAGTTCGTCCCGCAGGTACAGGGCGAGCGCCTCGGGGGACGGGTGGTCGAAGACGAGCGTCGAGGGCAGCCGCAGCCCGGTCACGGTGTTGAGCCGGTTGCGCAGCTCCACGGCGGTGAGCGAGTCGAAGCCGATCTCGAGGAAGCCCCTCGTGACGACGACGGCGGCGGAGGAGCTGTGGCCCAGTACGTCGGCGATCGCCGTGCGCAGTGTGTCGAGGAGGATGCCGGTGCGCTCCGCCCCGCCCGCCGCGGTGAGACGCTCCTTCAGCAGGGTGACGGATTCGGCCGCCCGGCCGCTCTTCTCCGCCGCGGGCCTGGCGGGCAGCCGGATCAGACCGCGCAGCAGCGGAGGCATCGCGTCGGCGCGTATCTGTGCCGTGTCGGTGCTCAGCCGGGCCGGCATGAGGGTCGGCCGGCCCGTCGTGCGCGCGAGGTCGAACAGGGCGACGCCCTGTTCCTGGGAGAGTGGCACGAGTCCGGAGCGGGCCATGCGTGCGATGTCGGCGGAGTCCATCCGGCCGGCCATGCCGCTCTCGGCCCACGGTCCCCAGGCCAGTGCGGTCGCGGGCAGGCCGCGGGCGTGCCGGTGCTGGGCGAGGCCGTCCAGGAAGGCGTTGGCAGCCGCGTAGTTGGCCTGTCCCGGGCCGCCGAAGGTGCCGGCCGCGGAGGAGAAGAGGATGAACTCCGTGAGGTCGGACCGCTCGGTCAGCTCGTGCAGGTTCCAGGCGGCGTCCACCTTGGGGCGGAGCACGGCGGCGAGTCGTTGCGGGGTCATGGACGCCACGACACCGTCGTCGACGACACCCGCGGCATGGACGACCGAGGTCAGGGGGTGCGCTGCGGGAACGGCGCCGAGCACACCGGCCAAGGCCGTCCGGTCGGCGGCGTCGCAGGCCGCGAAGGTGACGTGCACACCTGACCGCGTCAGCTCCGCGGCCAGTTCCTCGGCCCCGGGTGCGGCTGCCCCGCGGCGGCCGACGAGCAGCATGTGGCGCGCACCGCGCTCGGCGAGGCGGCGTGCCACCAGGCCGCCCAGCACTCCTCCGGCGCCGGTGACCAGTACGGTTCCGTCGGGGTCGATGTCCCCGGATCCGGTGGGCTCGGTGGCTTCCACCCGGTTCAGCCCGGGGGCGTGGACCTGTCCGGCGCGCAGGGCCAGTTGCGGTTCACCGGTGGCGACAGCGGTGGCGAGGTTACGGGCCGACAGGTCGGTGTCGTCGAGGTCGACCAGGACGAACCTGCCGGGTGCCTCCGACTGTACGGAGCGGAGCAGGCCCCAGACCGCTGTCTGCGCGAGGTCCGTCACGTCCTCGCCGTCGACGGAGACCGCTCCGCGTGTCGCGACGACCATCAGGACGTCGGTGAAACGGTCGTCGCCCAGCCACGTCCTGACGGTGTCCAGGACCTCGGCCGTGCGGTCGTGGGTGCGCCGCACCGTCGGTTCGTCCGACGTAGGCGGCGCGAGGGACAGCAGGACGGCCGGCGGCAGTACGGGGGCCGCTGCCAGGTCGTCCGTGTCCGGGTGGACGTCGACTCCGACGCCTGCCGCGGCGAGTCCGAGGTGGTCCGCACCGAGTACCGCCCAACGGGCGTCGGGGAGCTCCCTCTGGAGGGGTGCGGGCGACCAGCCGAGGCGGAACAGCGAGTCGTGGTGGGTGGGCCGGCGCGCTCCGTCGAGTTGTGTGGCCGTGACGGTGCGCAGGACCAGGGACTCGATCGTCGCGACCGGTTCACCGGACGGGCCGGCGAGGGTGAGCGAGACGCCGTCGGCGTCCTTGGGGGTGATCCGCACGCGCAGGGCGTCGGCGCCCGCCGCGTGGAGCGTCACGCCGTTCCACGCGAACGGGAGTCGGTTGCGCCCCACGCTGTCGTCGTCGGACGAGTCGTGCGAGGTGCTGAGCCCCATGGCGTGCAGGGCCGAGTCGAGGAGGGCCGGGTGCAGGCCGAACCGTCCGGCCCCGGGCTCGGTCGCCTCGGGCAGTGCCACCTCGGCGAAGACCTCCTCGCCGAGCCGCCATGCGGCGTGCAGGCCCTGGAAGACCGGCCCGTAGGCGTATCCGATCGACGTGAGGTGGTCGTAGAGACCCTCGACCGGTACGGCGACGGCGCCTTCGGGGGGCCAGACTGTGAGGTCGTCCCGCCGTTCGCCGTCTCCGGCGGCCGACAGGGTTCCGCTGGCGTGGCGGGTCCAGGGGTTCTCGGGACCGTGTGGGTCACGCGAGTGGATCTCCAGGGTGCGGCGGCCCGACTCGTCAGCCGGTCCGACCCACAGCTGGAGTGCGACGGATGCCTCGTCGGACAGGACGAGCGGGGCCTCGATGACGAGTTCCTCGACGTGCCCGCAGCCGACCTCGTCGCCCGCTTCCACGGCCAGTTCGACGAACGCGGTGCCCGGCATCAGGACGGTGCCCATGACGGTGTGGTCGGCGAGCCAGGGGTGGCTGTCCAGCGCGATGCGGCCGGTGAACAGGTAGGCGTCGCTGTGGCCGATCTGGACCGTGGCGCCCAGCAGCGGGTGGTCGGCCCGGCCGAGTCCGGCCGAGCGGACGTCCCCGGCCGCGCCTTCGCCGCGCAGCCAGTAGTGGCGGTGCTGGAAGGCGTAGGTGGGAAGTGCGACGTTGCGGGCGTCGCTGCCGGCGAAGTACCCCGGCCAGTCGACCGACGCGCCGCGCACGTGCAGTCCGGCGAGGGCGGTCAGCAGCGTCAGGGGTTCGGGCCGGTCGGGCCGCAGCGCCGGTACGAAGACCGTGTCACCGTCGGTGGCACAGTCCTGCGCCATGGCGGAGAGCACGCCGTCGGGACCCAGCTCCAGGAAGGCGGTCACCCCCTGGTCCTGCAGGGTGCGTACACCGTCCAGGAAGCGGACGGTGCCTCGTACGTGGCGCACCCAGTAATCGGGGTCGCAGATCTCGTCGGCGCTCAGCACGGCCCCGGTCACGTCGGAGACGACCGCGAGAGTGGGCTCGTGGAACGTGAGGCCTTCGGCGACCGCGCGGAAGTCCGCGAGCATGGCGTCCATGTGCGAGGAGTGGAAGGCGTGGCTGACGCGCAGGCGCTTCGTCTTGCGGCCCTGAGCCGCGAAGTGCCCGGCGACGGCCAGCACGCCGGTCTCGTCGCCGGAGACGACGGTCGAGCGCGGGCCGTTGAGCGCCGCGATCGACACACCGTCGGTCAGCAGGGGCAGCACCTCCGCCTCCGCCGCCTGGAGCGAGACCATCGCACCCCCGGCGGGCAGCGCCTGCATGAGCCGGCCCCGGGCGGCGACGAGCGCCGCCGCGTCCTCCAGCGACAGCACACCCGCCACATGGGCGGCCGACAGCTCACCGATCGAGTGTCCGAGCAGGTAGTCCGGCTTCACCCCCCACGAGCGGACGAGCCGGTACAGCGCCACTTCGAGCGCGAAGAGTCCTGACTGCGCGAAAAGTGTCCGGTCCAGCAGGTCCCCGCCGTCGAACACCACCTCGCGGACGGGCCGGTCCAGATGACGGTCCAGCTGCGCGCAGACCGCGTCGAAGGCGTCCGCGAACGCGGGATACGTGTCGTACAGGGCGCGTCCCATACCGGACCGTTGCGCTCCCTGACCGGAGAACAGCACCGCGGTCCTGCCGGGCGTCTCCGTACCCCGCACGAGTCCGGGGGCGGTGCCGTCGGCGGCGAGGGCGGTGAGTCCTTCGAGGAAGGCGTTTCGGTCCTCCGCGACGACGACCGCGCGCCGCTCGTGCACGGACCGGGTGGTCGCCAGGGTGTGTGCGACGTCCAGGAGGCTGAGATCCGGGTCGGCGAGTACCGCGTCGCGCAGCCGTTCGGCCTGGGCGCGCAGTGCGCCCTCGTCCCGCGCGGACACGGTCCACGGCAGCGGTACGTCGACGGCGGGCGTGCGGGGTGCGGCGGCCGGCTCCGGTGCCTGCTCCAGGATGACGTGAGCGTTGGTACCGCTCACGCCGAACGACGAGACGCCGCACCTGCGGGGGTGCCCGGTCTCCGGCCAGTCCCGCCGCTCGGTGAGCAGTTCCACGGCACCGGAGGCCCAGTCGACGTGAGTGGACGGTTCGTCGATGTGCAGGGTCTGCGGCAGCACGCCGTGGTGCAGGGCCATCACCATCTTGATGACTCCGGCGACACCGGCCGCGGCCTGGGCGTGGCCGATGTTGGACTTCAGGGAGCCCAGCAGCAGGGGCCGGTCCGCCGGACGGTCCTGTCCGTACGTGGTCAGCACGGCCTGTGCCTCGATGGGGTCACCGAGCGTCGTGCCGGTGCCGTGTGCCTCGACGGCGTCGATCCGGTCGGCGGTCAGACCGGCGTTGGCGAGGGCCTGGCGGATGACGCGCCGCTGTGCCGGGCCGTTGGGGGCGCTGAGGCCGTTGCTCGCACCGTCCTGGTTGATGGCGCTGCCCCTGACGACCGCCAGGATCCGGTGACCGTTGCGTTCGGCGTCGGAACGGCGCTCCAGGAGCAGGATGCCCACGCCTTCGCCCCAGCCGGTGCCGTCCGCCGCCTCGGCGAACGCCTTGCACCGGCCGCTGGACGACAGTCCGCCCTGTCGGCTGAACTCGGCGAACACGGCCGGGGTGGCCATCACCGCGGCGCCGCCCACCAGGGCCATCGAGCACTCGCCCTGGCTCAGGGACTGGGCGGCCAGGTGCAGGGCCACCATGGACGACGAACACGCCGTGTCGATGGTGACGGCGGGGCCCTCGAGCCCGAGCGAGTACGCGATCCGGCCGGACAGGACCGCGGTGGCGGTTCCGGTCAGCAGGTAGCCCTCGACTCCCTCCGGCGGCTGGTGGACGTCACTGGCGTATCCCTGGGACGAGGCTCCGACGAAGACACCGGTCCGGCTCCCCCGTGCGGACGACGGGGCGATGCCGGCGCGTTCGAAGGCCTCCCACGACGTCTCCAGCAGCAGCCGCTGCTGCGGGTCCATCGCCAGCGCCTCACGGGGTGAGATGCCGAAGAAGTCCGCGTCGAACGCGCCCGCGCCGTGGAGGAATCCACCGGCGGGGGTGAACGCCGGAGCGCTTCCGTCGTCGGCCCCCCGCCCCCAGCCCCGGTCGACGGGGAAGCCCGAGACCGCATCGGTGCCGGTGACGGCGAGGTCCCACAGCTGCTCGGGCGTACGGACGTCCCCGGGGAAGCGGCAGCCCATACCGACGATCACGATCTGGTCGTCGTCGAGGACGGCGACGGCAGGGACGCCGGTGGCCGTCTCGTCGCCCTGCCCCGAAGCCTCGGCGAGGAGGTGACCGGCCAGTGCGGTCGCGGTCGGGTAGTCGAAGACCACGGTGGTGGGGAGACGCAGTCCGGTGGCCCCGTTGAGCCGGCTGCGTACCTCCACGGCGGTCAGCGAGTCGAAGCCCAGTTCGCGGAAGGCGCGGTTGGCCTCCACCGCCGACGCGTCGGCGAAGCCCAGCACGGAGGCGGCCTCGGACCGCACCAACTCCAGGACGAAATCAGAACGTTCGCTCTCCGGCAGCGCGGTGAGCCGCTGCTGGAACGCGGAGAGATCGCCCATTCCGGCGGCCTCGCTCTCGGCGGCCGCCGCCAGCACACGGCGTACCTCCGGCAGGTTCTCCAGGAGGGGGCTGGGCCGGGTCACGGTGAAGGTGGGCGCGAAACGCTCCCACTGCACGTCCGCCACGGTCAGCATCGTCTCGCCGGAGCCCACCGCTTCCTGCATCGCGTCGATGGCCAGCTGCGGGTCCATCGCCGGCAGGCCTCGCCTGCTCAGGATCTCCTCCGCCGAACCCCTGGCCATACCGGCGCCGCCCCAGGCGCCCCACGACATCGCGGTGGCGGCCAGCCCGGCAGCTCGCCGCTGCTGGGCCAGGGCGTCGAGGTATGCGTTGGCCGCGCCGTACGCGCCCTGGCCGCCGCTGCCCCAGACGCCGGAGATCGAGGAGAACAGGATGAACGCGTCGAGCTGTTCGTCGCCGAAGACCTCGTGCAGGTGCGCCGCGCCGAGGACCTTGGCCTCGAGCACGGCGGCGTACTCCGCGGGACTCGTCTCGGTGATGACGCCGAGCTGGCCGACACCGGCGGTGTGCACGACTGCGGCGACCCGGTCCCCGGCCGCACGCAGCGTCCGTACCGTCGCGGCGAGCGCGTCACGGTCGGTCACGTCGCACGCGGCCAGAGTCACCCGGGCGCCCAGGGCCGTCAGTTCCTCCCGGAGATCCTGCGCGCCTGGAGCGTCGGCGCCGCGACGGCTGGTGAGTACGACGTGCTCGGCGCCCTCGCCGATCAGCCTGCGGGCGACGAACGAACCGAGGGCACCGGTGCCACCGGTGATCAGTACGGTGCCCCGCGGAGTCCACCTGTCCCCTGCTGTGCCCGCGGCCGAGCGGGCTCGTTGCAGCCGGCGGCCGAAGGCGCCCGATGCCCGGACAGCGACCTGGTCCTCGGCGTCCTCGCCGCCGGTCAGCACGCCACAGATCCGGGTCCAGGCGCGGTCGTCCAGGACGGCGGGCAGGTCGATGAGACCGCCCCACCGGTCCGGGTGCTCCAGTGCGACCACCCGGCCGAAGCCCCAGTGCATGGCCTGGTCCGTGCGGACCTGGCCGTCCGAGCGGCCGACGGAGACCGCGCTCCGGGTGAGACACCACAGCGGGCCGGACCGGCCCGCGTCGCCGAGCGCCTTGACGAGCTCGACGTCGGCGGCGAGTCCCGCCGGGATCACCGGGTGCTGCGGGTCGGGCCCTGCGAGCAGCGACAACAGGGACGCCACCCCTGCCACGTCGGGCAGGCCGGCCAGCCGGCCGGCAAGGAGCTCGCGGTCCGCTCCCGCAGGGACGGTGAACACCGAGACGTCGGCGCCGTGGCGGGCCAGACCGCTCGTGGTCGCGTGCACGGTTTCGTTGTCGGTCTCGGATTCGGGGACGACGAGCAGCCAGGTCCCGGACAGGGAAGCGGCCGGCAGGACCGTCAGCGGCTGCCATGTCACGCGGTAGCGCCATGAGTCGACCGTCGAATCGTTGCGCTGCTGCCGCCGCCAGGAGGACAGCGCGGGCAGTACGGTGCCCAGCGCGGAGCGCGAAGCGTCGTCCAGCGCCAGGTCGGCCGCCAGCGCATCCGCGTCACCGCGCTCGACGACGTCCCAGAACCGGGCGTCAAGCGGATCGGCCTCGCCCGCCGCGACAGAGGCCGTCTGTGCTTCAGGCCAGAAGTTCTGGTGCTGGAAGGGGTAGGTGGGCAGGTCGACACGCTGGGCCCCGGTGCCCGTGAACAGGGTCTTCCAGTCGAGCTCGACGCCGTTGACGTGTGCCTCGGCCAGCGACGTCATGAAGCGCCGGGCCTCGTCCTCGTCCCGCCGCAACGTCCCCAACGCCACCGCGTCACTACCGGCCGCCTCGAACGTCTCCTGCAGACCGAGCTGAAGCACCGGATGCGGACTGACCTCTACGAACACACGCTGCCCGGCTTCGATCAGGGTGCGGGTCGTCTCCTCCAGGAGCACCGTCCGGCGCAGGTTGGTGTACCAGTACTCACCGTCCATCCCCGCCGTGTCCAGCAACTCACCCGTCACCGTCGAATACAGCGGCACCTCCGACGTACGCGGAGACAGATCCGCCAGCACCTCCAACAGCCGGTCATGGATGCGCTCCACGTGCGCACTGTGCGACGCGTAGTCCACATCGATGCGCTTGCAACGCACCTCATCCGCCTTGCACACAAGGAGCAACTCGTCCAGCGCGTCACCGTCACCGCTGACGACCACCGACGACGGACCGTTCACCGCCGCCACCGAAAGCCGGCCCTCCCACGCGACCAGCCGCCCCTCCACCCTCTCCGCCGGCTCAGCGACAGACACCATGCCGCCCAGACCCGACAACTCCACGATCGCCCGGCTCCGCAACGCCACCACCCGCGCACCGTCCTCCAAGGACAGTCCACCGGACACACACGCAGCAGCGATCTCACCCTGCGAATGCCCCATCACCGCGGCAGGCACCACGCCAGCAGCACGCCACACCTCGGCCAACGACACCATCACCGCCCACAACACCGGCTGCACCACATCGACCCGGCCGAAACCAGGAGCACCCGACTCACCACGCAACACATCCACCAACGACCAGTCCGTGAACGGCTCCAACGCCGCACCGCACTCCGCCAACCGCTCCCCGAACACAACCGAGGACTCCATCAACCCCGCAGCCATACCCACCCACTGCGACCCCTGCCCCGGAAACACGAACACCGGACGCACCACACCATCAGCGACACCCCGCACCACACCCGGGCCCGACCGCCCCTCCGCCAGGGCCTCCAGGCCGGCCACCAGTTCTTCACGGACCGAGGCCCCGACGGCGGCCCGGTGCGTGAACCTGGTACGCGCGGTGGCCATCGACCACGCCACGTCATGCAATGCCACGTCCGGATGACGGTTCAGCAAGCCGAGCAGACGGGCCGACTGCTCCGCCACCGCGTCGGACGACTTCCCGGACAGTACGAACGGCAGCGCGTCCCCGCCCAGCGGCGGAGTGCCTTCAGTGCTCGGCTCGGGAGCGTCGTCGGCGGGCGCCTGCTCGACGATCACGTGCGCGTTGGTACCGCTCATGCCGAAGGAGGACACGCCCGCCCGTCGGGGCTCGCCCGTGCCCGGCCACTCCATCTGCTCCGTGAGCAGCTCGACGGCTCCTGCCGACCAGTCCACCTGGGAGGACGGAGTGTCCACGTGCAGGGTGCGCGGCAGCGTCCCGTGCCGCATCGCCATCACCATCTTGATCACACCGGCCACACCGGCCGCAGCCTGCGAGTGTCCGATGTTCGACTTCAGCGCTCCGAGGCGCAGGGGCCGGGCCGCGGGGCGGCCCTGGCCGTATGTCGCCATGAGCGCCTCGGCCTCGATCGGATCGCCCAGCCGGGTGCCGGTCCCGTGCGCCTCGACGGCGTCGATGTCCTGGGCCGACAGACGGGCGTCGGCGAGTGCCTGGAGGATGACCCGTTGCTGCGAGGGGCCGTTGGGCGCCGTCAGACCGTTGGACGCACCGTCCTGGTTGACTGCGGTGCCCCGGACGACCGCGAGGACGTCGTGGCCGTTGCGGCGGGCGTCCGAGAGCCGTTCCAGGAGCAGTACACCGACGCCTTCGGACCATGCGGTGCCGTCGGCGGTCGCGGCGAACGACTTGCAGCGGCCGTCCGCGGCGAGGCCGCCTTGGTCGCTGAAGCCGTAGAAGGCGCTGGGAGTCGACATCACGGTCGCTCCGCCCGCCAGGGCCAGCGAGCATTCGCCGGAGCGCAGGGCCTGCACGGCGAGGTGCAGAGTCACGAGCGAGGTGGAACAGGCGGTGTCGACCGTGACGGCCGGCCCTTCCAGACCGAGCGTGTAGGCGATGCGCCCGGAGACGACGCTCGCCGAGGTGCCGGTCAGTACGTAGCCGCCGGTTCCTTCCGGGGGCGGCTGCAGCAGCATCGAGTAGTCCTGGCCCGTCGTGCCCGCGAATACACCGGTACGACTGCCCCGGAGCGTCTCCAGGGGGATGCCGGCGCGCTCGATCGCTTCCCAGGAGGTCTCCAGCAGCAGCCGCTGCTGCGGGTCCATCGCCAGCGCCTCACGCGGCGAGATCCCGAAGAACGCGGGGTCGAAGCCGCCGACGTCGCTGAGGAAGCCGCCCTCCATGGCGAACGAGGGCCCTGCCGGGTCGGTGGCGTCGCCGAGGCTTTCCCAGCCGCGGTCCAGGGGGAATCCGGATATGGCGTCGACGCCCGAGGCAGCCAGCTCCCACAGGTCCTCGGGGCTGCGCACACCGCCCGGGTACCGGCAGCTCATGCCGACGATCGCGACAGGCTCCGAGTCGGCCGCCTCGACCTCCTGCAGACGCTGACGGGCCTGGTGCAGATCCGCGGTGACCCACTTGAGGTATTCCCGCAGCGTCTCTTCGTTCGCCATTCAATCCCACCCCTGAGCAGACAGCACTTAATAGCGATGGAGGACCGATAAAGGGGTGGAACGTCAGACGACGTCTCAGCTGTCAACGGATAGAAATGTCCTCGGAAATTAGATTCCCGAGGCGACGCAACCCTTCACCCAAAGCCTTTGCATGACGATCCATGAATATCGATACGGCCTGGCAATGACGTCGACATTCCAGCAGATCAACTCGCAATGCGAAGCTATTCGACCCCCCTTGGCCGCACAACCCCTACGGGTCTCCCCCCGCCCCCTAACGGACCTCCCCTCATCCCTGGCCCCAGCGGCGCGCACCACGGCCGTTGCCGCCCTCGGGCTCCCGGCCCCGTAGGAGCAGGGGTACGTCCGGCCGCAGTCCGGTCCCGCGAACACCACGGCCCCGGCGTGGCGGCAGTTCGCGCGCCACACCGGGGCCGTGACCGTCAGTTCGAGCGCCCCAGTTCGTTGTTGATGAAGTCGAATATCTCGTCGTCGGAGGCGGATTCGAGTTTGTCGGTCACATCCGCCGGGTCCGCCTCGGCCGCCCCTCCTTCGGACCACTTGGCCAGGAATGCCTGGAGGCGCATGGCGACCTTCGCCCTGGTAAGGGTGTCGGGCTCGTTCTCCGCAGTTGCAGCCTCCAGCTTGTCCAGCTCCGCGAGCAGCGACGCCCCTGTGGTGTCCGAGCCGAACCGGAGCTCCGCGTGCAGGAAGCCGGCGGCGGCGACAGCACTCGGGTAGTCGAAGGCCAGCCCGGCGGGCAACCGCAGACCCGTGGCCCGCGTGAGCCTGTTGCGGAGTTCCACGGCTGTCAGCGAGTCGAACCCGAGCTCGCGGAACACCCGGCCCGGGCCGACCTCCTCGATGCCCGCGTAGCCCAGTACGGCGGCCGCGTGGGTGCGTACCAGACGTGTCAGTTCCGCCTCCCGGTCCGCTTCGGAGAGTCCCGCGAGATGCTGTCGCAGCTCCTCGGCCGCGCCCTTGTCGACGCCTTCGCCCTCGGCGTCACGGCCCAGTGCCTCCACTGCCTCAGGCAGATCGGCGAACAGCGCGCTGGGCCTCATGGCCGTGAACGACGGTACGAACCGCGCCCAGTCCACATCGGCCACCGTGAGCAGCGGATCGTGGTCGGTGACCGCGCGCCGCAGGACGGTGAGCGCCAGCTCCGGCAGCATCGCGGGCAGGCCCCGCAGCCGGAGCTGTTCCTCGGCCGCCGCGTCCTCCGGAGTGGCGGACGCCGACTCGGCCCACGGCCCCCAGGCCACCGAGGTGGCTGCCAGACCGCGCGCCCTGCGGTTCTGCGCCAGACCGTCCAGGTAGGCGCCCGCCGCGGCGTACGCCCCCTGGCCGCCGCCGCCCCAGACTCCGGCGATGGTGGAGAAGAGGACGAACGCGTCCAGTCCGGTGTCGGCGAACACCTCGTCGAGATGGGCCGCGCCCACCATCTTGGCGGTGAGCCGTCCGTCGACGTCGTCCATACGGAGAGCGTCGAGCGGGGTGAGCTGGTTGCCGCCGACCGTGTGCAGCACGGCACGGACCGGGTTGCCCCCCTCGGTGAGCTCGCGGACGAGCGCTTCGAGTGCCTTGCGGTCGGCGACGTCGCAGCGGACGACGAGTCCACGCCCGCCGAGCTGCGCAACCGCCTCCGCCGCCGCTTCGGCGCCTTCCGGAACCATCAGCACCACTTGGTCGGCCTCGGTGCCGGCCAGCCAGCGTGCGGCGCCCGAGCCGAGAGGCGTGGAGGCGTCGGTGACCAGCACCGTCCCCCTGGGCTCCCACTCGGGTCCGGCCGTGGGGGCCGGCACCCGCTCGATGCGCGGGACGAACGCTCCGGAGGAACGCACAGCGACCTGGTCCTCCGCACCGTCACCCGTCAGCAGGGCGACCACGCGGCCCGCAGCCCGCCCGTCCGTCGTCGGGGGGAGGTCGATCAGACCGCCCCACCGGTGGGGCTGTTCGAGTCCTGCGACCCTGCCCAGGCCCCACAGCTGCGACTGCTCCGGGTCGGGTGCCGCGTCGGTACGGCTCACGCTCACCCCTTCTCGGGTGACACACCACAGAGGAGCCGGGACGTCGGCGTCGCCCAGAGCCTGGACGAGGCTCAGGTTCGCCGCCGTCGGGCTGTGGGTCAGCGCCAGCAGGGAGACGACGCCGACGAGTTCCCCGTGCCCGGCCGCCCGGTTGGCCAGCTTCTCGGCGAGGTCCTCGGCCGGCACCGACCGATTCGGCTGGCCACTGCCCACCGTCAGCAGTTCGACGTCGCCGCCGTGTTCACGCAGGCCGGTGACGACCGGGTGGTCGTGGTGTTCCTCCGCCGCCACGACCAGCCAGGTCCCCGATGCGGCCGCCGCGCCGGTGGCTGTGACCGGCTTCCAGGTGACCCGGTAGCGCCACGCGTCGACGGTGGACTGCTCACGGGACTGCCGACGCCATGACGACAGCAGGGGCAACACCGTGCTGAGCGGCTGGTCGGCGGAGAGCCCCGAGCCCTCGACCAGTCCGCTCAGGTCCTCCTGTTCAACCGCTGCCCAGAACCGCTCGTCCAGGGCGGACGTTCCTCCGTCAGCCGCGGATTCCTGGCCGGCCGGCTCAGGCCAGTACTGCTGCCGCTGGAAGGCGTAGGTCGGCAGCTCGATGCTCCGGGCGCCGGTTCCGGCGAAGAACCCCGGCCAGTCGACGGTGACTCCCCGTCCGTGCAGGCCGGCGAGCGAGGCGACCACGGTGGCCGGCTCGTCCCTGTCCTTGCGCAGGGCTGGAATGAACTCCGTGCCCTCCGGGGTGACGCAGTTCTGTCCCATGGCGCAGAGCACCCCGTCGGGGCCCAGCTCCAGGAAGGTCGCGACTCCCAGGTCCTCCAGACCTCGCATTCCTTCGAGGAAGCGGACGGCCTGACGGACGTGCCGCACCCAGTACTCGGGGTCGCACAGTTCCTCCGGCCCGGCTGTCCGGCCGGTGACGTTGGAGACGATGGCGATGCCGGGCGGGTGGAAGGTCAGGCCTTCCGCGACCGTGCGGAACTCGTCGAGCATGGCGTCCATACGGGGCGAGTGGAACGCGTGACTGACACGGAGCCGCTTCGTCTTACGGTCCTGCGCCTCGAAGTGGCCGGCGATCGCGAGGACAGCGTCCTCGTCACCGGAAATCACGGTCGCGGAGGGCCCGTTGAGGGCGGCTATCGATACACCGTCGGTGAGCAACGGCAAGACTTCGTCCTCCGTCGCCTGGAGGGACACCATCGCCCCACCGGTCGGCAGATCCTGCATCAGACGACCACGAGCCGCCACCAGCTTCGCCGCGTCCTCCAGCGACAGCACCCCCGCCACGTGCGCGGCGGACAGTTCACCGATGGAGTGCCCCAGCAGGTAGTCCGGCTTCACACCCCACGCCGACACCAGACGGAACAACGCCACCTCGAGCGCGAACAGCCCGGCTTGAGTGAACTGCGTCTGGTCCAGCAGCTCACCACCTTCGAACACCACATCACGGACAGGCCTGTCCAGATGACGGTCCAGCTCCGCACACACCGCGTCGAACGCGTCCGCGAACACCGGGTAGGACGCGTACAGCTCACGGCCCATACCCGACCGCTGCGCACCCTGACCCGAGAACAGCACCGCTACCTGTCCGTCGACCTCCTGGTCCACCGTCACCTGCGCATCGGCACCGCCTTCGGAGAGGGCCGTGACACCGCGCAACAGCGCGTCTCGGTCGGCTCCGCTGACCACAGCACGGTGTGTGAGCGCCGCGCGGCCCGTGGCCAGAGTGAACGCCACGTCGAGGGGCTCGAGTTCCGGACGTCGCAGCAGGTGCGACCGCAGGAGCCCGGCCTGAGCAACCAGGGCTCGTTCCGAGCGGCCCGCCAGCACCCACGGCAGAACCGGCGGAGCGATGACGGCGGCGGTGGCCGGGGCGGGAGGTGCCTGTTCGATGATCGTGTGGGCGTTGGTGCCGCTGATCCCGAACGACGACACCCCTGCACGCCACGGCTCGTCCGTCTCCGGCCAGCCGACCGACTCGGTCAACAGCTCGACGGCTCCTGCCGACCAGTCCACCTGCGAGGACGGACTGTCGACGTGCAGGGTGCGCGGCAGCGTCCCGTGCCGCATCGCCATCACCATCTTGATCACACCGGCCACACCGGCCGCAGCCTGTGTGTGCCCGATGTTCGACTTGATCGACCCGAGCAGCAGCGGCCTGCCGTGGCCGCGCTCCTGGCCGTAGGTCGCCATGAGCGCCTGCGCCTCGATCGGGTCGCCCAGCCGCGTACCCGTACCGTGCGCCTCGACCACGTCCACCTGGGACGCGGAGAGACCCGCCGAGGCCAGCGCCTGCCGGATGACGCGCTGCTGGGCCGGCCCGTTCGGGGCCGTCATGCCGTTCGACGCGCCGTCCTGGTTCACCGCCGAGCCCCGTACGACCGCGAGCACCTCGTGACCGTTACGCCGCGCGTCCGACAACCGCTCCACCAGCAGCATGCCGACACCCTCGCCCCAGCCCGTGCCGTCCGCCGCGTCGGCGAACGCCTTGCACCGGCCGTCCTCGGCGAGACCGCGCTGGCGGGAGAACTCGATGAACGCGCCGGGTGTCGACATCACCGTGACACCACCGGCCAGGGCGAGTGAGCACTCCCCCGCCCGCAGCGCCTGAATCGCCAGGTGCAGAGCGACAAGCGACGACGAGCACGCCGTGTCCACCGTCACCGCCGGTCCCTCCAGGCCGAAGGTGTACGACAGCCGTCCCGAGACGGCGCTTGCGCCGTTGCCGGTCCCCATGTGGCCCTCGGAGTTCTGGGCCGACATGAACAGCAACGCCGAGTAGTCCTGGCCGTTGGTCCCGGTGAAGACGCCGGTGCGGCTTCCGCGCAGGGAGGCAGGGTCGATGCCGGCCCGCTCGAACACCTCCCACGACGTCTCGAGCAGCAGCCGCTGCTGCGGGTCCATCGCCGTGGCCTCGCGGGGTGAGATCCCGAAGAAGCCCGGGTCGAACTCCCCCACGTCGTGCAGGAATCCGCCCTCCGACACGTAAGAGGTACCGGAGTGGTCCGGGTCCGGGTCGTACAGCGAGTCCAGGTCCCAGCCCCGGTTGACCGGGAATCCGGACACTCCGTCGGCGCCTGCGGCGAGCAGCTCCCACAGCTCTTCCGGCGAACGCACGCCTCCGGGGAACCGGCAGCTCATCCCGACGATCACGATGGGATCGTCGGCGTCAGTCGCTGCCACGGCCGTGAAGGAGTCGGCCCGCTGGAGTTCGCCGCCGAACAGCTCGGTACGCAGATGCTCGGCCAGGACCGTCGGCGTCGGGTGGTCGAACACCATGGTGGCGGGGAGCGTCAGCCCCGTCTCCTTGGCCAGACGGTTACGGAGTTCCACGGCGGTCAGCGAGTCGAAGCCCAACTCGCGGAACGTGCTCGCCGCAGTGACCGACTCGGTGCTCGGGTGCGCCAGCACGACGGCAGCCTGCTTGCGTACGAGTTCCAGCAGTGCCCGGGTCCGTTCGCCTCCGGTGGACGTGGCCAACCGGTCCCGCATGGCTGACGCGGCGTCATCCGCCGGCGCCGAAGCCTTCTCCCGCAGTTCGCGTACGTCGGAGAGCTCCGCGAGGAGCGGGCTCGGGCGGAGCGCGGTGAACGCCGGGGCGAAGCGCGCCCAGTCGACGTCGGCAACGGTGATGAGGGAGTCGCCCTCGGACAGCGCCTGCTGCAGAGCCGCGACAGCGCGCTCGGGAGCCATCGCCGGCAGTCCGCGTCGCAGCAGATGCGCCTCGGCCTCGCCCTGTGCCATCCCGCCCCCGCCCCACGGCCCCCAGGCCACCGAGGTGGCGGCCCTACCGCGGGCACGACGGCTCAGCGCCAGGGCGTCGAGGTGTGCGTTGGCCGCCGCGTAGGCGGCCTGCCCCCCGCTGCCCCACACGCCCGCGATCGAGGAGAAGAGGACGAACGCGTCGAGCGTCGTGTCGGCGTCGTCCTCCGTGAACACGGCGTCCAGGTTGACCGCTCCTGCGACCTTGGCGGAGAGGACGGCCTCCAGGCCGTCGGCGTCCAGTTCCGCAAGCGGATGCGAAGCGGCCGCTCCGGCGGTGTGCAGCACGGCCCTCACCGGTGATCCGGCGGCCCTCAGGCCGTCAGCCAGTTCGATGAGTGCGGCGCGGTCGGTGACGTCGCACGAGGCGACGGTGACAGCCGCTCCGAGTGCGACGAGTTCGTCCCTGAGTTCCGAGGCGCCCGGGGCGTCGATGCCCCGGCGGCTGGTGAGTACCAGCCGCTCGGCACCGTTGCGGGCAGCCCAGCGGGCCACGTGCGCTCCCAGAACGCCCGTACCGCCGGTGATCAGGACAGTCCCCCGTGGCGTCCACGGGGACCCCTGTCCGGTACCGGGTGTGCGGACGAGCCGTCGTACGTACACACCCGATGCCCGGACGGCGATCTGGTCCTCGGTGTCGATACCCGCCAATGCCGCGCAGACGCGTCCCACGGCACGGTCGTCCAACACCTCGGGGAGGTCGATCAACCCGCCCCAGCACTGCGGGTGTTCCAGTGCGGCGACCCGGCCCAGCCCCCAGGCCTGCGCCTGCGAGGGAGTGACCGTTCCGTCCGACCTGCCCACCGACACCGCGCCACGGGTCAGGCACCACAGCGGAACCGTCCCGCCCACGTCACCCAGGGCTTGGACGAGGGTCAGAGTCCTGATGACCTCGGCACCCACCGCCCCTGCGGTGGGTTCGTCCTCCGCCGTCGGCAGTGCCACCACCCCGGCGAGTTTCGGGTGGCCGGCGAGTATGCCGGCCAGCTCGTCCCGGCCGACGGTGCAGGCGAGCGGAAGGTGGATGACGTCGGCGCCGTGTGCGCGGAGCCCGTCGGTGACGGGGTGCGTCACGTGGTTCTCCGGTGCGACCACCAGCCAGGTGCCCTGCAGCGCGGGACGCGGGACGGCGGAAACGGGCTGCCAGGTGGCGCGGTAGCGCCAGGCATCGACGGTGGAGAGGTTGCGGCTCTGCCGACGCCACGAGGACAGTACGGGCAGCATCGCCTCGAGCGGTGCCAGCTCGTCCGACCCCAGGGCCGCCCCGAGCGCCGCCGCGTCCTCCTGCTCCACGGCGTCCCAGAAGGTCGCGTCGAGGGACGATGCGGCTTCCGGGGCTCGCTTGCCGCCCATGAGGAGCGCCCCGCCTTCGGGCCAGTACCGCTCGCGCTGGAAGGCGTAGGTGGGCAGCTCGACGCGTCGGGCACCGGTACCTGTGAAGTACGCCGCCCAGTCCACGGCCGACCCACGCACGTGGAGTTCGGCGAGCGCGGTGACCAGGGTCGTAGCCTCGTCGCGGTCCTTGCGCAGTACCGGGACGAACGCCGAGTCCTCGACACAGTCCTGCCCCATCGCGGACAGCACCCCGTCCGGACCCAGCTCCAGATACCTGGTGACGCCCTGGTCCTGAAGCGCCCGCATCCCGTCGACGAAGCGGACGGCCTCGCGGACGTGACGTACCCAGTAGTCCGCCGAGCACATCTCGTCACCCGACACGACCAGCCCGGACACGTTGGAGACGATGGCGGTCTGCGGGGCTCGGTAGGTCAGAGTCTCCGCGACCGTACGGAAGTCCTCCAGCATGGCGTCCATGCGGGGCGAGTGGAACGCGTGACTGACACGAAGCCGTTTCGTCTTGCGGTCCTGCTCCGCGAAGTGCGCGGCGATCATGAGGACAGCGTCCTCGTCACCGGAAATCACGGTGGCGGAAGGCCCGTTGAGCGCGGCGACAGATACACCATCGGTCAGCAGCGGCAGGACCTCGTCCTCCGACGCCTGGAGGGACACCATCGCCCCACCGGTCGGCAGATCCTGCATCAGACGGCCACGAGCCGCGACCAGCTTCGCCGCGTCCTCGAGTGAGAGCACCCCCGCCACGTGCGCGGCCGACAGCTCACCGATGGAGTGCCCCAGCAGATAGTCCGGCTTCACACCCCACGCCGACACCAGACGGAACAACGCCACCTCGAGCGCGAACAGACCCGCCTGCGTGAACTGCGTCTGATCCAGCCGCTCACCACCCTCGAACACCACATCCCGGACAGGCCTGTCCAGATGACGGTCAAGCTCCGCACACACCACGTCGAACGCATCCGCGAACACCGGATACGCCTCGTACAACTCACGACCCATACCCGACCGCTGCGCACCCTGACCCGAGAACAACACCCCGGTTCGACCCGACGAGACCGTGCCCCGGACCGTCACGTCCCCGATGACCACCGCACGGTGAGTCATCGCCGCACGCGTCGTCGCCAGCGAGTACCCGACGTCCGCCGGTGAGTGCTCCCGGGCAGACGCCGAGAGCCGTTCCAGCTGTGCCGAAAGACCTGCATCGGACTTCGCGGACACCACCCACGGAACGACCGGCAAGGAGACCGCGGGCTCGTGGCGCTCTTCGACGACCGGTGTGTGCTCGACGATCACGTGGGCGTTGGTCCCGCTGATGCCGAACGACGACACCCCCGCCCTGCGCGCCTCGCCGGTCTCCGGCCAGGCCACCGACTCCGTCAGCAACTCCACCGCACCCGCCGACCAGTCCACCTGAGGCGTCGGCGCGTCGACGTGCAGGGTCTGCGGCAGCACACCGTGCCGCATCGCCATCACCATCTTGATCACACCGGCCACACCTGCGGCAGCCTGCGTATGACCGATGTTCGACTTGATCGAGCCGAGCAGCAGCGGCCGTCGTCCCTCCGACCGCCCCTGCCCGTACGTCGCCAGCAGCGCCTGCGCCTCGATGGGGTCACCCAGCGTCGTACCCGTACCGTGCGCCTCGACCGCATCCACCTGCGCCGGGTTGAGACCGGCGTTGGCCAGGGCCTGCCGGATGACCCGCTGCTGTGAAGGACCGTTCGGTGCCGTCAGACCGTTCGACGCACCGTCCTGGTTCACCGCCGAACCCCGCACCACCGCCAGCACCTGGTGCCCGTTGCGCCGCGCGTCCGACAGCCGCTCCAGCAGCAGCATGCCCACGCCCTCACCCCAGCCGGTGCCGTCGGCGCCCGCGGCGAAGGACTTGCACCGGCCGTCCGCGGCCAGTCCACGCTGGCGGCTGAACTCGATGAAACTGCCCGGTGTGGCCATCACACTGGCGCCGCCGGCCAGCGCCATCGAGCACTCGCCCGAACGCAGGGCCTGCGCGGCGAGATGCAGCGCCACCAGGGAGGACGAGCAAGCGGTGTCGACCGTTACAGCGGGTCCCTCGAGGCCGAGCGTGTAGGAGACACGACCGGACACGACGCTGCCGGACGTGCCGGTGGCGAGGTACCCCTCGACACCCTCCGGGACGGTGGCCAGCTGAGCGACGTAGTCGTGATACATCAGCCCGGCGAACACGCCGGTGCTCGTGCCGCGCAGCGACGCCGGGTCGATCCCCGCCGACTCGATGGCCTCCCAGGAACCTTCCAGCAGCAGTCGTTGCTGCGGGTCCATGGCGAGGGCCTCACGCGGCGAGATCCCGAAGAAGCCCGGGTCGAACTCCGCCGCGTCGTGCAGGAAACCGCCTTCGCGGGTGAAGGAGGTGCCGGGGTTGTCCGGGTCGGGGTCGTACAGCCCTTCCACGTCCCAGTTCCGGTCCGTGGGCAGGCCGGTGATGCCCTCGTTGCCGCCGGCCACCAGCTCCCACAGCTTTCGGGGCGATTCGGCACCACCCGGGAACCGGCAGCTCATGCCGACGATGACGACCGGGTCGTCCTCGGTGCCGGTCACGGTGGGCCGACTGATGACGGCCCCCGCCTGCACGCCGACGATCTCGGTCCGTATGTGGTCGGCCATCGCGAAGGGGGTCGGGTAGTCGAACACGAGGGTGGCCGGCAGACGCAGCCCCGTGGCCGCGCTCATCCGGTTACGCAGTTCGACGGCGGTGAGGGAGTCGAAGCCCAGCTCGGTGAACGCCCGCTCCGGCTGCACCGCCTCGCCCGAGTCGTGCCCGAGCACGGCGGCCGCCTGGGCCCGTACCAGATCCTGCACCAACTGGTGCTGTTCGGCCTCGGGGAGGGCGAGGAGGGTACGTCCGAACGATGCGGAGCGATCGGTGCCGGAGTCCGCCTGCCGCCGGTTCGGTACCCGGACAAGACCCCGCAGCATCAGCGGAGTCATCTCAGGCCGTAGCCGCAGAGCAGCCATGTCGACCCGGATCGGCACCAGCACGGCTTCGTCGGCCAGGCCGCCGGCCAGGTCGAAGAGCTCGAGCCCCTGCTCCGAGGACAACGGCGTCAGACCACCCCTGGCCATCCGCCGCAGATCACCACTGTCCAGCTGTCCCGTCATCGCGCTGGCCTGCGCCCACAGACCCCAGGCCAGCGACTGACCGGCGAGTCCTTCCGCACGCCGTGCCTCGGCAAGGGCGTCGAGGAACGCGTTCGCCGCGGCGTAGTTCGCCTGACCGGAACCGCCGAACACACCGGCGGCGGAGGAGAAGAGCGTGAACATCGAAAGATCCATGTCACGGGTCAGCTCGTGCAGGTTCCACGCGGCGTCGACCTTGGGCCGCATCACCGCGGCCAGCCGCTCCGGTGTCAGCGAGGACACCACCCCGTCGTCCAGCACACCGGCGGTGTGCACGACACCCGTGAGGGGGTGCTCGGACTCGACGCGGTCCAGGGCCTGGGCCAGTGCCCCGCGATCCGCCACGTCACACGCCGCGAAGCGTGCCTGCGCCCCCGACTCGGCCAGTTCGGCCACGAGTTCGGCCGCTCCAGGAGCGTCCGCGCCTCGACGGCTCAACAGGAGCAGGTGCCGCACGCCGTGCTCGGCGACCAGGTGACGTGCCACCACCCCGCCCAGAACCCCGCTGGCACCCGTCACCAGCACGGTGCCGGACGGTTCGACGAGGGCGGGTGCCTGCCCGACGGGCAACGGCATCCGTGCCAGCCTCGGCACGAACACCTCGTCCGCGCGCACCGCGGCCTGCGGCTCACCCGAGGCCACCGCCGCCGACAGACCGGATTCCTGGCCGTCATGATCCACCAGCACGAACCGTCCGGGGTTCTCCGACTCGGCCGTCCGCACCAGCCCCCACACAGCGGCCTGCACGGGATCGGGCGAGTCGCAGAACACCGCGCCCCGCGTCACCACCACCAGCCGAGCGTCGGCGAACCGCTCGCTCGCCAGCCACTCCTGCACCATTTCCAGTGCCCGGACGGTGAGTTCCTGCGTACGGGACGCCATGTCACCGGAAGGAGAAGCGGAAGCGGCGAACGACACCGCCACCACATCCGGCACCTCGTCCATCGAGGCCAGATCCGCATACCGCACCGTTCCGGGGAGGAACTCGGCGTCCCCGATGACGGCCCAGGCGCCCTCCGGCCTCTCGGCGTTCGGAGCGCCGCCGACCGGTTTGACGGACCATTCCACGCGGAACAGCGAGTCGGCGTGGGCGTTGCCGCTTCCGCGCAACTGCTCCGGCGAGACCGGGCGCAGCGCGAGCGATTCCACCGAGGCGACGTGCGATCCGGCTCCATCGGCCAGCAGCAGCGACGCTCCCGATCCCTCACGGCGGACCCGGACCCGCAGGAGCTGTGCTCCCACTGCCGACAGGGACACGCCGGTCCAGGCGAACGGCAGGCCCACTGCTCCCGCCGTTCCGTCCGAGTCGGGGACCGCGGCGAGGCCCATCGCGTGCAGTGCGGCGTCCAGGAGTGCCGGATGCAGCCCGAAGCCGTCGACCTCGGCCTCGTCGGGCAGGGCCACCTCCGCGTATACGTCGTCACCCTGCCGCCACGCGGCCCGCAGCCCCTGGAACAGGGGGCCGTACTCGTACCCGGCATCGGCGAGCGATGCGTAGAGCGTGTCCACCGCGACGGCCTGAGCTCCGGTCGGCGGCCAGTCAGCAAGGCCGTCCGTCGCCTCCGCACCGGTGGCGAGTATGCCGCCGGCGTGCCGTGTCCATGCCTCGTCCGAGGCGTCGGCGGGGCGTGAGAACACCGTGATCTCGTGTCGGCCCGTCGGGTCGGCCGCGGCCACCGCGACCTGGATGACGACCGCGTCGTGGTCGGCGATGAGAAGCGGTGCCTCGATCATCAGCTCTTCCACCAGGTCGCAGCCGACCTGGTCGGCGGCTTGCAGAGCGAGTTCCACGAAGGCTGTGCCCGGCAGGAGGACCGAGCCCCACACGGCGTGGTCGGCGAGCCAGGGGTGAGTCTCGATCGAGACCCTGCCCGTCAGAACCACCCCGTCTGTGCCGGCCAGGCCCATCGCGCTGGACAGCATGGCGTGGTCGAGGGGCTTCAGCCCGGCCGAGGAAACATCCACGGCACCGTTTCCGGCGGAGGGGTTCAGCCAGTAGCGCTGATGCTGGAAGGCGTAGGTGGGCAGGTCGACGTGCTGGGCCCCGGTACCCGCGAACAGTGTCTTCCAGTCGAGCTCCACCCCCTGCACGTGTGCTTCGGCGAGGGAGGTCATGAAGCGCCGGGCCTCGTCCTCGTCCCGCCGCAACGTCCCCAACGCCACCGCGTCACTACCCGCCGCCTCGAACGTCTCCTGCAGCCCCACGGCCAGCACCGGATGGGGGCTGACCTCGACGAACACACGATGCCCGGCTTCGATCAGGGTGCGGCTCGTCTCCTCCAGGAGGACCGTCCGGCGCAGGTTCGTGTACCAGTACTCGCCGTCCATCCCCGCCGTGTCCAGCAACTCACCCGTCACCGTCGAATACAACGGCACCTCCGAAGCACGCGGCGACAGATCCGCCAGCACCTCCAACAGCCGGTCATGGATGCGTTCCACGTGCGCACTGTGCGAGGCGTAGTCCACATCGATGCGCTTGCAACGCACCTCATCCGCCTTGCACGCCAGGAGCAGCTCGTCCAGCGCGTCGTCGTCACCGCTGACGACCACGGAGGACGGACCGTTCACCGCCGCCACCGAAAGCCGGCCCTCCCACGCGACCAGCCGCCCCTCCACCCTCTCCGCCGGCTCCGCGACGGACACCATGCCGCCCAGACCCGACAGCTCCACGATCGCGCGGCTGCGCAACGCCACCACCCGCGCACCGTCCTCCAAGGACAGCCCACCCGCCACACACGCAGCAGCGATCTCACCCTGCGAATGCCCCATCACCGCAGCAGGCACCACACCAGCAGCACGCCAGACCTCGGCCAACGACACCATCACCGCCCACAACACCGGCTGCACCACATCGACCCGGCCGAAACCAGGAGCACCCGGCTCACCACGCAACACATCCAGCAACGACCAGTCCGTATGCACCGACAACGCCGCCGCACACTCCCGCATGCGCTCCCCGAACACGACCGAGGACTCCATCAGCCCCGCAGCCATACCCGCCCACTGCGACCCCTGCCCCGGAAACACGAACACGGGAGCCACCGCACCATCAGCGACACCCCGCACCACACTCGCCCCGGGGCGCTCATCGGCCAGTGCGCCCAGAGCCGAACCGAGCTCATCGGCACGTGCGGCGACGACCACCGCACGGTGCTCGAAGCGCGACCGTCCCATCGCCAGCGACAAGCCGATCCCTGCGGGCTCCACCCCGGAACCGGCCGCCAGCATTTCGCTCAGACGCGCGGCCTGGTCCCGCAGCGCGGCTTCCGACTTCCCGGAGAGGACGAACGGCAGTGCCTCCCCGCCCAGCGGTGAGACCTCGTCCGTCTGCGTCGCGGCACCATCACCTTCGACGGGTGCCTGTTCGAGGATGACGTGCGCGTTCGTGCCGCTGATCCCGAACGACGACACCGCGGCACGCCGCACCTCGCCCGTCTCCGGCCACGCCAC